>JBDREF010000279.1:0-10278 GCA_043820045.1 Planctomycetota bacterium | reverse complement strand
CAGGCGCAATTTTCTCAAGGCCGTCGGCCTCGGCGCGGCCACATGGATGTTATCACAGCCCCCTAAAGCTAATGGCGCGAGCAGCAACAGGCCCAATATTCTTTGGTTGTCGTGCGAAGATATCAGCCCGCACATCGGTTGTTTCGGCGACGAACACGCGATAACGCCGAACATAGACCGGCTGGCTCAGGAGGGTGTGCGTTTCACCAATGCTTTCACGACGGCCGGCGTCTGCGCCCCCTGCCGTTCAGGGATAATCACCGGCATGTACCAGACGACGATAGGTACCCATCACATGCGATGCAATGCCAAGCTGCCGCCGATGATAAAGGCGTTCAGCACTTATCTCCGCCGGGAGGGCTACTGCTGCACGAACAACTCCAAAACCGATTACCAGACCGGCGACCTGCGCGATGCCTGGAATGAATCCAGCGGCAAGGCACATTGGCGAAATCGCAAAAGCGGGCAGCCTTTCTTCGCCGTATTCAATTTCACGGGCTGTCACGAGAGCGGCATTGCCGGCGAAGCCAAGTACAAAAGCGTCACTGCGCGTTTGAAGCCCTCGCAGAGACAGGACCCGAATAAGCTCGAACTGCCGCCCTACTATCCCGACACGCCCATAGTGCGGGAGGACTGGAAACGCAACTACGAGCTGATTACGGCTATGGACGCCTGGGCGGGTGATTTGATTGGGCAATTGAAGCAAGACGGGCTCTACGAGAACACTATCGTTTTCTTCTGGTCGGATCATGGAGTCGGCCTGCCGCGGGCGAAACGCTGGCTGTACGATTCCGGCACACATATACCGCTCGTGGTCCGCGTCCCTGAAAGACTTCGCGCGGGCGATCAGGCCAAACCGGGCAGTCAAAACGACCGGCTTGTCAGCTCGATAGACTTTGGCCCCACGGTCATGAATCTGGCCGGATTGAAGATTCCCGAATACATGCAGGGCCGGCCCTTCCTGGGGCCCGATTTGCCCGAGCCCCGGGAGTACATTTTCGGCGCCAGGGACCGAATGGACGAACGCTACGATATTATTCGCAGCGTGCGCGATAAACGCTACCGCTACATTCGCAATTACGAGCCTCTCAAGGCTTATTATCAATATATGAACACGCCTGAACAGGGCGCGACGATGAAGGAGATTCGACGGGTGCACGCCGAAGGCAAACTTCCTCCGGCGGCAGAGCTGTTCATGGCCGGCCGCAAACCCGTCGAAGAGCTTTACGACCTGCGCAATGACCCCCATGAAATCAACAACCTTGCGAATGACCCGGAGTATGCGAGCGTATTGAAGCGAATGCGCAAGGTCCATCTCGATTGGGTTCAGCAGACAAAAGACCTTGGCTTGATGCCGGAACCGGAGCTTGTTGATCGCGAAAAGCAATACGGTAGCCGTTACGCAATCCTGCGCCAGGGCGGCGGCGATGCCCTCAACAGCAGAATCGGTGAAATCGCAGCGAGCGCCTCTGACGGCAAGCAGGCACTACCCAAACTCATCGCGGCCATGAACGATGAAGATGCGGCGGTCCGATACTGGGGGGCCACGGGGATAGGCAATATCGGCAGGGCTGCCGGTACGGCCGAGAGCAGGATGATCACCGCGCTTGCGGATGAATCCGTCAGTGTCAGAGTTGCTGCGGCGCGGGCGTTGTGCATGATGGCCAAGCCGCAGAAGGCCCTTGGCGTCCTGATTGAGACCCTGCGCGGCGAACATGAGTGGGGACGTCTGCAGGCCGCTATCGTGCTTGACAGTATTGGAACGCAGGCCAAGCCAGCCGAAGCAGCTCTGAAGCAGGCTCTGACAGGCCAGCCCAACAAATATATTACGCGTGTTGCCAATCACACTCTGAATGTCATGAACGGCACCAAGAACGTGGTCCCGTAGGGCGCGATGAAATCGCACAGATTATGCTGCCGGTATGGCAATAACGCGGCACCGCTTGTCATTCCCGCGAAAGCGGGAATCCAGCCTGCCGTCACGTTCCTGGTTCCCGCCGTAAGGCGTCCCTTACGGGACTGCTTTCGCAGGGATGACAGTACGAATCGGTCAGTTTGAGTAATAAAAAACGGAAAAAAGCATTTCTCGCGCTCATTTTGGGCTCAGAATCAGACAATATAACGAACGCTGATCGGCAGATTTGGAGGTTGACCTTTAGCACGTGCAGAGCGATCCGGAAAGAGAGTTGGTCGAAGCGGCCGTTGGCGGCGATATCGAGAGCTTCGGCGAGTTGTGCCGGCGGTACTACGCGGCGATGGTCGCGGTTGCGTACGCCGTGCTGAGCGACCACCAGCTTGCCGAGGATGCCGCACAGGAAAGCTTTGTCCGGGCGCTCGTTCGCCTGCGGGCCCTGAACGACAAAAGGCGATTCGTACCCTGGCTGGCGGCTATTTGCAGAAACGTCGCCAAAGATATGGTGGCGGCTAAGGCCAGGCAGATCAGCACCGAAGATCTTTCACAAGTAGCTGAGAAGAACAACGACGATGAAAACACCCTTGCGGTTCGCCGGGCCATTGAACAACTTCCGGATGCATCAAGAGAGCTGGTCGTATTACGGTATTACAACAGCCTGTCATACGAACAAATCGGCTCGATTCTGGGAATCTCGCCGGCGGCGATCAACGGCAGGCTCGCAAGGGCAAAACGAAAAATGACAGCGTATTTAAGAAAAAACGGTTTTCCGGAGAACCGGTTATGAATATGGACAAAAACAATAAGAAACTGGACGAGTTAATTTGCGACGCCGTCACTGGGAACGAATCCCAATTCGATTTTGACAAATGGAAAGAGGAACACAAAGAGCAGGTTGAAATCTTCCAATCACAGGATGATTCGGCTTCAGCTATGTTCGAATCGAGTACAAGGAAGATTATGTTGTGGCGAAAAGTCGGCTACCTTGCTGCGGCGTTACTTGTAGTTACTTCCTGGGTTGCGTGTTTTGTTCTGTCCGGAAAAGTCACCGACCTGAAAGATGAGCTGGCGCGGGCCCGGCGGAATATCGCTTTGGCTCCTGTGGATGATTCAGCGACCATCAACTTCTATTTAGAAGAACACCGGGATCTCGTTGCTCGACATGCTTCCCTGACTCAGGCCGCACCGCAGCCGGCACAGATGCGTGTGAATCAACATGATATTCTGTATTACGAAATTCTTGAAGATGAGCCGGAATATGTTAGCCCCGGTATAATTGTCAGAGGACCTACGTCTCAAAGACAGATCAATTCATCTGAAACTACTACAATTTCAAATGGACATAAACTAACCCTTTCAGAAGCCAAAGAAACCACCAATTTTGATTTAGTGGCCCCGCCGTGGCTTCATCCCTACTATAAACTCGATCAGATCAGAACTATCGAGGATCGTGACGCCCTGCAACTGCTGTACACTAATGGTATCAATTCGATATCATTGTTTGAGCAACCTTTGAATGGACAGAGAGGGCTTGAGGCGAGGGATTTCAGAGAATATGCCGTATATCGCCAGAAAGAGCAGGCAGGCGGGACCATTCTCGCATGGAGGGATGATAAGCTTTCTTACGTATTGATTGGTAACACCGAAATGTCGCAATTAATGGATATGGCTCAGTCAATCAGCGCATCGAAATAAAAGGAAATAAAAATGAAAAATATAAGCTTAGTTTTACTGATAATATGTGTATCTTCGACGTTCTTGCCGGGAATATCGATTGAGGCTTTTGCAGGTAATGAGTCAGAGACAAATCCTGAGGCCGAACAACACTTTCAAAAGGCAAATGAGCTGCATATACTCGCCGATTACGATGCCGCAATTGCCGAATACGAGAAGGTGATAAGCCTATCACCAGATAGTAAGATTGCCCAGAATGCTCAGTACTGGATAGGGCAATTATATTTCGAATCAAAACAGTTCGATGCTGCATTATCTGCGTTTCAAAAACTTCTCGATGAGTATTTAGAAAGTAGAACTATCCCGGCAACAACGCTTATGATAAAGCGCGTTCAACAAGCTATGAAGAATCGCTCACTTTTAGAAGCTGTAAAAAAAGGAGATATTGAACAGGTAAAACTACTAATAGCCGAAGGTGCCGACGTCGATGCCAAGTGGGGTGATACCAGTACAAAAGAGGAAAAGGAGAACACTGCGGATTACACTCCACTGTACTGTGCAGTCGATTCAAACAACATGGACCTGGTGAAGCTCCTTGTTGAAGCAGACGCCGATGTTAATGCAGGATCATGGCCTCCATTGTGTCAGGCATTGTATAAAGGCAATACGACCATAGCTAAATTCCTGATTGATCACGGAGCAAACGTAAACTATCCGGAAGATTGGGGACCTTTACATGAAGCGTCGATTTATAACATCGAGATGGTTAAATTACTGCTCGCAAGAGGGGCGAATGTCAATGGCGGGAATGGCAAGCATGAGCCTGCTCTTTATGCTGCGATTAGAGGCGGACATAGAGACATAGTTGAACTACTAATTCAGCATGGTGCTGATGTAAATGCTAAAAACAACACATGGCGACGGGTATATACACCCTTACAGCGTGCAGCTATAACAGGCAGAACAGAAGCTGTAAAGTTGCTTTTAGAAGCTGGCGCTAATATCAGTGTTAAGGATGATAGAGGTCAGACTCTCCTGCATCTAATCCTGGATATGAGAAACTCCGATTATAACCAATACCGGCTGTCGAAGGATACGGTTGAACTGCTTTTAGCCAAGGGGGAGGATGTTAACTTGAAGGACAACGATGGCCGGACACCATTGCATTTGGCAGCCGAGTCGGATGATCGAGATATTGTCGGATTCCTTCTGGACAAAGGTGCTAAAATCGATGAGAAGGATGATGAGTCCGGATTTACTGCCCTTCATCATGCTGCACGGTTTGGCAACAAGAATGTAGCAGAATTGCTAATCACCAATGGCGCCGACATCAATACCAAAGACAAACAGGGTCACACTCCTTTGTACATAGCAGTCAATCATGACTATAAAGTCGCCGAACTCCTTATAGACAAAGGCGCCGATAGCGGTATTCGAACCGAGTCGGGCCGAACTCTGCTCCAGTTGGCTCAACAAAGAAAACAAACCGAGTCAACAGTTCCGGACCTGATATTTGACGGAGATCCGAACAGCTTGTTCGGCCTTCACATTGTCTGTGGCGACGTCGATGGAGATGGATATGACGATATACTTATAGGAGCGCCGAGTTACAATAACAAGCGAGGCCGAGTCTGCTTGTTCTATGGTGGACCGGACATGGACAATACTGCAGATCTGATTCTCGAAGGACAGAATGAGGGGGATCAGTTCGGCGACGGTATTGCCTGTGGCGATGTCGACAATGATGGTTGTGAGGATATCATCGTTGCAGCATGCGGTTACAGCGAGACGCGAGGTTGTGCATATCTCTATTGGGGCGGTGACCGTAAGTCTATGGATGCCAATCCAGATAAGATCTTTGTCGGGGAGGAAGAGAAGGGATCACAATTCGGGTGGGGTTACCCTGCTGTCTATGATATAGACAATGACGGCTATGATGACATTATCTTCGGTGCATCCCATTCGTTCGATGTAAGAGGCCGAGCTTACCTCTACTATGGGAACAAAAAGGAATTGATGGATACGTCTGCTGATCTAATATTCACCGCAGAAAACCCAGAGTATTATTTCGGCAACGCCATTAGCTGTGGTGATGTTGATAACGACGGCTACGGAGACATAGTCATTGGAGGTTATACCAGGCAGGGTGCTCGGACATATCTCTATTATGGTGGCAGTAAATCGGATATGGATGCGAAAGCCGACGTTATCTTCAAAGCACAATCTGAAGGTAATGATTTCTTTGGCTGCGGCATAGTATGTGTTGACCAGAATAGGGACGGCTATGATGATATCATTATCGCCACAGGTTACAATAATAAGCAAGGTCGTGCCTATCTCTTTCATGGCAACTCGAAAAGGAGTCTGGATGCCGATCCGGACATGGTTTTTGATGGTGAGGTTGAAGGTAGTAATTATGGTCTTCAAGAGGTCTGTGGCGATATCGACGGTGACAAGGTGAACGATATAGTCATTGGAGCCTATTGCTATCGACAACAGGTTGGCAGAGTTTACGTCTATTGGGGCAACGAACTGGCCGGTCCTGATCCAAAACCAGGCAGGATTCTCACAGGAGAAAATCCCAATGATCAGTTTGGCTGCTTTGGATTAGCTTGTGGCGATGTCAACAACGACGGCTTCGATGATCTTGTCATTGGAGCTTGCCGATACAAAGCTGGGGCCAAACAAGGACGTGCTTATCTATACTACGGCGGACCCAGAAATAAATGACGACCAATTCAGTCTGTCTTTACTGATAACGTTATTGCCTTGGATCTTCTATCCCAGATGATAAGAATACATTGAAATTCCGGGATAATAGCTATGACATAGGCTGACTGAGAAGATATTTGGCCCCATGTACTAAGCATCTACTGCTATGATCCCTTTTTAGGCGTTAATTTCTTGTATTAGGGCAGGTAGTTCAGAGACGTGAGTTATTTTGAAAGCCCCTTCGGGCAGCTTTTTGCCGGCGTTGGTGTAGGCGGTTTTGAGGACCGGTTTCATTCCGAGTTTCAGGGCCGGTATGATGTCTTTGTCGATGCGGTCTCCTACGAACAGTATGTGCTCGGCCGCCTCGCCGATCTTTTGGGCGGCGATTTTGAAGATGCGGGTGTCGGGCTTTCGAAAGTCGAACTCGTACGAATAGACCCGGACGGTGAAGAAATCCAGTATGCCCACCTGCTCCATATGCTGCTCCAGGGACCGGCCGCTGACGAAGGTGTTTGAAACTATACCGAGCTTTAAGCCGGAATTCCTGAGGGCCGTTAGAGTCTGCTTTATCGTCGGTTCGATGGTAGCTATTTTGCTCAAAGGCTCGTACCAGAGCCATGCGAAATGTTCCCACTGCTCCTTGTCGAGCCGGACGCCCCTTCTCATGCCAATTCCCCTCAGCAGAGCCAGGGAATTGAAATCTTTTTCAGTAACGTGGCTGATCAAATGCCGGATGCGCAGGACAATCAGATTGCTCCAGCAGTAATATTCGAAGTTGCCGACGGGCTGGCCGCAACTTTTGAGGAACTCGTAAGATAATTTTGCGCCTTCTCGAAAGAGCCGGGTAGCGCTGAATCTGCCGAAGTTCAGCAGAGTCTCGCCCAGGTCGAACAATACTGCTCTGATTTCGGATTTCGTTTCTGGCATCCCGTATCCCGAAGGTGGAAATCCTAAATTCTAAGCACTAAATTCTAAACAAGCACAAATGACCGAAACTACAATTCTGCAAACGCGTTTTGAACATTCTAACATTAGAGTTTCGGGTTTGTTTAGGATTTAGAGCTTACACACTTTACGTTTTCAACGGCGGTAAATCCTTGCCGAAAGCTTCGCGCGCCCACCGGAACATTTCATCGTCGGATATCGCCGATACCCTGTCCGCCGCGTACTCGGCGTCGATTTTGTCTTTGATTTTGGTCACGCGCAGGTCATGCTTGGGGATTTCGGTCTCGTACCTTGCTTCTATCCAGTGCTTGATACCGGCCGCTCCGGTCTTGTCGGTGATCGCCACGCCGACTGGACGTTTGAGCAGCTTCTGCGTGTCGAAGCAATTGTAGATTTCCTCGTTTTTCAACAAACCGTCGGCGTGAATGCCTGCTCGGGTAACGTTGAAGTCTCTGCCGACCAGCGGATAATTTCGCGGAATTTCGAAACCAAGCTCTTTCGACGCGTAGTTGGCCAGCTCTGTAATCGCCCCGTAGTTGACGCCATCAGTCATCCCTCTCAACTGCGCGTGTTCGACGACTAGCGCCTCGAGCGGTGGATTACCGGTTCGCTCGCCGACGCCG
Organism: Planctomycetota bacterium; assembly: GCA_043820045.1. Classification (GTDB taxonomy): domain Bacteria; phylum Planctomycetota; class Phycisphaerae; order Sedimentisphaerales; family Anaerobacaceae; genus JBDREF01. The sequence goes on along the minus strand of JBDREF010000279.1, from coordinate 2,412 downwards.
AGTATGGCGGCGTTTGCGGCCGAGCAGCCGTAGAGCCATGCGGCGGCGGCGTTCACCTCAACTTTGTGAAAGTCGTTATGACCGTGCCATTCAAGCCATTCTGCCGGGACGCCAATCTGTCGCAGTCCGTGTATGAGTTTCGGGATACTCCGCGGCAGAGTGACCCCGGCCCAGGGCACGCCGAACCCGAGCGTATCGCAAAGGCGGATCTTAACCGGTTTGTCGTATTCTTCGGAAAGCTTCATTAACTGGGCGGCGAAAGGAAGCACGAAACCCTCGTAATCCGCTCGCGTTATGTCCTCGAAGTGGCAGCGCGGAATTACGCCGTTGTCCAGCGCGGCTCTGGCGATATCAATATACCCGGCCATCGCCTGGGCCCGGGTCTTTCGCAACTTCAGGAAAATGTGATAGTCGCTCGCCGAGGTCAGAATGCCCGTTTCTCCGAGTCCCATTTGTGAGACCAGCTTGAAATCGGCCGGCACCGCCCTTATCCATCCGGTTATCTCCGGGAATTTGTAGCCCCGCTCTTTGCAAAGCTCGACGGCTTGCCTGTCGCGCTCCGAGTACAGGAAGAATTCACATTGGCGTATCAGGCCGGTGCCGCCGTCTATCTCGTGCAACAAGTCGTAAACCTTGAGCACCTGCTCAGGCTTATAGGGCGGCCGTGCCTGCTGGCCGTCGCGAAACGTCGTATCGGTTATCCAGATATCCTGCGGATTATCATACTCGACCTTCTGATTGTCGAATACGATCGCCGGAAACTCCGTATAGGGAAACATCTCCCGATACAGATTGGGTTTCTCCACATTCACAAGTTTAGGACTCTTATTCGCCATAGTCATCTCCAAAAACACTCGATACTCGATACCAGATGCTCGATGCCCGCCGAGAATCGAAAATCATAAATCGTAAATCGAAAATCAGTAGCCGAGGTGGGAGTCGAACCCACACGCCCTAACGGGCAGGGGATTTTAAGTCCCCAGCGTCTGCCATTCCGCCACTCGGCCGAACACAATAACCTAACGCATTTGGGGCAAATTTGCAAACGATGAAAGACAAAAATGCTCACTTGGAAGAGTTTTTGGGGGCAAATAGGAGCCTGGATCGGCGAAGAGAATCCGTTACCTTATGTTCCAGGCGAGCCCGAGTGATTCTCCGCTCCACTTTCTTTAGCTGCTGATTGCTGCCGTCCAGGGCCCTGGCTTGTTTTATCCTTTGTGCGGCATCGGCCAATCTGCCCATTGTCAGATAGACGAGGGCCGAATCCCTTAGGGTGGGAATGTGGTCGTTTCGGATGTCGAGCGTGTGAGCGAAAAGTTCGCAGGCGTCCTCAAAGTCGCCCTTCATAGCGCTGACAACTCCCAGATAGTAGTACGCATCCGCATCGGCACAGTCTATATCGACGGCTCGCAGCAGACAATGTGCCGCACAGCCGAGATCGCCGACTTCCAGGAACATCGACCCCATCGAAACCAACGCATTCACATCCTCCGAAGCCAGCTTCAACTCGGAAACCAGATAGGCTCTGGCCTCCGTTTTTTCACCCCTCATCAAGGCATGCTGGGCCAGTCTATAGCGTGGCCCCTGAAGTGTGTCGTCTTTTTGAAGTGCCTTATTGTAAAGTCCCACCGCTCGCTCAAAATCGCCGTTGTTGAAGGCTATTTCGCCGAGATAAAAGAGCGCGGCCGCGAAATCAGGCTCCAGCTCCAGAATTCTGTTGAACTTCTCCTTCGCCGATTCGATATCCCCGGTTTCGAGCAGGAACAAGCCGAAGTCGAAAATAACGTCGATATCGCCCGGATTGAGGCGAAGCTCGGCCAGGAAACAGTCCCGGCTGCGTTCGGTCTCGCCGTCCGACCAGAAGGCCTGGGCGATCCGGTAGTTGATTTGGGGGTGGGTCGGCTCGAGTTCGGCCGTTCGCAGCCAGCAGCTAATCGCTCTCTTGTACTCGCCCTGGGCGAAGAGGCTGTTGCCTATATTGTAGTAGCACAGCGCGCAATCCGGCTTTATCTGCTGGGCCAGATAGAACATCTGCTCGGCTGAATCAAACAGGCCCATCTCCGTATAGGCGATTATGCGGTTACAGTAGGAAGGCTCGAACTCCGGATCCAACTGCTGAATATGCTCGAACGTATCGATGGCCAGATCATATTGGCCGGTGCGAGTGTAATCGACCGCCAGCGAGTTCAACATCTCCAAGTCCTCAGGATTGAGCTGCAGCGCGGTTTCGTATTCGCTTATCGCGTCCTCGAACCGTCCTACGGCGTCAAGCGTAAGTCCCATGTTGAAATGCCACGAACCATTGGCCGGATTTATCTCAATCGCAGTCTCCAGCTCAAAGAGAGCCTGCGACATGTCCCCGTCTTCGTAAAGCTCGAATGCCTTGCGGGCCTTCCGCTCGGCGTTATCATA
>JBDREF010000278.1:0-7153 GCA_043820045.1 Planctomycetota bacterium | reverse complement strand
TTTCCGAACGTGGCTATTGACGCCGGAGAGTATCTTGTTGCGGCGGCGGACGTAGATGTCTTCAAAGCCGTGTACCCATGGGTGACCAACGTCGTCGGCGGCTGGGACGGCAAATTGAGCAACAGCGGCGAGACGATTGAGCTGGTTGACGGTTTCGGCATCAGAATCGACAGGGTTCGTTATTTCGACCAGGGCGACTGGGGCGTTCGCGAACTCGGACCGAGAGACTACGGCCATCGCGGGTGGCTCTGGATTTCCGGACACGACGGCGGCGGCAAGTCTCCGGAATTGATCAACGCCGATATGCCCAACGAGTACGGGCAGAACTGGTCCGCGAGCAGCAGAACCGGAGGCACGCCCGGTATGGCCAATTCGGTCGCTGTCGACGACATCGCACCGATTATCCTGGACGTAATGCACTGGCCCGTTATACCCGGAGCCGTTGATGCCGTAACAGTAACTGCACGGATCCTCGACGAGCGGCGAACGGGCGTTTCAATGACGTTGCACCATCGAATTGACGTCTCCGTGTATGAGGATGAAGACATCTACGCCAGATATGAGCCTGAGAGTTATGACCATGTCACCATGTTCGACGATGGAATGCACGGCGACGACGAAGTCGGTGACGGAATATACGCAGCGGCGATACCCGCCCAACGGCCCGGCAGGATAGTCGAATTCTATGTCGAAGCACGTGATGCCGGAGCCAATGACCGAACATGGCCCTCGCCAAGTCTCATGGATGGACGGTACCAGCAGGTCACCAATGCCTTTTATCAGGTTGATGATTTCTTTAACGGAGATACCTATTGGACGGCCGGAAGTCAGCCTGTCTATTACGTCATTATGCGCGGGGCGGACAAGGGCAGACTGCTCGATATCGGCGACCGTGAAGGCGGTGAACACAACAGCGACGCCCAGGTAAACGCCACACTTGTCAGTGTGGATGGGGTCGATGTGAAGGTTCGGCACAATCTTGGGGTGCGCAATCGTGGGCACGGGTCACGAAACGATCCGCCCAATAATTATCGTCTGAATTTCCCACACGATCGAATGTGGAAAGGCGTCAGTGCGGTCAACCTGAACACCAAGTACACCTACTATCAATTAGCCGGCGGCGCGCTTTTCCGCATGTCTGGCCTGCCCCAACCTGAGGTTACCGCCGTCCAGGTAAGACTGAACGGTGAGAATCTCGCCGAGTCCGGCAGCGAAATGTACGGCTCGTATGCCCACCTCGAAGTGGTCGATAGCGACTTCGCCGGCAAGCATTTCCCGGATGACGCCAACGGCAACGCATACAAGTGTATGCGAGACGCAGGTCCGGCCGACCTGGCGTATCGGGGAAACAATTCTAATTCATACCGCAACAGCTATCTCAAGAGGACCAATACCGCTGAAGATGACTGGTCGGACGTCATCGAACTCTGCTACGTTATGTCCAACAATACGCCGGATTCCATTTACGTCGAAGAAGTAAACCGTGTCGCCAATGTTGAGGAGTGGCTGCGTTTCTTCGCTATGAACGCCCTGCTGGACAACAGCGAGACTTCACTTGCAAATGGTTACGGCGATGATTATTATCTATACCGCGGCGTTGAAGACCCACGCTTTGTGCTTATTCAGCACGATTTGGACAGTATTCTCGGCAGGGGCGGCAGCAGCGCCACGAGCGGCATTTTCCGGGCTACGACACTGCCTGTGGTGGATCGGTTTCTAAGACACCCCCAATTCGTTCCGCGCTATTACTTCCATCTGAAGGACCTTATCGAGACAACTTTCTCGCCGGAGAGACTCGGACCGCTCCTGGACGACCTGCTCGGCGATTTTGTCCCGACCAATGCCATAAATCAAATGAAAACTTTCGTTGCAGCACGTAATGCTTACGTACTTTCGCTTATCCCGTCGGAACTGACCGTGCAAAGCGACCTACCACAATCGGATGGATACTACCGAAGCAACTCGAACACCTTCGCCCTGTACGGGACCGCCGACGCCGTCGAGACGCGGTCCGTTCTGGTCAACGGGCAATTAACCCTCTGGTCGCCGGTGGACGCTGTCTGGGACTTCGGCGGTGCCGACGGTATTGCCGAAACTCTCGTCCCGGCCCGCTCGATGTGGAAATATCTCGATGACGGCTCTAATCAAGGCACATTATCCAGCGGGACAAACTGGTTCGCTCATCCTAACTATAACGACTCGTTTTGGCTCGAAGGACCGGCGGAATTGGGCTACGGCGACGCATCTCAAGGACGCCCCGAAGGTACCGTCGTCAACAGCGGCCCCAGCGGCAACAGTTATATCACAACGTACTTCCGGCATTCATTCAATTTGAACGATGCGTCACTGTATTCCAGGCTGCACCTGCGATTGCTGAGAGACGATGGAGCGGTGGTTTATCTCAACGGGGTCGAAGCAGCCCGCAGCAACATGCCGCCACGAAGCATCGATTATCTGACGCTCGCCAGCAGCGGTGTCAGCGATACCGATGAGTCCACATTCTACGACTTCACGTTGGACGCCAGCCTGCTCTCCAACGGCAGGAACGTCCTTGCGGTCGAGGTCCATCAGTCTGCCGTCACAAGCAGCGATATCAGTTTCGACCTTGAACTGGAAGGCACCGTGGCGTCCGAAGGTGCCGGATCGCTGCGCCCGGGCATAAATCGAGTCAGCATTCAGACGTTCGACGGCCCCAACGGCATGGGCAACAAACTGAAAAGCAAGCATATCGACATCTGGTATGACGACGGCGACGTTGCAGAGGTCTCCGGCACACTTACTGCCGACACAACTCTGGACGCCGCTTCCGGCCCCTGGCTTGTGACCAACGACTTGATCGTGCCCGCCGGAGTCACTCTGACGATTGCACCCGGCACGACGGTTTTTTTCGACGAAGATACGCGGATTACAATCAACGGCCGGATTCTTGCCGAGGGTACACAGTTTCGGCGCATAAGGTTCGCCCGCCAGCCGGGGTCGTCTTCAAGGTGGGACGGCCTGCATTTCAACAGCGCCGAGGATAATAGCCTTGCCTATCTGGATATGGAGTATTCCTCGCGCGACGGCGAATCGATTCGTCTGGATAATTCCAGGCTCCTGATCGACAATGTAACTTGGACCGGAACCGACAAGACCATCATCAGCACCAGCAATTCGTCGCTGATTGTGCGTAACAGTACGTTCCCGGATACAACCGTACAAACCGTCTCCGGCCACGGGGCGCTGCCGTCCGACCCCTATGTAATCTTCGAGAACAATGTTTTCGGCGTCTGCAGCGGCAACAAGCAGGATGTCGTGGATTTCTCCGCCGGCGGACCGGATCCAATTCCACAATTTACCGCCAACATCTTCCTCGGCGGCGGAGACGACGGCCTCGACCTCGACGGCACAAGCGCCCACATCGAGGGTAACGTGTTTATGAATTTCCACCGGAACTTCAGCCCAGAAGAAGGCGAATCTTATGCCGTAACTACCGGCTATGACGGCGTTCACAGCTCCGATCATGTTATCGCCCGCAACGTGTTTATCGACTGCGATAACGCCGTACTGGTCAAAGACCGCTCATGGGTCACCTTCGAGAACAACACGGTCGTAGATTGTACCGGCTCAGGAATCAATTTCGATGAGCCGCTGGAAGCTCGCGTCGATCCGGGCGACGGTGCGTATCTGGACGGCAATATTTTCTGGAACGTGCCGACCACCTTCGGCCAGTTGACCGCTTCGACAACTCTATCTATTAACCGCTCTATTGTTCCGAGCGAATGGCATTATCTCGGCGCGGGCAATGTTGATGCCGACCCGCTTTTTGTCGATCGCGACGCAGATTTTCGTCTCAAGGCCGGCTCCCCTGCAATCGGCGCTGGCCCCTGCGGCCTGGATATGGGAGCTTTCGTGCCCGGCGGAGCTGCCGTATGCGGAGAGCCGGGTGAGACCACCTATCGTACCGACGCTACGCTGACCGTCGGCGGACCGGGCATCACGCACTACAGGTACTCCGTCAGCGACCCGGCCGGGCCCTGGAGCGAAGAACGGCCGGTGGACGTGCCCATCCGGTTGACGAACCTGCTCAACGGCCGATCTTATATCGTTTATGTAATAGGCAGGAACTCAGCGGGCATCTGGCAAAGCGAGGATAATCCAACCTCCTCACACCCGTGGACTATCGACACCTCTTATTCGAGACTGGTTATCAACGAAGTGCTGGCAATTAACAGTTCAGCCGTCGAACACGAAGGCACGTTGCCCGACCTGATAGAATTGTACTATGATGGATCCGCCTCGCTTAGCCTCGCAGGTTTCAGCATAAGCGACAACCAGGACAATCCGGCCAAATTCGTCTTCCCTCCGGGGACCGCCATCGAGCCGGGCGGGTACCTGGTACTATATGCCGACTCCGATACGACCACCACAGGCATCCATCTGGGATTCAATCTCGACGGCGACGGCGAGGGTCTTTACCTCTATAACAACAGCGGCGTACTGTTAGATTCGGTCGAATTCGGTCTGCAGTTGCCGGATCTGTCCATCGGCAGGACCGGGAACGACAACCAGTGGCGTCTGGCCATACCCACCTTCGGTCAGGCCAATATCGCCCAGCCGCTCGGCGACTCGAAGAAGCTCAGGATAAACGAGTGGCTCGCCGACGGCCTCGTACTGTTCGAGGAAGACTTCATCGAGCTGTTCAATCCCCACACCCTTCCGGTGGACCTGGGCGGCCTGTACATGACCGACAATCCCGTCACGCAGCCGGACAAACATCAGCTCGGCTCGCTGAACTTCATCGCCGGCCGGGGCTTTGCAGTACTCCGTGCCGATAACCGCAGCGAGTCAGGACATGTGGATTTCCAGCTCTCAGCCGACGGTGAAATGATCGGCTTGTTCGACGCCGGACTAAAGGAGATAGACAAGGTGCTTTACGGCCCTCAGACAACCGACGTCTCTTATGGCCGTACACCCGACGGGACGCAGAGCTTCGGATTCTTCGAGCTGCCGACTCCCGGAGTTGCCAATCCCGCCGGCAGGCAGGACAGTATCACCTCAGTCACCATCGTCCCGGAGAACGCCGACAAGCGTGTGCTGGTTCCAACGGGAAATATCGGCCAGTCATGGAGAAGCGAGCCTGATTTCGACGACTCAGGCTGGCTGCTGTGCACCGGCAGCCCCGGCGGCGTAGGTTATGACACTCGTTCGGGCTATGAGAACTTTATCAGCCTCGACATTGAAACACAGATCAATCAGAAGAATACGTCTTTTTACATTCGCATACCATTCACCGCCGAGGCCGCAACTTTAGCCGGCCTTACCGAGCTGACGCTGAGGATTCGTTACGACGACGGCTTTATCGCCTATCTCAACGGCATCGAGGTGGCAAGGCGTAATTTCAACGGCACACCGGCCTGGAACTCTCAGGGCAGCACCGACAACCCGGATTCGGCGGCAGTGGTCTTCGAGGATATCGATATCTCCGCCTTTCTGCCTAACGTCAAGCGGGGCAAGAATCTACTGGCCATCCAGGGCCTGAACGGCACTTTGGACAGCTCCGACCTGCTCATCAGCGCCCAGCTTGACGGCACCGTCACGATTGCCGCCGGGGACTCTCCCTTCCCTAACGCCATGATGCTGCTGGCCGGCCTGCGGGTTACCGAACTGATGTACCACGCCGCCGAAGGCAGCAGCTTCGACTACATCGAGCTTCAGAACATCAGCCAGATGACGCTGGACCTTACCGGCGTTCGCCTCAGCGGAGGAGTTGATTTTACCTTTCCACAGACGATGCTTGAGCCGGGCGGGTACATCGTGGTCGCCGACAGCATGGCCTCATTCCGGTCAGCCTACGGCACAGGCATCAACGTTGCGGGCGAGTATTCCGGCAGCCTCAGCAACGGCGGCGAGAGTATTGTCCTGAAGCTTCCGGCGCCTTTGGAGGCGGCGATACTGCGATTCGAGTACAGCGACAGTTGGTATCCGACAACCGACGGCGGCGGCGAGACGCTCGTGATCGACCAGCCGCTCGCACGCCCGGCCACATGGAGCAACCCCAAAAGCTGGCGCCCAGCCAGCCCAAACCCCGGAAGACCATAGGAATGCGGTCCCGGACCCACCTTGGACGACAATACTGTTGATTCGGGAGCGGCAGAGACTATAATCTTGACTCGAATAAACAGGAGTCCAGCGGTTTGCTCCGGACGATCAGGGACGTGAGCTTTGGCGTCGGTCCGGATGCAAATAGTCCCCGGTATAGGTGACAGGAGTAACAAGGATGGCGGTTTTGGCAGGAATTGATGAAGCCGGCTACGGGCCGATCCTGGGACCATTAGTCGTCTCGTCAAGCGCATTTTCACTTCCGAGTCATCTTCTGAAGTCCGATCTTTGGCAGATCTTGAGAAAAAGCCTCAGCGACAGACGAAGCAGGCTTGCGGGCCGACTGCTCATTGCAGACAGTAAGAAGGCTTACAGCAGATCGCTCGGCATAAAACATTTGGAACGTACGACCCTGACGCTCTTGAAATGCTTCCGCAAAGAGCCGACCACACTGACCGAACTGATAGAATTGCTGTGCCCGGACTGTCTCGGGCGGTTGAGCGACTACCCATGGTATGCCGATATCGACGCTTACCGCCTCTCGACTGATGTTGCCGACAGAGGCATTGCCTCGGCCGTATTCGCCGACGACATGGCTTCAAACGGCATTGAATTGCTTGCGATGAAAAGCTGCTGCTTCGACGTGGCTCACTACAACAAGATGGTGGCCGCTGTGAAAAACAAATCCACCGTGCTCTTCAGCGCAACCTCACATCTCATGAAGAAAGCGTACGATGACTTTGGAGGGGACGACTTGCACATCGTAGTCGACAGGCAAGGCGGGCGCGTCCATTATCGGCAGAATCTGCAACTGATGTTCGGCGATATGCAGTTGAGAATTCTGCACGAGAGCCCCGAGACCAGCAGCTATGAATTGAAGGCGGATAGCAAGAGTATGCGCGTGCATTTCGTAGTCGGTGCCGACAAGCGATTTCTGCCGGTCTCGCTCGCATCAATGGTGAGCAAGTACCTCAGAGAGCTTCTAATCGACAACATAAACCGCTATTTCGCCGGCTTCAACAGCAATCTAAGACCCACCGCAGGGTACTGGCAGGACGGCCTGCGTTTTATC
>JBDREF010000277.1:0-9204 GCA_043820045.1 Planctomycetota bacterium | reverse complement strand
GGGTCTGTGATCGCCTCGCGTATCCCGTCCATCCACCCAACGGCGTTCATCACCAGCGGAAGCAGCAAGAATGAGAAGATGATCGTCAGGATGCCCTGGATAAAATCGGTGATGATAGCCGCAGCAAGACCTCCGGCGACGCCGTAAACGACGAAAACAATCGTCATTACCACTATCGCCACGTTCGCCGAGAGCAGACCCTGCGTACTGGCCGAGATCACCTCGCTCGAGCCTCGCAACATCAGACCGATATTGACCGAGAGATTCAGCATTCCGATGACTGCATACAGCATCGCAACGCTCCTGTTGTACCGCGCCTCAAAAACGTCACCCGTCGTTATCGCGCGGAACCGCCGCATCACCGGCGCTATCAGCCAGTAAAAAGGCGTACAGGGAAGCCAAAGCCACTGATACCATATCCCGGAAAGCCCGCTTGAAAAACTCTTGGATGCAACCCCCACAGCCTGATCCGAATGCGTGCCGGCGCCGAATCCGAACATGACCATCATCGCCTTGCCGAACCTTCGGGGCATGAAGAAGTCATGGCTCTCTTCTATTTTCCTGGCGCTCCAGACACCTATGGTGGCCATGCCAAGCAGATAGAGCACCAGGACAACAATATCAGCAGCGTGCAATCCCAACATAGCATTTACCCCTTAGCCTGCTATCAAGAAATCAGCTCACGACAACAGAGATAATAAGTGGAAAGAAGGTAAATTTAAAACAAAAAAACCCCGCAGCGCATCCGTTCGCTACGGGGCAATGAAAAAGCAAAACCAAATGCTCGATCCATTATACCTGACCTGGCCCGATCAGCAGTCATGACCATCGAGCATCACTCATTTTTTTTCGCTCTTCTTCTCCGACGACTCTACCTGCATCATCCCGTGCTTCGCCAGGATTTTATATTCCTTTTCTTTTTCCTCGGCGGGCTTTTCCGCCTGCCCGGATGTCCCGGCCCTTTCCGGTATTCTTACTTCGACGCCGAGCCGACCCAACTGACCGGCGACGTCCGGCTGCGCCGGATCAAGCTGGAAACTTCGGACCAGGTACTCCTTTGCCCTGACCTTGTCGCCTTTGCCCAGATAGTAGAAACCGACCTGCTTGTTAATACTGGCCGAACTCGGCTCCAGATCAAGCGCTCGCTGATAACAAGTCAAAGCATACTCGTCAAGACCCTGCTTCTGAAACGCCGCGCCAAGCCGAACAGACTGTATGGCCGACTTGGAAACATCATTCATGTGAGTCTCGGCATATGTTCTGGATTTGGCAGTATCACCGCTGTCAAGGAACAGCTTTACCATTGAGGCCTGCGCCTGCACATATGAAGGGTCGAAACTCAAAGCTATATTATAATGATACTCCGCCTTCTGCCACTGGCCTTCCGCCTGATACAATTGACCCAACTGGAAATGCGCATCAGGATTCTCAAACCTGCGATCAAGCGTCCTCTGCAAATCCGCCTTCTTTGCTGCAGCCGGAATGTCCCGGTCAACTGCCGCCCTATTTTGTTCTTCGTTGCAACCGACCAGAACGGTCACGCAAATTGAAAGTACCGAGAAAGCGAAAAGGGAAACCAAACCGAAGCCAAAAGCAAAACTCTCTGCTCCAACTTTCCTGCGATTGACTCTTGCCGTCATTCTGGCCTCCGTTGAGAAAATTGTCGTCCGCCTCTTTGCTAATTTTTGCCCCTGGCCATTCAAACGATGCCATTCTGCTGCAAAGCAAAAATCTTTGCAAGAAAAAATTTCGACAATTCAAATAAAATGTGATTTTTTTCTAAAGATTCCGACACTCAAATCGCAAAGCATCGTCGAGCACTGGAAATCTTTGTAATAAAATAGTGTGACGCAGCGACTAACATAACGACGGCTGAAGTAATGCGGGCCAAAGAAGAGCTTCGCTTGCCCTGTCGGCAGCTCGATCGAAAGCAGGGCACAGCAGTAAGTTTCCAACGGGACTTGCAAGTGATTGACTGGCAGGTAATTATCGAAGAGCACGGACGGGCTGTGTGGCAGATATCTTACAGGCTGCTGGGCAACCATGCAGATGCCGCCGACTGTTTCCAGGAGACTTTTGTTTCAGCTCTGAGGTTCTGCCGGCGCCAGCGTGTGCGGAATTTCTCCGCCCTGTTGGCCAGGTTGGCCACCGCCCGGGCGATAGATCAGTTGCGCCAGAGATTTCGACGGTCGAACTTTGCGACGGACATTACCCACCCGGAGTGCAGCGAGCGGATGCAGAGTTCGGATCCGTGCCCGTCGCAACAAGCGCAACAGCAGGAACTAACAGTTAGGTTGCGAGAATCGCTGAGCAGGCTGCCGAAGCAGGAAGCGACGGCCTTTTGCCTGCGATATTTGAACGATATGAGCTATCGAGAAATCGGCGCCGAACTCGGTATCAGCGCGAATGCTACCGGTGTGCTGCTGCACCGTGCACGAGCAAAATTGCGAGAATCTTTCCATTTGTTGGAAAAAGAGCAAAAGTGAGGTTGCACTATGAAAGAAAATGAAGATATTTTTGAAAAAGCGATAGAAGCCCTTAAGAACGAGCAGATTCCACCGGGCCCGCCGGAGGAATTGGCCGCTGCAACGGCCGCAAAGTTGGGCAATACCGCCGAGCAAGCCGAAACGGCGGAGACAAAGGAGCCAATCCGGCTCGTAGAACGACTGCGAGCGACGGGAAACTTTGCTAAAGTCGCCGCCGCCGCGGTGTTGCTCATACTGGCAGGCTACGCCGCCGGACGGCTGTCAGGGCCGCAACCGCCGGACGCCGAGCAGCTTCGGGCCGCCATCGAACCGGCTATTCGCCAAAACCTGCTCGACGAGGTCAATCGCAACATGCTGTCGGGCCTGGCAAACGGCTATATTCAACTCAAAGACGAACTTAGCCAGCAATACCGCCAGGACCTCAACAGGGTCGCAATACAAACGTTAGCCGCCTCGAATACGGTAACCAACCAACTGCTCGCAGAACTCATCGAATCCATCAACGATGCGCAACTCCAGGATCGACGGTGGGTTGAGGCAGCCCTAAAGCAAATAGTGTCCAACCAGCTCCGCGACAAAACCCAATTGAGCAACGCGTTTGCAACTTTTGCCGTCCAGACCGAAGACGAACTGATACGCACCAAGAATGATGTGGCATACGCATTGTCGTATGCCCTGCCCGAGAGTTCCGTCCCATTCAAATTTGAGAATTCCGAAAATCCAGATGAAAGGAGCAAAAAATGAAGACTTTTACCCGAATAATTGTTCTATTTGTCGTCGCCAACTTAATCACGGCAGTCTCAGTTAAAGCTCAAAGCCTGCCGGCTGAAGATGCCAAAGCGAGTGAATCGCAGAAGTCAGAAGCAGACCTGGCACGAAGGGAAGCTGAGATCGCGGCCAAAGTTGCGCAAAAGGAAGCAGAACTCGCGCAGAAGGAGGCCGAAGCGGTACAGAGGCAGGTTGCGGTCATGGCACAAACCCAGGCGAGAATGCCGGTTGCTCCGACGGCTCCGTCCGTGCGTTCAACCGGGGGCAGCATTTCTGATGTGAGACGCCGCCTCTCGCGGTGGCCGCGAACCGGCAGTGCCGGCACGGTACTCGTGATACCATCGGCGGAGATAACTACAGAGGAGCTTATCACAGTGACTGAAGATCTGAACGTAATGTCGCGCATCTTCGAGAACAACCTCGAACAGGCCCGCATATCGCCGGTAGGCACCAGTCTTTTCCTCTCCGAAGACCACGCGTTCGGCAGACTGCTCGGCATGGACAGAAGTGCGATGCAGAGCATGTACTTGCAAGGCTACGGCGTGCTGTTCCTGATGAAAGTGGATTTTCCACTCTCACCTCCGGCCGAGGTACAGCAGGAAGAGCAAACCAAAGAACAAGAGGCGGAAAAGACCGATCCGGTCTGGGATCAAACCAGACGCCGGATGTATGAGCCGGATGAGGCGGGAAGAGACAAGCCCGACGAGCCAAAAGAAAAATACGACGCCGAGAAGGTCGAAAACCTCAAAACCGCTCTTGTCCAGGCACTTAAGCACGCCGCAAACATCCGGAACCTGAAACCCGATGAATCGGTAATCCTCACGGTCGCCGGAAGCGCCCAGACCACCGGCTCAAGTATTTCAACGGTTGCGGTCGCCGGCAAGAATCTCATCGTGACGGAACGCCATGACGGAGGGGCGGTCACAACCAGACTGGTCCAGGGAACTTCACCGGGCGATATAGGACCCTCCTCACCGGCGATCCTTGTCATTCGTGCGAAAAAGTCGGATATCGACGGGTTCGCAAAGGGTGATTTGGACGCCGACCAATTCCGCCGGCGAGTGTCAATCATCAGTTGCCCCTACCTGGGAGCTGGAGCCGGACAAGGAGACTCATTTCCTTTTTATTATGGCCATGGCAGGTGAACCATAATTTAGAATAGGCCTTCCAGTCAACGTTGGCTGGTAGATTGAGAGTTCTTCCGGCGTGAATGGCTAAGCGAGAAAACAAGGCCGAGTCGATTTGGCTCGGCCTTTCTTGTCCGTGCGTCGCCGACAACATAATAATACACAAGGGGAGATCAGACGTCGAGGTTCTGGACTTCGAGAGCGTGGTCGCGGATAAAGTTTCGGCGTTTTTCCACGTCGTCGCCCATCAAGATACTGAAGAGACGGTCGGCCTCGCCGGCATCGTCGAGCTTGACTCTGAGCAGAGTCCGCGTGTTGGGATTCATCGTCGTATCCCACAACTGGTCGGCATTCATCTCGCCCAGCCCCTTGAAACGCTTGATCTCAATTCCTTTACCACCTATCTGCCTGATTCCGGTGCAGATATCGCCCAACGAAGCGATGTCATATTTATCTTCGCCGTTAACGAGCCGGAACTTTGTCGGCAGAGCTTCACCCGAAACGGTTCGGGAGGGCTTCAACAGGAAATCCGTCAACTCCAGCCCAAATTGAGTTTTGAGCTGCTCGTTGATCTGATTGATCCGATCAACCTCGTGAAGCTCCTCGGCAACAATATCTTCTTCCTCCTCTTGCCCCTCGGCCGACGTCTCGGTTCGTCGCTTCAGCTCCTCGAGCCGCTTTTCATACTCCTCCCTTTTGTAATAAGCCTCCTCCCGGCCCTCGGCGCAGACGCGAAACTGCGGCAATCCGCCTTTGGACGGACTGTAATAGGCCCCGACAAAATCGATGAAGTTGATGCCTCGCCTGTTCAGAACCGTTATGATGCGCTCGGCCTCGGCCAATATCTTCACAAGCTCGGCGACCGCTTTTCCTGAAACACGCGATTCGACGGCCTGCTCGCCGGTCTTTTGCCGGCCGCTTTTGGACTGCGGCTCGCCGTCCGCACCCTTGCCGTTCTTGCCGTTTGCGATGATAAGCTCGGTGCCCTCCAGGCCGCGAGTGATCATGCGCTTGCGCATCTGGTTCTCGCTGAGAACGTACTCGGACTGCTTCTTGCCCTTGGCCTTGACCTCATAAAGCGGCGGTTGAGCGATAAAAATCATATTTGCCAGGAACAACTGCGGCATCTGCCTGAAGAAAAATGTCAGCAGCAGCGTTCGAATATGCGCGCCGTCGATATCGGCGTCCGTCATCAATATCACTTTTCCGTATCTGCACCTGGCCAAATCGAATTCGTCGGCGCCGATGCCGGTTCCCAAGGCGCTGATAATGGTCCGAATCTCGTCGTGCGCCAGCATCTTCTCAAGACGTGCTTTCTCGACGTTGAGAATCTTTCCTTTCAACGGCAGTATCGCCTGGATATTCCTGTCTCGCCCGGCCTTTGCCGAGCCGCCTGCCGAGTCGCCTTCGACGATGAAGACCTCCGTAGTCGACTTCTCCCGGCTGGCGCAATCCCACAATTTACCCGGCAGGCTGGTGGTGCTAAGCGCTCCCTTGCGCCTGGTCAGCTCGCGGGCTTTTCTCGCCGCCTCCCTGGCGGCGGCAGCCTGGATAGCCTTGTTCAAAATCCGTTTCGCCTCCGCCGGATGCTCCTCGAGAAAATGACCCAATTGCTCGTTGACCGTTGTCTCAACGAAGCTACCCACCTCTGGATTCGTAAGCCGGACTTTCGTCTGCGCTTCGAAATGCGGGTCGGCAAGTTTCACAGCCACCACCGCTGTCAGGCCCTCCCGCAAGTCCTCGCCGGTCGTAGCCTGGCCGTTTTTCACCAGATTATTGCTCCGCGCATAATAATTCATCGTCCTGGTCAGAGCCGTCCTGAAGCCTGAAAGGTGCGTGCCGCCGTCGATGTTGCGAATGTTGTTGGCAAAAACGAGCACGTTCTCGTTGTAGCCGTCGTTGTACTGAAGAGCAACTTCGCAGCTCAGCATCGCCTGCCGGTCTTCCTTGGCCAGGTAGATGACATCTTTATGGAGCGTCTCTTTGCCCTCGTTTAGATGTCTGACAAACGCACGGATCCCCTCCTCGAATTTGAACATTTCCTTTTTCTTGTTTCTGTCGTCTTTGAAGGATATCTGGAGCCCGCCGTTGAGATAGGCTAATTCTCTTATTCGTTTCAGCAAAGTATCGTATGCAAATTCGGTATCGCCGAAAATCTCTTCATCGGGCTTGAAGGTTATTTTCGTACCGCGCTTGCCGGTCGAGCCGATTTCTTTCGCCCTGCCCTTCGCAATGCCCCGGGCACACTCGAAATGATAGTGCTTTCCGTCCCGATACACGTCGGCTTCGAGCCATTCGCTCAGCGCGTTGACCACACTGACGCCCACGCCGTGCAGTCCGCCGGCCACCTTGTAACTATCGTTGTCAAACTTGCCGCCGGCGTGCAGCGTGGTGAGTACGACCTCCAAAGCGCTTACCTTCGCTTCCCTGTGCTTCTCGACCGGTATGCCCCGGCCGTCGTCCTCAACCGCGCAACTGCCGTCGGGGTGAATCTGGACGCTTACGTTTTGACAATACCCCGCCAATGCCTCGTCAATGGAGTTGTCCAGCACCTCATAGACCAGATGATGCAGACCTCCGCTCCCGCGGTCGCCGATGTACATATCCGGGCGTTTGCGAACCGCTTCCAGCCCCCCAAGGATCTTTATGTTCTCGGCATCATATTTATGTTCCGTCATATCAACTCTCTTCCTCTTTCCTGTATATCGTCATCGTCAACCGATGAACTATTGAATTTCCCGGGATGCCAACTTCTTCAAACTGCCCGCATGGGAGTAACTTATCATGCGACAACAAACTTGATCTTCGTCAGCCGAAGCCTCGGACATTGCCGCTGCAGCTCGTTGAGAAGCTCTGAACTGCACAATTGCAGCTCGTACATATATACTGGCGAATCCACCTGCACTACCAGGTGGCCGCCGGAGATATCAGCAATTTCACAATGCCGGCACAATTCCGCCGGCAGTATTTGATCCCACACTTCCGCCAAACGGCTGAATCTCTCCCGGCGCGGCGAAATCCGCTCGGCCATAATCTGCTCGGCAACCTGACCTAACCTGAACGTGCGGTTCGGTTTCTTTGCTCTTCGCCGCTTGAGGGCATTTTGCAGTAGTTCGACTTCATCCATGATGATGACTTTACAAAGCCTCCGGGCTCGTTTGCGACTCGTTGGTGTAAGCTATCCCAGGTTAATCGGCATCAGGACGTAAAGAAAATTCGTCCCGCTCTTAATCAGACCAGGCCTGTCCGACTGGCCCAATTCAAAGTCGAAATCCGGCGTCTTGATCACGCGCAGAACGTCAATTAAGAATTGCGGATTAAAGCCTATTTCAATCGGCTCGCCTTTATATTCGACGGGCATGTCAACCTGCGCATCGCCCGTCTCCGGCGCTCTTCCCGAGAACACGATTCTTTCCTTTTCAACCGAGATTTTTATCCCTCTCGATTCCTCGCTGGCTAACAGCGAGGCCCGGCGAACCGCACTCAAAGTCGCCTCGGTCGAGAGCGTCAGCTTCTTGTCGTAATCGGTCGGGATAATGTCCTCGTACTTCGGGAAGTTGCCTTCGACCAGGTTCGAGCTTATGACAACATTCGCACAGCTTATCAGAATCTGGTTGTCAGCAAGCTTGATCGCAACGGTATCTTTCTCGCTGCCGCCGATCTTATCCAACAGGCCCATAGCCTTTCCCGGCACTATTAGATTCACCGGCGCCTGGCCCTTCGGAGCCGAAGCCAAACTGACCCTGGTGCGCGCCAGTCTCCTGCCGTCGGTGGCGACCAGCATAAGCTTCTTGTCCTTTATCTCCCAGAGTATGCCGTTGATAGCATAACGGCTGCTCTCTTTGGCCGTAGCGAAAAGACACTGCTCGATGCCCGCCTGGAGACTGGAAAGCCCGACCTTAATCTCGGCGTTGCCGTCGAAATCCGGTACTGCCGGATACTGGCCGGGCTCGTGGCCGTAAATCGTAAAGTGGCTGTCGGCGCCTTTTATATGGCAGGTGGCCTCGACGGCTTCGAGCACCAGAACCTCATCGACGCTCTCGCGGACAATCGCCGCCAGCCGGTCCGCCGGGATGATGACTTCGCCCGGCTTTTCGACCTGGACCTCGGAGATCAGGTAGTTGATGCCTACCTCCAGGTCCGTCGCACAAATCCGAACCTCTTTCTCGCCGGCGACGATTTGCACGCACCGCAGGATCGGCTTTGGGGTCCGGCTCGGCACCACCGATGTCAGCAGGCCCAGCGCCTCGGCCAGGGCCGCTCTGTTAAAATTCGCTTTCATAGTTACAGTCCGGTTCGGAGGTATAGACCGGTCGGGTGGTAGTACAACGTTTGCTGGGGGTTCAATCGCTGAACGCTTAGAATTTCCTGTCATAATAAACCTCTGCGCCAAAATGCCAAAAGGGTCAAAAATATCCGGCTCACACACCAAATAGGTAACGGCGTAATCTACACTAAAACCTGCACCTTGACAAGCTTTATTTCGCAAAAAAGCCAATGCTCGGCGCACGCGAGACGGCGGCCTAATCTAACCTGTTTGCAGTTTTGGATTTAACGCTTTATGCCTACGGCGAACAGGCCTATAATAACCGCCCAAAAGCGTTCAATTTGAAACAGGGCTGATGGATGCTTCTGCCTAAGCTGTAGGGTGTGCAACTTGTTGCACACGCGGATTCAATCAGCTTGCTGTATACGGCGCCCCGGTCCGCGTGTGCAAAAACAGAATTTTGCACACCCTACCAATGCCGATTTGAAGTGGACGAACGTCATTGCGAGCGAAGCGAAGCAATCTCAGTTCTCGGGAAGAAATAGATTGCCACGGC
>JBDREF010000276.1:0-8793 GCA_043820045.1 Planctomycetota bacterium | reverse complement strand
TCGGATTCGGCGGGACAAATGATGCAGTCAACAATTCCCGTTTGCGATATCGAAGATATGACGGCATCGTTGCGCCCGCTTATGATCAGGATGTTGACGTCCTTTTGACCGCCCTTGCGTGCGGGGAAGAATTCCCGAACCTGCTCTATCGGGGATGTCTCAGGATCGAAGGTTGCGATTGATATCGTGATATTCTCGCCATCCAACACGTATTGCTTTTGAAATGGTCCCGCTATCTCGCCGGTTCCATAGGGGCTTATAAGGGTGACAGAGGAACTGTCCAGCAATCCGAGATTGCGTGCTGTTTCGAGGTCCTCTTCCGTCAGATTGACCAAATCGTAGTCGAGAAGGCCCATCGCCTGCATTATGATGCTGTACTTGATAAGCTCCTGATCGCTGTCGCCTCTTACGAGCGAGCCGGTGTCCAAAACCAGCCTTTTGCCCCTGGGTACGGCGTTGAATATGGCCGGGCGCCTGTCAAGCCCGCCGAGCTGCCCGCCGGAGCAGCCGCAGGGCTTCAATGTCCCGAGGACGTTGCCCGTGAGGAAGATGCTGACCGCATCCGTGCCGCCGCGTGGTCTTTCCTGCTTTGGACCCTTTGTCGGCGCAGCCACCTCACACGAGACCCCAGCGATCAGCCCCGTCAGAAACAGTGCGACAAACAGCTTTTTCTTAGCTCTGGAACGGATATTCAAACGACCTTTACTCTCCAGCTTCAGGCTTGGGCTTGGCTTTCCTGCCCGAATACCAGCCGTTGCACGTAACTGACAGCTTCTCGCCGCCCTTGAGGTTCACATTTAACGTATCGGTGAATCTAACTTTATCCGCGGCCGCAGGTGGGGTCAGCTCAAGATCGAGCTGGTATCCGTTGGACACTTTCTTTTGCTCGACCATCTTGACGCCGATTACGTTACCTTTGGACGTTACTGATTCAATCTCGAAGTCCTTGCGGTAGTTGTTCAGTATGGAGATTTTTCTCAATGTCGGCTTCTCCGGTTGAGCGTCGAAAATGATAAGCAGCGGCGGGCTGACCGTATATTTCGGCATGACATCGAAGAGAATATCGGCTGATTTGCCTTCCGGATGAGTCGTGCCGATGCTGATGCGCCCTTTGAGATTCTTTTGCAGCTTTTCCGCATAGACTTTGGGTTCAAGAACAAATTTCGTCGCTTCCACGGAAGGATCAAAGTCGGCGGCGATGCAATCACCGGTCGATGCGAATCCAGTTATCGAGAACGGCTTGTCGTCAAGGCTTCTGATGGCGATTTTCTGGCAGCCGGCGTTCTCCTCGTCAAGGAAGAGCTTCAATCTATTCGGCTCGAAGGCGATCCGGTTCACGACTTTGGCCGTTATGGTCAGGGTTGCAGCGGGGTTTGCCGGGTCGTTGCTGTGGATGACCACCTGGCGGGTAAACGTCGTCGGGTAAGAGCCTGATTTCCACTTCACTTGCAGCGCCCCGCTTTCGCCGGGTTCGTATTCCATCTTGTCCAATGTAACCACGACGCCGCAACATTTCCCGACCTTCGTGATCTCCAACGGCCCTTCTCCGGCGTTTGTGAACTTAATCTCGCCGACGTTATCAATGTTCGGCCCGACCTCGCCGAAATCATGGCCCGTGGTCTCGAAGGTGATCTTGGGCGATGGCTTATCGGACTGCGGCGTGCCTTCAACCCGCTGGAGCGGTTCGCCGGTCTCGGTGAGCGGCCCTGCGGACGATTTGGCCTGATTCTGACAGCCGCTTTGCACAAACAGTGCAAGACTGACAATGAGGCAGATGATAAAAGAATAGTCGCGTTTCATAGTCTTATCTCCAAATCAAATTGTGATGTAACTTTCGACTAAATAACGACCTGTAGTTTAGTGAAAAATACGCCTGCAAGCAAGGAATTTCCAGCGTTAATACGCAGCAGGCCGGCCTCATGTTCGCCTGCGCCTCTAAAGGCTTCTCGTGTCGGTTGAGCGCAGGTCGTTGATGACTTCCCGGCCGTTGTGCAGCGTTCCGGCGATGGCCATGTCGCGGAAATCAGCCATCGGGTCGTAAAATTTCCTGCTCAAATCGACTTTGTTAACCATCAGACCTGCGCGATTTGCCTTCAGTTGTCGGATTATCCGGCCGTCCGGCTGAATAAAGCACGATGGATAGGGGCAGTAGTACCCGCTCGAATTCGACATGCTCACCCAGAAATGGTTCGTCGCCGCCCGGCACTGCATTGTCTGTCGCATGATGTGCGTATGCACGCTCGGGCCTTTCTGCCGCGCGTTGTAAAAGGACTGGAAAATGCAGTTGACTTTGTGCTTGTACAATTCTCGATAGAGTTCGGGGAATCGCAGGTCGAAGCATATCAGCAGCGAGCACTTGACGCCGTTCACTTTGAAATTTACGAACCTGTTACCCGGCGTCATTCTTCTCAGGTCGCCCGGCGTGCAGAACCGCTTGTCATATCGATTAACGATTTTGCCTTTGGGATTTATCAGGTACAGACTGTTGTGCGGCTTGTTCGGCTCGGTCAATCTGTGAGTACTGCCGAGAACGACCCAGAGGGCAAGTTCGGCCGTAAGCGCCATTATCTTCTGCGTCTCTTCTTCAAGCAACTCCCAGTCGTATCCCTCGAAGTTAGGAAAGTCCGTGCCCACGTAGCCGCTAAGCGCGCATTCGGAAAAATGCACGATGTCCGCCCCGGCCTTGTGCGCTTTGCGCAGAAAATCGCAGATTGCCCGCGAATTTCGTGTGATCGAACGCCCCACGGCAAACTGACAAGTAGCAACCTTCAACACACCGTCAGCCATCCTGTTCTTGCTCCTGTCAAAACCTTGCTTGCTATCGTGTTCTCACCGACCACCAATCTGCCAGCAGAATTCCAACACATACTATCAGGGCAGTCTAACTGGATTTGAGTTGCCTGACAAGTGTCTGCCGATATAATGAAAAGCTCTCGGAGAATGCCGTGGCAATTACGAGCTATCCGGAAAAGGATGGGAAATCAACAATACGTTTTTTCATATTTCGTTGAGCAAATCCTGCGTGTTGAAAGAATCTGAATATTGAAGGGATCGAAAATGAGAGGCTGTCTGTCAACGAGGGGTATTGTTGTTTGCTTTGCGGGTCTGGTGTTGGTTACCGGGCAAACATTCGGGGTGGATGAACTGGTGTCGAATCCGAGGTTTGAGGCGGCGGGGACGGGCCAGGTGCCGGAAGGGTGGTCGGTCTGGGAGCCTGCGTGGGAGAAGGCGGCGTGCAGGGTCAGGGCCGATGCCGGCGGGGGGCTTTTGATTGATGGGGCGGACCCGTACGCTGTGGGTGGGGTTTTTCAGGATATTAAAGGTATTGAAGGCGGAAAAGCCTATGCGGTTAAGGCGGAATGTCGCTTGCGCGATGTTACGGTGGCTTATCACTCGCTGTTAGTGCGGGTAAGCTGGACTCGCGGCGGCAAAATGCTGCATCCGGCCGGGATGCTTGTGCGAGGGCCGGTTGTAGAGGGTGATCTGGCGCGGTTCGATGATGTGCTTGTAGCGCCGGACAATGCCGACGGTGCCCGGCTGTCGCTGGAGGTCAAGTGGCCTCAGGGTGGGTCGGTGCTGTGGAAAGAAGTGAGCGTGCGCGCGGCGCCGGCGCCTGCACCGCGGAAAGTCAAGGTCGGCACCGTGTATCTGCGGCCGAAGAACAGCACGCCGGAGAAGAACCTCAAGCTCTGGTGCGATCAGGTCGATGCGGCGGGCAAGCTCGGGCTCGATATCGTGTGCTTGGGCGAGACGATTACCGCCGTCGGTACGTCAGCTACTATCGAAGACCGCGCGCAGCCGATACCGGGGCCTGTCAGTGAGAAATTGGCCGAAGCGGCGAAGAGGAACAAAATCTGGGTCGTTGCCGGTCTGACGGAGCGGGTCGGCGATGTCGTCTATAATACCGCCGTACTGCTCGACCGGCAGGGGCGGCTCGCGGGCAAATATCGCAAAGTGCACCTTCCGCGCGAGGAATGGAAGCAGGGCGTTAGGCCGGGCCATGAATATCCCGTTTTCGAGACGGATTTCGGCAAGGTCGCGATTCAGATATGCTACGACTGGTTCTTCCCCGAGGCGGCGGAGATGTTCGCACTCCAGGGGGCGGAGATCATCTTCGCCCCGACCTGGGGCAACACGCTGCCGGACGAGGACGGCCAGGTCAATGGTGAAACCACCTTTCGCGTCCGGGCACGCGACAACGGCGTCTATATGGTCCCCTCGGTGTACGGCGGCAACAGCCTCGTCATCGACCCGATGGGCAAGATATTGGCTTCGAGCGAGGGCAGGGAGGGCGTGTTCTGGGCCGAGATCGACCTGAACAAGTATGAATGCATGGAATGGGTCGGGCACTGGCGTTCCATCGGACCGCGTCACCGCATGCCGCAGACATATCAGCCTCTGTCGATGGTATCAAAATAGAGTAGCGAGCTATTGCGCAGCCATAAATAGGTTGTTTTGCCGCTTGTCAGATGCTATTGTGTGCTCTGCAACGGCCGATTGTCGGCCGTACCGATATGGAAGAAAGCTCGGCGAGGAATCGCACTTGAAGGACAAGCTGCAAGGCAAATTCATCGTGCTTGACGGCCCGGACGGCTGCGGGAAGAGTACGCAGGCGGGTCTGTTGGTTCAGTGGTTGCAGGAACAGGGCGTGCCGACATGCAGATTTCGCGATCCGGGCGGCACCGCTATCGGCGAAAAGATAAGAGAAATACTGCTAAATCCCGAACACCTGGCGATGAAGACGAGGACGGAACTGCTGCTCTACATGGCCGCACGGGCGCAGCTCTGGCTCGAACAGATAGGCCCGGCCCTGCAGTCCGATCAGTGCGTTGTGCTGGACAGGTGGCTCTCAAGCACCTGTGCATACCAAGGTTTCGCCGGCGGTTTTGGCGTGGAGAAGGTGATAAAGATTGCGACCGACTGTCTCGAAAGAGTCTGGCCTGATTTGACGATAATTCTCGATGTGGACCTTAAAACCGCTTCGCAGAGGCTGGACCGGCAATTGGACAGGATGGAGGCTAAGGGGGACGGCTATCACCGGAAAGTCCGCGAGGGTTTTCTGCAGTTGGCCGAGCAGCGCGAAGATGTTGTGGTGGTCGATGCCACCGCGGACGTTGATGCGATCCACAAAAAGGTGACAGAGGAAATTAAAGGGTTTTTTAGCCACAGATTTCACTGATTACACTGAATTGGATATACTTCAAATGGTGGAATACAAACATAAAGAGCTTACTGCCGATATTATCAACTTTGGTCCCTCTGTCGAAGTCAAACGTATGGTCTTGTAGCATAATGGAATAAATCTGAGAAATCTGTGTAATCTGTGGCTGATCTTTAATGTCATTCAAAGAAATTTTCTGCCAGGACAGGGCGATTGATATATTGCAGCGGGCGTTTGCTTCGGGCAAATGGGCCCATGCGTATATTTTTGCCGGGCTTGAAGGCGTCGGCAAGTTCAGGACCGTCCGCGAGTGGGCAAAGCTGCTGCTGTGCAAAAGCCCCGGTATTGAGAACGGCTTTGCCGATAGTTGCGGCTCATGCGAGTCCTGCCGTCTCTTCGAGGCCGGCTCACACCCGGACTTCAATCACGTTTACAAGGAACTGCTCGAATTCACCAAAGACAATAAAGGCCGGAAAACGCCGGTCGATTTGCCCATAGACGTCATCCGGGAGTTTCTGATAGCAAAGGTATCGACCCGGCCGACGTTATCGCAGAGAAAGGTTTTCGTGGTAAGCGAAGGCGAGAGGCTGAACAACGCTTCGCAAAACAGCCTGCTGAAAGTCCTTGAAGAGCCGCCCGAATACTGCTGCATTGTCCTGCTCTGCACCCGTCTGGAAAAGCTGCTTCCCACGACGAAATCAAGGTGCCAGGCAATCCGGTTCGGCCCGATAGACGAATCCAGGATAACTGCGAGACTGGAGGATATGGGCCTGCAGGCCGAGCCGGCCCGGTACTTTGCTCGCTTGGCGCAGGGCAGCCTGGGTACTGCGTGTCAATGGGCGCAGCTCGAATTGGCCGATGCAAGCCTTTACGAGACCAAGAAGGACCTGATAAGCTCTCTGGCAGGCTACGAATTCGCTGATTCCCTGAACCTTGCCGATGAAATTCTGGCCAAGAGCAAGAAAATCGCCGCGGTCTGGACGGGTCTCGACGAGGCCACCAGCAAGACCGATATCAATCGAAGAGCCACAAAGACGCTGCTGCAGATAATCATATCGGCCCTGAATGACGTGATGAAGCTGAGCGTAACAGCGGCTGAACAGGCGGTCAATTTCGACCAGCTAAAGCAGATAGAGAAGCTGGCCACCCGTTTTGACGCCGAGCGAGCGGCCGAAGAGATACTCAACTGCTACAAGATGCTGCGTTGGATTGAGTCCAGCGTCAATGAAAAGCTTATTTTCGAACAACTGTTGTTAAGTCTCGCCGATTCTGATAGAATACGGGTTTAACAATAGAATGACTTTACAATCGCACGAATCCAGGTAGCTCAGATGGCAAGAAGCTCAGAAACAAGAGCCAAACAGGTTAAACATAAGAAGTACATGTTGGTTAGCTACGGGCGAATGGGTGCACTCGGCCTCTTCGAACACCATGAGAACGCCGTGCCCAAAGTCCAGACCCGCGTAGTGGTCAAGACCGCCAGGGGGCTTGAATTAGGCCACCTCGTCGGCCGGCTTACCTCCTACAAAGGCGGTCAGTTTCGGCTGAGCGAAGAACAGATGATAGAATACTTCGACGGTAACGACGTCGATTTCCCGCGCGGTCAGGCCGGCAAGTTCATCCGTTACGCTACCGCCGCCGACGTAAGCGAGGAGCGGCACTTGCGGAAAATCGTTAAGGAAGAGATGGAATGCTGCCGGCGTTTCACCAGGGAAATGAAGTTGCCGATGAAAATAGTCGATGCGGAACACCTCTTCGGCGGCGAACGCATCGTCTTCTACTTCATGTCCGACGGGCGGGTGGATTTTCGCGAGCTGGTAAGGAAAGTGGCGCAGGAATATCAGACAAGAATCGAAATGAGGCAGATCGGTTCGCGCGATGAAGCCAAACTTCTTGGCGATGTCGAGAGTTGCGGGCAACAATGCTGCTGCCAGCGATTTCTCAAACACTTAAAACCGGTCAATATGCGAATGGCCAAGATGCAAAAGGCCACCCTCGATCCGGCAAAAATCTCCGGCTACTGCGGTAGATTGAAGTGCTGCCTGCGATATGAGGACGACAACTACACGGACCTTAAAAAAAGACTGCCGAAAAAGAATGCCAGGGTAAAAACCAAACAGGGCGAGGGTAAAGTCGTGGATACCCAGATATTAACTCAGCTTGTAATGATCGAATACCAAAGTGGAGAAAGAATCGCCACCCCTGTCGAAGAAATTGAGATAATTGCCGCCTCCCAATCGACAAAGGAAGAGAAAGAGAAAGAGAAACCTCCAAAAAATAACAAGGAAAAAACAAGGAAAGAGAAGGAGCAATAATCACCAGGGAAGAAAGATGCCTCGAAAGATCATTGTAACCTCAGCCGTACCTTATGCAAACGGCCCTATACACTTAGGGCATTTAGTAGAATATCTCCAGACTGATATCTGGGTACGATACCAGAAGATGTGCGGCAACCAATGTTTCTACTTTTGGGCCGATGACACTCACGGCACACCTATCATGATAAGTGCCCGTGCGGCGGGTATAAGCCCTGAACAGCTAATCGAACAAATGCACAAAGAGCACAAAAAGGATTTTGACGATTTTTATATCGAATACGATAATTTTTACTCGACCCACTCACCTGAAAATAAATACTTCAGCGAGTTGATCTTCAATCGTTTGAACGAGGCCGGCTCAATCGTCACACGAGACGTGGAACAGACCTACTGTGAAAACTGTAAAATGTCACTGCCGGACAGGTTTGTTCGAGGTACGTGTCCAAAGTGCAAAGCCGAAGACCAATATGGCGATTCCTGTGAGGTTTGCAGCTCTACGTATCAACCAACCGATCTGATTAATCCCTATTGTTCCATATGCCGAACCAGACCTGTCCTGAAAACATCCGAGCATTACTTCTTCAAACTTGACAATTACGAACAACAACTCAGGGACCTTATCGCCGGTGGACATACACAAAAATCGGTGGCAAACAAGCTCGATGAATGGTTTAACGCCGGTTTGAAAGACTGGGACATATCTCGTGACGGCCCATATTTCGGATTCAAAATCCCTGGAGAAGAAAACAAATTCTTTTACGTCTGGCTGGATGCGCCCATTGGATATATGGCTTCAGTCAAAAACTACTGCGATAGAAACAACCTCGATTTTAATGAACTCTGGCCGGGCGACAATTCCGCCGATACAAACAGTAATGAATATGAGCTTTATCATTTCATCGGCAAAGATATTATATATTTTCATGCATTATTTTTCCCCGCAACGTTAATGGGGGCCGGATTCCGTACTGCCGACAAGCTCTTCGCTCATGGATTTCTAACCGTCAACGGCGAAAAAATGAGCAAGTCTCGCGGGACATTTATAAAAGCAAGCACCTACGCCAAACACTTGAATCCCGAATACCTCCGGTATTACTACGCAAGCAAACTAACCGAAAGCATCGAAGATATAGATTTGAAAATGGAGGACTTCGTAAACAAAATCAACTCTGATTTAGTCGGCAAATTCGCAAACCTGGCCTCCCGTTCGGGCCCGATGCTTACGAAGAAACTCGACTCGCAGCTTGGTCGGCTCGATGAGCAGGGCAAAGAGCTTATCGACAAGCTCACTGCCGCTAAGGACGGGATTATAGA
>JBDREF010000275.1:0-23610 GCA_043820045.1 Planctomycetota bacterium | reverse complement strand
CACCTTTGGGGCGTTTACAGGCACAGCAGCAACTACAAGCTTCAGGGCCTTGCACTGTGGTGTCCTGTGGCCTGGGTCGAATTTGCCATCCTGGACATGCTTGGGAGGGTAAACGGCAAATCCATGGGGCAACTGCTCGGCGGCGTGGTCCGGCAGGAGGTCGCCTTCTACGTAGCCAGCGGACGCCGTGACTCGACGCCGGAAGAAGAGGTCGAATATCTTGCGGGCCTTGTCGAGGAGACAGGCGCCAGTGCCGTCAAGTTCAGAGTGGGCGGGCGCATGAGCAGGAACGCTGATGCCATTCCCGGACGGACCGAGAAGCTGATTCCCCTGGCCCGCAAGACGTTAGGCGATAAGATCGATATCCACGCCGATTCAAACAGTTCTTACGACCCGCCGAAAGCTATCGAGGTCGGAAGGATGCTCGAAGATATCGGCGCGGTCTATTTCGAGGAGCCCTGTCCCTTCGATCACCTGGAAGATACAAAGAAAGTGACTGATGTCCTGGCGATACCCGTTGCCGGAGGCGAGCAGGAATTCAGCCAGCGCCGGTTCCGCTGGATGATCTATAACCGAGGCGTGGATATCGTCCAGCCGGACCTCCATTACTACGGCGGGCTGATTCGCTCGACTCGGGTGGCTCGCATGGCCGCCGTCGCGGGGATGCCGACTACCGTTCACATCTCGGGCGGTTTTGGATTCATCTACATGCTGCACTTTGCCTCGTGTACGCCGGACATCGGCCTGTACCAGGAGTACAAGAGGAACATCGAGAAATACAGCAACTGGTTCGACCCGGCTCTGCGGATTAGAGACGGGGCCCTGTCGGTTCCCCAGGGTCCCGGCGTGGGCATCCGGGACATCCGCGGCCTGCTGGAAGGCGCCAAGCCCGTTGCTTAAGGAGTCCTCTATGGATACCAAGATTAAAGAGCTGATTGCGATTGGAGCGTCGGTCACGGCGAACTGCCAGCCCTGCCTCAAATACCATGTGAGCAAGGCCAGAGAAAACGGCGCGAGTGAGCAGGAGATAAAGGAGGCCATCGCTACGGCTAAGATGGTGCGAAAGGGTGCGACGTCCATGATGGAGGAGTCAATCCCGAAAATCCTTGCAGATGCCGATGGAAATGCCGACGCACCTAATGCGGCCTGTGGATGAGTTCGAGGTCGATACTCTCAATATTGGCGGCGTCAATCGCCAATACCTACGCGAACGTGCAGATGAGTTATAGCCCGCTGGCCGCGCTCGTTGGTGCGCTCGACGGATGCTATGTAGTGCCCAGCTTTCTCATAGCGATGCTTTATGACGGCGTAGCCCTGCGGATTGTGCACCTGAACATTCCCGTCTGATTGAACGTTTGCCTTCGGACTGCCGTCCCCGAAGTCCCATGTCTCCTTGCCGTAGGTGGTGTTGAAAGTACGCACTTTGAACGTGACTTCATCGCCCGGCTTGATGCCGAAGGTCGGGTAATAGGCGGCGTGGATGGCTGGGGGCAATTTGTCGCTCGTTACCTTGTCATGTATCTGGACGACGGCGAAGTCATAATCAATGTTGCCTGCCGAATCGGTGATTTTCAGGATCTCATTATATTCGCCGCTTCTTGCGTACGTGCGCTGCACCTTCGGACCGGCGGCGGAGGTTCCGTCGCAGAAAGTCCATTCGAATTTCGATATTTCACCGGTACTGCTCCAGGAACGCGTGGCGTCCAGTTCAACAATGTCGCCCGCCCAGGCAAGTTGATGGGGCCGGGCTACTGCGATGATGCTCGGCTGATACTGGCGCTGGTATGCTTCCCAGATGAACGCGTAGCCGTTCTGAATGCCCCACTTTCCCGACGGCTGCCTGCAAGTTATGTCGAAGTGCAGGTGCGTCCATCCGCCGCTGCCGCCTTCTTTTCCGAGGATGCCGATTTTCTCACCCATCTTGACTCGCCGGCCCGGCCTTACCGAATCGGCGATCTTATACAGGTGACTGTAACGATAGAACCAGCCTCGTTCATCGAGTAAATAAATCACGTCGTACCGGGGCGTGACGGGTGAGTCTTCGTACCCGGGCAGTCTCTCCAGAGCGGCCGATATCACCAGGCCGTCCGTAGCGGCAAGCACATCGACCAAGCCCTCTGCACCGCCGAAATCGAGCCCGTAATGGTAGTAGATGTTTTTATTGGCGGGGACTTCGCCGCCATCGACAAAACAGGGCACGTTAGCCATTTGGGTGTCGGTGGCGAACCATCTCTGCCCGGCCGGATAGACAAAGGTGCCCGGCCTTATCAGCGGCGAGCCGGCGGGCCAGAGTCGGAGCCTGGCGTCCTTTTCGAGTCCCCATGCGTTTTCTTTACTGCTCTTCTGCAGATAGCCTTTGGTAACCGGGCAGTCGATTTGCACTCCGGCGACGGTGGGAGGCAGGCGATACGTCGAAGATACCATGGAAATATTCCGGCCGTTGACTTCAACAGTCACTTCCGCCCGGCGAACCGCATCGCGGAGGCTGTCTCGCGCCTCCTTCAGATTGAGCAGCTTGACAGTCGCCTGCGAACCATCGCAGAGTTCCACAGTCTGAGATTCTCCGACATCCAAATCTACCACTCTTACAAGCGGTGACAGCGCCGGCGTTGGGGTCTGGCCGCGCGTTGCAGATAAGAACAAAGTTGCTGATGCCAGGCAGACAATTACGATAAGAGATGATACGAACTGGCGTTGAAGGCAGGACGACATGACGACCTCACTTTCCGAATTCTTGATATTCATTTCGCTCGGCCAAATTGCCGACTCTATGTTCAAAAAGTTTACCAGATTTGCCGTAATCAATCAACCTCCTCCGCGGGATTTCCTGCCTTGGTGCCCGCCGTTGCGCCTGGACTCCGACGTTTTTCTGCCGGTACCTGTAGAATCGCCGAGAAAAAAATGAACCGCGAGGCGGAGAAGATAGACTATGATAAATAGAGTGGATAGACCGGTCGAACAACTTGTTGATGAGATATTAGTAATGGATTGCCAGAGCGGCAGCGTCAAGGCACTGGAGACGCTGGTGTCGCGATGGCAGAAGCGCCTCTGGCGATATGCTTTTCATCTGACCGGCGATACAGAGGCGGCATGGGACATAACGCAGGAGAGCTGGCTTGGCATAATCCGCGGCTTGTCCCGATTGAACGACCCGGCGAGATTCAGGTCATGGGCGTACAGGATCGTTACGAACAAGGCGAGCGACTGGATAAAGAAGAACAGGTCCGCCAAGAAGACAAGTATTGAAGAATTGCCGGACCATGAGCGGATGGAGAAGAAGGACACCGGCATTCGAGAGTTGCTGGATAAACTGGACATGAGGAAGAAAGTGGTGCTGAGCCTGTACTACTTCGAACAGCTCAGCGTCCCTGAGATAAGTACGGCCTTAAGAATTCCAAACGGGACGGTCAAATCGCGACTGCACGGGGCGAGAAAAGAGCTAAAAGAACTTTGGCAAAAAAATATCGAATAAGCCGAAAGGAGAAGAAAATGAACGACGAGCAGATCAGGAAAATAATCGACGGTACATACGACGAGCCGCGGGAAGACACCATCGGTTCGATGTTAAGGGACTTCTACAACAGGAGAATGCTCTCTATCGTAATATTCGTCTGGGTATGGGGCCTTATCATTGTCGGTGTGGCAATCTATAGTGCCATCAAATTCTTCGAGGTTGACCAGGCAAAATCTCAGATCATGTACGCTGCTATCTTTATCTGCGGCTGCCAGTTCATTGCTCTTACCAAAATATTTGCATGGCAGATGATCCACAGGAACAGCATCAGGCGAGAAATAAAGGCCCTCGAGCTTCGCATCGCGGCATTGACCAGCCTGCTTGAAGGAAAGACTGAAAAAGGTTAGAATCACCACGTGTGAAGAAAATCTGAAGCCGCCGTTTGGTTCAATGTTGGGGTCCTGAGATTATGAACAGCAAGAAGCTATGGATGGTTTATGTGATTGTCGCGGGCTGCGTTTTGAGCTGTCGTTCGCAGCAGGCACGTCCGGCAAAAGACACCGAATCCGACATTATCGATATTGCAGGCGTATGGCAGTTTCGGTTGGATCCGAATGCCGTTGGGCAATCCGAAAAGTGGTACGAGCGGCAGCTTGCCGGGAAGATAAAGCTGCCGGGCTCGACGGCGGAAAACGGCTTTGGCGGTGATGTATCAATGGACACGCAGTGGACCGGTCAGATTGTCGATAAGAGCTGGTTTACCGACGAGAAATACGAGAAGTACCGGCAGGGCGGTTCCGTCAAGGTTCCTTTCTGGCTGACGCCTCTCAAGCACTATGTGGGTCCGGCCTGGTACCAAAAGACCGTGACTGTGCCCGAGAGCTGGCGAGGCAGGAGAATAACGCTTTTCCTGGAGCGATGTCACTGGGAGTCCGACGTATGGGTCGATGGCAAACGCGTCGGCACCAGGAACAGCCTGAGCACTCCGCACGAGTACGATATTGGCATCCTGCCTCCGGGCCGGCATAGCATCTGTGTTTGCGTGGACAATACCGTTCGTATCGGAGTGGGGGTCAATGCCCACAGTGTATCCGACCACACACAGACCAATTGGAACGGCATCGTAGGGAAAATTCAGTTGCAGGCGGCAGACAACGTTCATATCTCGGATGTTCAAGTCTATCCTGATGTTGCCGGTAAGAAAGCGAGAGTCGTTGTGAGCCTGCGTAAATTTAGCGGCGGTGAGGTCTCCGGGACGCTAACTGTATCTGCGAAGGTGTCTAACGCCGCGAAGGATTCGCGTGTCAACCGTTTGAGCAAGCCTTTTGGCGTGGCTACCGAGAGCATCGACGTGGCTCTGGATTATCCCATGGGCCGGGACGTGAAGCTGTGGGATGAGTTCTCGCCGAATATGTACAGGCTCTCCGTCTCGATTTCTGGCGACGGCTTCAAGGACTCTAAGGCCGTAGATTTCGGTATGCGTCAGATAAGTACCGAAGGCACGCACTTTACCGTGAATGGACGCAGGACCTTTCTTCGCGGGACGTTGGAATGCTGTATCTTTCCTCTGACCGGCTACCCCGCCATGGAAACCGGCTACTGGTTGAAGATTTTCCGGGCGGCTGGGGCCCACGGGCTCAACCATCTGCGGTTTCACTCGTGGTGCCCGCCTGAAGCGGCTTTCAAGGCGGCCGATGAGATGGGCTTCATGCTGCACGTCGAATGCGCCGCCTGGTCAAACTCCGGCTCGGCCATAGGGGACGGCCGGCCTATCGACGAATTCATTTACGCCGAGAGTGATCGAATATTGAGAGCCTATGGCAATCATCCTTCTTTTTGCATGTTGGCATACGGCAACGAACCGGCCGGCAAGAATCAAAATCAATATCTCGGCAAGCTGGTTGAGTCCTGGAAGAAGAAGGACCCGAGGCGGCTGTACACAAGTGCCGCGGGATGGCCGATCATTGAGGAGAATCAGTATCACAGTACGCCGGCTCCCCGCATCCACGCATGGGGCGCTGGCCTGGGAAGCCGAATCAATGCCAGTCCGCCCGAGACATACGCGGACTACAGGGACTTTGTGCAGAAATACGATGTCCCGGTGGTCAGTCATGAAATCGGGCAGTGGTGCGCTTACCCTAACTTCAAGGAAATTGCCAAATATTCGGGAGTCACGAGGGCTTACAACTTCGAGATTTTCCGAGATACCCTCAAGGGGAACCACATGCTGGACCAGGCCGAGGACTTCCTGATGGCATCGGGAAAACTCCAAACGCTTTGCTACAAGGAGGAGATAGAATCGGCCCTGCGCACGCCCGGTATGGGCGGCTTCCAGTTGCTCGATTTGCACGACTTCCCCGGGCAGGGCACGGCCCTGGTGGGCGTTCTCGATCCTTTCTGGGATTCCAAAGGGTACGTAACGCCGGAGGAATATCATCGCTTCTGCAGTGAGACTGTGCCGCTTGCCCGCATGAAGAAAAGGATTTGGACAAACGATGAGGTTTTCTCGGCAAAGATCGAAGTATCCCACTTCGGACCTGCCCCCATCGAGCAGGCACTGCCTCTCTGGTCGATCACGGACGCAGAAGGCAACCAGATTGCCGCCGGCGAGCTGAAGCGAAGGGACATCGAGCTGGGCAACGCCGTCGAACTGGGCGAGATCTCCGTGCCGTTGGCCGCAGTCAAGAAGGCCGGCAGATTTGTGCTTACAGTATCGCTCGGCGGAACTGCGTATTCGAATAACTGGGATTTCTGGGTTTACCCCGGCCACGTCGATACCTCGGTACCGAAAGGGATTAGACTTACGAACTCCCTGGACGATGAAACGCTTGGCTTTTTGAGATCTGGCGGCAAAGTCGTACTTCTTCCGGAGCCCGGCAGAATCAAAGGAGATGCATCCGGCAGGGTTCCACCCGGCTTCTCGAGCATATTCTGGAATACGGCCTGGACGCGCAGACAAGCCCCCCACACACTGGGAATACTCTGCGACCCGAGTCACCCGGCCCTGGCGGCTTTTCCAACCGAGTATCACAGCAACTGGCAATGGTGGGATCTCGTGACAAAATCCGGCATAATGATTCTTGACGACTTTCCGCCTGAATTGCGCCCCATCGTTCAGGTCATCGACGACTGGTTCACAAACCGCAGGCTCGGCTTGGTTTTCGAGGGACGGGTGAGCGGCGGCAAGCTGCTGGTTTGCAGTATCGACCTGAAGAGCGACCTTGAGAAACGGCCTGCCGCAAGGCAGATGCTCCACAGCCTGCTGAGCTACGTGGACAGTTCCGCTTTCCGCCCGCAGAACAGCCTGGACGTGAAAGTTCTCCGCGATTTGTTCGCGAAGCCCTCCGCGATGCAGTCCAAAGATGCCAAGGTAATAAATGTTGACAGTCAGGCACCGGATTGTGAAGGCTACAAGGCCATCGACGGCGACCCTGCGACTATATGGCACACAGCATGGCAGCCCGCTCCGGCGGACTACCCGCATGAAATCGTGGTCAAGCTGGCAAGTGCGACAACGATCAAGGGTATCTCCTACCTTCCCCGGCAGGACATGAACAACGGCTGGATTAGCGGATATGAATTTTACGCCAGTTCCGACGGCGAGAACTGGGGCGTACCGGCTGCGAAAGGCGCTTTCGAGAAAGGCACTGAGCTTAAGAAGATACGTCTGAGTGTGCCCGTGAAGGGCCGCTTTATTCGTTTAGTGGCACTGAACGGATTCGACGGAAAGCCGTTTGCAGCCGTAGCCGAGCTTGATGTGGATTAGATGTGCGACCTGCCGCTTTTACATATTTGGCCTTACTATAACCGCCCAGTCGCCCGGGGAGGGAGCTTTAAGGGCGATCTTCGTTTCCGAGGTCGTTGAGGGTTCTGTCTGTTTGCCGGTTCTTGGATCGATCCATGTGATCCTGCAGCCTTGTGAAGTGGGCTTGACGTGCAGGACGGTCTCTCCGCCGTCGGGCAGGTAAACCAGATAGACTTCGCCTTCTTTCGCCAGACAGAATGCACCTTCCCCGACAAGCTCGTTGTGAGGTGTCATCTGCGGGTATGGAATCGACTCGAATGTCCTGCGCAGATGACGCAACTGGGCGGGTGCGCGGCCCTCTCCGATGTGGCCGGTGTAGAAGGCGGTTCCGGGCATCCAGTCGCCGTAGGTGGCGTATCCGCCGGCTGCAGCAATCGACCAGTGGCATTTCCTGACCCAGTCGGCATTCATACCGTGGGCGGGCTTGTCCAGTTTGCCTTCGTAGCCGTATTCCTCATTGACGTAAGGCTTCGATATCTGGAGATATTTCAGAACCTGCTGATTGACTTCACTGCACGTTCCGTATTGCTGTGTAATTATGTAGTCTGCCCATGGCTGGTTATCGTAATTCCAGTCGGCGTAGCCGTGAGCCGAACAGAGCCGGTCGTAAGGGTCCCATTCTTTAACGAGTTGGCCCATTTTCGGGGCCCAGTCCGGCTTTCTATATTCAATATGCTCGTTGCCCAAATCCCACCAGACGTTTGAAAAAGCCGCCAGACGGGCGACGGCGTAGCGATAAAGTCGTTTTTCGTGCTCGGTCAGCGTTCCATATTCACGCGGCAGATTCTGTTTTTCGATGGTCACTATGCACGTGGCGACAATCCCGCGAGCCCTCATTGCACGCACCGCTCGATCAGCCTTCTGCCAATAGGCCACGTTGAACCGTGTGAAATCATACTTGTGCGGCTCACCCTGCCATGCCGGCAGCGGATTAACCTCTCCGGGAGGCGCGCCGTAGTTGGGAAGCTTCCATGGATCACCTTCGATATTATACTCATCCCTGCTGCGAGTGTCGGTATCTCTCGGGTACCCCGTCAGCAGGAATCGCACCTTGTTGAAGCCGTTACGAACGCAGTAGTCGAGCAGCTCTTCGATCTGCCGGTCGTCATTTGAGGTATCCAGAAGGTGATAGGCTGTAAGACCCATGTGATAGAAGGGCCGTCTGGACCGGGCGAACTGGAAATGCTTCGGGTTTTCGGGGTCCACGATAACCGGCTCCATTGTCTTCGGCTCGGTCGTCCGGAACGAGCCTGTATATTCTTTCTCGCCCGCGATGCTCGTCGTCAGCGAGAATCGATACGTGGTTTCAGGAATTGACGGACAGAATCGCACGCGAAAGCAGCGTCCCTCCTGGTCGTCGCAGAAACCATCAACTCTTATCGGTGAGCCGCCTTCAGGTGTAAAAGTCGCGGTAACTGTGACAAGCGTGAATGGATTGTCTTCAGGCCGTGAGTCAGGCTGTATGACGATTTCGTAAATATCAAAGCACGAGACTGACGTTGGGCCGGGCGTCACGACAATTCCGCCTTCGGCTAATCCTGTTGAAAGCACGAGCACACAGGCACAGAACGCTGCAAAACTGTTACGCATGTGACTATCCCTTTCTTCACAAGAGCCTTAGTTACAGTCTTCATAGTCTATCAGAAAGACCGAGCACGGCAAATGTTTCTTCGCACCCATACGGCTCACTTGCTTGTCTGTTTGGTCTCTGGTAGTATTGCCCTCATCCTGACAAAAGGCTGAAGTGCAGCTCAAGGTAAATCATCGGGTTTATTAGGAAAAAGAGGTCAATCATGCGATGCAAAGTCTCGATCGGGTTTTACGTTTGTCTGATAGCTGTTTGTATCCAGGGCCTGAGTTCCACCGCTTCAGGTGAAAACATTTCGCTCGGCGAGTTGTATCCCAGGCAGAAGCTGCAAAGTATCTTGCTGTCGCGGAGCCGGTGGCAACCCTTTGCCAGGGCAAAGGACCGGACGGCATGGGCCGCAATCCCGAAGCCGACACGGGATAAATTCATCAGCCTGGCTGAAGAGTATCTGGATAGGGATATACCGGCTCTTCCGGCAAGCCTCTACCTCGAATACAGACGCATCGGCAACCGCAGCAACTACCAGGACGTCTGGCTTGAACGGCGAAAGATGCTTCACTGCCTCGTACTCGCCGAGTGCATGGAGGGCAGGGGACGTTTTCTTGATTCCATCACCAACGTGGTCTGGGCTATCTGCGAAGAATCATCGTGGACCTGGCCCGCCCATGTCGGTGCGCAGAAAGCCGGCTCGGGCCTGCCGGATACGTCCGAGCCTGTCGTTGCATTGTTTTCCGCCGAGACTGCCAACTCTCTTGCCTGGACCGTATATCTGCTCATGGAGGAATTGGACACTGTCTCCCCGCAAATCTGCAAACGCGTTGACAGGGAGATAGATTCGCGTATCCTGAGCCCTTATCTGCAGCGCGATGATTTCGGCTGGATGGGCCTTTCTTCAAGGTCGGACGGTCGGCGCCCAAATAACTGGAATCCCTGGATCAATTCGAATGTGTTGGCGGCGGCGCTGCTGATCGAACCGGACGAAACGCGCCGGCTGGATTTGGTGCATAAAGTGCTGCGCTGCCTCGACAACTTCCTTGTCCCTTATCCGTCCGATGGCAGTTGCGACGAGGGCCCCAGCTATTGGGGACACGCCGGAGCGAGCGTGTTCGATAATATCGAGTTGCTGTACAGCGCCACTGGAGGCAGCTTCAACCTCTATGAAGAGCCAGTGGTTCAGGAAATCGGCCGATTCATTTACAGGGCTCATATTTCGGATGATTATTTTGTCAACATCGGAGATTGTGACGCCCGGCTGGATATCTATCGAGACCTTGTGTTCCGCTACGGCCGGCGCATCGGCGATAAGAAGATGCAGGATTTCGCTGCCTACGGCCTGACTGAAGAAGAGCTGTTCGAGCAGGACAAAAGCTTCCGCTCGCTCGCACGTGTGCTGCATACTCTGTTCAATCTGCCCAATCTTCTCGCCGCAAAAGCATCGTCTCCGCCGTTGCTGCGTGATGTCTGGCTCGGCGACGAAGATATGCAAATGATGGCTGCACGCGAAACCAGCGGTTCGTCGCAGGGCTTATATGTTGCCTGCTGGGCGGGTCATAATGGCCAAAGCCATAACCATAACGATGTCGGCAACTTCATCATTTTTGCGGATGGCCGCCCGTTCATAGTCGATATCGGCAGGCCAACGTACACCAGGCAAACCTTCAGCTCCGACCGATACAAAATCGAGGCCATGCAATCGGCCTACCACAACCTGCCGACGGTTAACGCCGTGATGCAGGAAGCGGCGAGGCGATATGCGGCGAAGGACGTAGAATATGAAGCGAAAGAAGGCTATGCGCAGCTCACGATGGATATAGCGCCCGCTTATCCGGAAGGGGCGGGCATCAGAACATGGCTTCGGACTGTTCGTCTCAACCGCGGCAGAGATATTCAGGTGGTAGATTCTTTCGAATTGAAGGAAAGTCCGCGCGAGCTTGCTCAGAGCCTTATCACGCCTTGTGGCATAGCGCAGGATAAGCCGGGCGAGATAGTCCTGACTGACCCTCAAACCAAGACTCGATTGACAGTTCAATATGATCCCGACAAACTGGCCGTTCAGACCGAGGTAATCCGTATGGATGACGAAAGCCTGGTTGAGATATGGGGCCCTCGAATGTCTCGGATTCTACTGAAGTCGAAATCTACGGCCGGACGGGATACCTGGACCTTGAGATTTTCAAAATAGAAGGTGAAGATATGAACAAATACGACCGAGGCATGCGCAATTTTGTAAAGAACGTTGGGATATTGAGGTTATTCTTCCTTGTTCTCGCGTGCGTTTTCCTTGCCGGTTCGGGCGCGTTGGCGGAGCAGGCGGCCCAGGACGACTGGGGGGATCCCAAAGTCCGGGTGCTCCAGAAACAGGACAAATGGACTATCAACGGGCCGAGAAACCGAATAGAGCTGGATCCTTCGAATCTGCAGATGACGGTGCATACCGCGAGCCGGACGTGGTCGATGATGCCATCGTTTCGAGGCGACCTTATCGTTGCGAATTCGGAAAAGCGGTTGTCCCTGCGTCTGGCCGATGCCGGGAAAAAAGAAATCTCACTATACCAGACGGGCTTCAAGTCTGGGCTCAAGATTGCCCTCGATAATTTCACCCACGAGGACGAGAACGTCGATGTGCAGATATTACTTACCGTCTGCCTGGAAGGGGAGGCGGAAGAGCTTGTTTGCGAACTGATTGCAACTGAGAAGAACGCGGCTGTCCTGGAGTGTTTCTGGCCTCAGGCTGTGGCCGAGGGTAGCTTTGACTATACTGTGGTTCCTTTTATGCAGGGTATGCTGCTGCCGAAAGATTGGTCACAGAAGGTCCGGTTATACGATACGGCCTGCTACGGACGCGGGTTGTACATGCCGTGGTGGGGACATCAAAAAGGGCAGTCCGCCATGCTCGTTCTGATCGAGACGCCGGAGGATGCCGGTTGCCGTTTCGAGCATCAGGCCGGAGGTCCGACGAAGATGGAATTGCGGTGGATTAACTCTCTGGGAAGGCTGGCGTATCCGCGGCGCGCCAGGCTCTGCTTTTTCGATAAAGGCAACTACGTTACCATGGCAAAGCGATACCGCCGGCACGTTCTCGAAACCGGTCACTTCGTTTCTCTCAAGGAGAAAATCGCTCGCAATCCCCTCGTGGGTAAGCTCATCGGCTCTCCAGTCATTCACACGAGCATCCTGTATCACATCCAGCCGGAATCGAGTTATTACCATAAGGACGACCCTGCGAAAAATCACCAGTTCGTTACTTTTGATAAGCGGGCCGAGCAGCTTCGCGGCTTGGCCGAGAAGGGAATAAAACAAGCCTATGTACATCTGGACGGATGGGGATTTCGGGGTTACGACAATCTTCATCCGGATGTACTGCCGCCTTGTCCGGAGGCGGGCGGCTGGGAAGGCATGAGTCGTCTGGCCGAGACCTGCGAACAGATCGAATATGTCTTTGCGATCCACGACCAGTACCGTGATTATTATCTTGATGCGAACTCATACGATCCTCGCCATACCATACTCGACCGAAATGGAAATCGCCCCCACGGCAGTACGTGGTACGGCGGCAATCAGTCAATCCTTTGTTCCCGCCTCGCCCTGGGGCATGTCAGGAAGAATTACACGTCTCTGCTCAGTCATGGCGTGAAGGTGCGCGGGGCGTATCTGGATGTCTTCGCCGTAGTGCCTCCCGATGAATGTTACAACCCCGAACACCCTGCGACGCGCGCCGACTGTCTTAAGTATCGCGGCATGTGCCTGGATTTCATTCGCGCCTCCGGAGGCGTTGTCAGTTCTGAGGAGCCGGCCGATTGGGCCGTTCCGCATATAGACCTGGTTCATCACGGCCCGTACGCTTTGGTGCCGAACCCCGGACACGGCCCGGCGATGGGGATTCCTGTTCCGCTTTTCAACCTTGTTTATCACGATGCGCTGCTGCTGCCCTGGTCGCTGGGAAAGGGCGCGTGGGGAATTCCCGAAAGAGACCTCGGATATTTGCACGGTCTGGCTAATGCCGGTCTTGGCTATCTGTCACTGAATCCCGGCGAGAAGGAATTGACCCAGGTGCGCACTATGTGTTCCTTGCATAAGCGAGTCGGTCTTCTGGAGATGACAAATCACGAATTCCTGGACGAGGCCCGCAGAAAACAACGCACGACTTTCGCAGACGCAACCACGGTGACAATCGACCTGGACGACGGGACATTTGAAATCTCGCCGGAATTGTCCGAATTGAAGGAACTCGACCGATCGCTTTTAGGAGTTGTCAAATGAGGAAACTTGCAAGCTACTTCATCAAAGGTCTGGTGATTTTTGTCCCTATGGCCCTGACTGTTTTTGTAATTGTGTGGGCGTTCACCAGTTTGGACTCGGTCTTTCGTGATCGGCTTCGACTTCCTTTTCCCGGCCTGGGGCTCTTG
The DNA here is from genome assembly GCA_043820045.1 of Planctomycetota bacterium. GTDB lineage: Bacteria > Planctomycetota > Phycisphaerae > Sedimentisphaerales > Anaerobacaceae > JBDREF01. The sequence continues at coordinate 10,357 of JBDREF010000275.1, read as the reverse complement.
ATAACGGTTGCACTGATATTTGTCATTGGTTTCCTGGCGTCAAACTTCTTAGGCAGAAAGCTGTTCGCGCTGGTGGAAAGAGTCTTCACCGGGCTGCCGTTAGTGAAGCTGCTCTATTCGGCGGTCAAGGACATGATTGAGGCTTTCGCGGGTGAGAAAAAGAGTTTTGACAAGCCCGTACTTGCCGCTATCGGGCCCGGAGCAGCCGCTAAGGTCGTTGGTTTTGTTACCAGAGATAGTCTTGAAAACCTTGGACTCTCGGACTATGTCGCCGTGTACCTGCCCCAATCGTACAACTTTGCCGGCAATGTCCTGCTCTTTCCGAGGGAGGCTGTAACGCCGCTGAAAATCGAAAGCTCGCAGGCAATGGCGTTTGTAGTCTCAGGCGGCGTCTCGTGCGGCTGAAGCCTGAAGGTTATCGTTCATAAGTTCTCCCTTGCCTCACCCGCAAACCATAGGCGTCCTCTTCGTGCTCCAGCTACCTTTGTTGGCGTGACCCGCCTTGCTCCAAGAGCTGGCTCATGAGGTCTCTCATCTCGCGCATTTGCTCGCTGAGTCTGTCCACCTGTCCGGCCAGTTCACGAACCCGGCGTTCCATATCGCTGCGCTCGGGCGGTTGTGGTCCGTCGCGGCCCGCGGCGTCGAAGGCACGCTCTCTTGGGCCTGGCCCCAGGGGCTGCGGTCGGTCCCGGAACTCGCCCAGTTGTCCACGGGGAACGGGCGGTTCGCCGCCTGTCCTGTTGCCTTGTTCGTTTAGTTCACGGAGTTGAAGCTCTGTTTCTCGCATTTGTGCCTGAAGCTGTTCTCGCCGGCTTATGAGTTGCCGGCGACGAGCTTCGGCTGAAGGTTGACTCGGTGTTTCAACACGGGGTACTGGATGTTCAAATCGCTCGCGTTCGCGTTCAACTTGCTCGATTCTCTCGTGCACCGCGCTCAGCTCGTCCTGAAGCTTACCCGACATTTCGGGATTCTCGGCCCCAAGCCTCTCAAGCTCGGATTCAATGTCCCGGGCTCTCTGTCTGAGATTCTCTCGTTCTTGCATCAGCGCTTCGACATGCGGCAGAGGTTCATGCATACTTCGGGCGTCCGTAACTGCCGGTCCGGTACGTTCGAGAAGCGCAAGCTCTTCGGTAACTGCCTGCATTCGCCCGCGGACTTCCTGAAGTTCCCGGCGAATCGAATGGGCCTCGTCTGTATCGCTCTCGCCTCGCTCTTCCAACCGATTTAGTGCAAGCTCTTTGCCTTGCGCGGCCTGCTCGAGTTCACGAAGATTCTGCGATAGCTCACGCATCCGCCCCTCGATCTCAGGGCGTTCCCGTCTGCCGGGTTCCTGTCTTTGGCGTCCGAAGTCGCCGAACGGCTGCTCTTCAACTTGCCGTTGCCTTCCATCGCGCTGCCGCCGCTCGGGTTCAGGCCCGCCAAGTTCCCGCTCCAAACCGGCCATTCGTTCGTGCAACTCGCGCAGCTCAGCGCGCACCTGCTGTGCTTGCTCGCCCTCGCCTTTTCCTGATCGCTCAAGTTCAGCAAGCTTTTCGCTGGTCTGGGCAGTCCTTGCTCTTAGTTCCTGCGCCAGGCCGTCAAGCTCGGCCCTGCGTTCCGGGGAGACCTGGCGCTGTCGTTCTTCTCTATCCAGCCGTGCGTCGCGACCAGGCTCTTCGGGTTTTGCGGGCCGCCTTTGGGCAAATGCCGCTCCGACTGTCAAACTCACGGCGATTATGCTCACAGCCAAAGCCCATCCGGCCCCCACTCGCGGATCCCCGCATCTTTCTTTTGCAATTCTGAGAATTCTCTCTTTCATGGGTTTCTCCTTTCCAATTACGGTTGGTAAAAAAGCCATCTGTACCTCCGGCGACATATTTAGCAGCGACTGGGCATAGTCTGTGCCGGCTTGCCCGCTCGCCAGAACCCAATCATCGCATGCCTGCTCGCTCAGCCTCACCATTCGTCTCTTGGACCACCACAAGAGCGGATTCCAGGGCAGTAAACACACCGCCAACTCTGCAATCAGGCCGCTAATGTGGTCTCTCCTCCTCCAGTGAGCCAGCTCATGACATATCACGCCGACCCAATCGACCCCACAATCCAAACCGTCCGGCACCAGCAGAACGGGGGGCCAGCGCCAACACCATATCACAGGACTGCGCACATCGCTGCTGTTTCGAATCCGCAGGTCCTCGGCAATTCCGAGTTTTGCTCTGGCAAGATCCGCTGCTCGCCCAATTTTCTCGCAGCCGCCGGACTGTGCACGTCGCAACAGGCGAAATCCGCCGACCAGAGCGACAAACAGTCGCCCCAACAGGGTCAATGTCGTCACCATCCATGCGTACAACACAATTCTGCGCCATGCAATCTTGACGCTTTCTGAACGGGGCGTAACCGGCGTCGACTCTCCGGCTGCCATGTGCGGTTCGTACGGAACATTCGTGGACGGCATGGCCGCGTATACCGCGTAATCTGTTGCCGCAGCTCCGCTGGGCGCCTCCGGTTCGAGCGCGACCGGCTCTGGAGACAAAAGCGCCCATTTCAAAGTGCTTGACTAGGATGCTCATCGCGGGCACGATGACTGCTGCGACAATCGCAAGGAAGAGAACCTGAGAAGCTCTGGCCGGTCGGCGTCTCAAGAGGAAACTGCCGGCCAGCCCAACAGCGGCAAAGAGCGTACTCTGCCATACACAGCCCCACAACGACAGATTTTCCAGGAGTAGTTCGCGTATCATTTCACTTTCTTCCTTCGCTTGCCGTTGATCAATAGTTGAAGCTCACGGAGTTCCTGGTCACTTAGCTCGCCCTCTTCCACAAGCTGGCGGAACAACAGAAGAGCGCTTCCATTGAACATCCGCTGCACGAACTTCCGTACCGAGCCGGCGCCGGCCTGTGCCCGTGTCCGTGTCGGCAGATATACATGCTTCTTGCCTTCGGCCCTATGCTTCAACCATCCTGCTTTCTCAAGTCTCTGCATCGCGGTAAGAACTGTCGTGTATGCCAGTTCCTTCTTTCTGCACAGCCGTTTCCATACCTGGCGCACGGTAGCTTCACCGAGTTCCCAGACGACCTCGATTACCGCACGCTGCAATTCGCCGAAGTTGTCAAGTGACTTCTTGCTCATCGGGCTAACCTCTCTTTTCGACAGCAAATTCGATGATAGGATACTCACATTGAAGTACTACAACACGACGTAGTTGTCAACAAGAAAATTGAAAAGTTTTGAAATTTTTTTTGCCACCCTCATTTGCGGCCCGAAAACGCATAAAAAAAGCGAGTCGGAAGAACTGTTGGTGTCGCACGAGGCAGAAATTGCGGCATCGAAGAGCCGGCGGTTCCGCGGCTACATGATTAGGTCTGGGGCAGGAATATCGTGAACCGAGTATAAGTGCGTTAAACTACCATGGCGACGAAAAGCAGCAACACGCCGACAGTGACGCCAACGAAGGTGATTCTTGACCATTTTGTATATCTGGCGAGGCCGGGATGCTGGTCTTCGAATTCGTGGTAGTAGTCGTCCAGGTCTGAGTCTTCTTTTGGGCGGAGTCGAACCCTTACGTAGAGATGGGCGGCGAATGAAACCAGAAAAAGCGGGCCGGCAATGATGTACAGAACGGCATCCATCAGTTTCCCTGGCGATCATTGGTCCCGGTCTGCGGCGGCATGGTGACCTTTCGACAGGTGATCCGTCTTTCTCCGACCAGACTTCCTCCGGCAAACAACTGGAAACGATACTCTCCCGGGCGGGGGAAGACAATGCCGTGCAGGTCCATCGCCAGGGTAACGATCTGTTTGACGTCCCCGAACTTTACGGCTCCTTCCCGCTCGAATATAACTTTTTCCTCTTCCTGCGCGTCGATGAGTCTTATCTTAGCTTTTGTCGTGCCGTGCCCGTTAGTCAGCTCGCAGAAGAACACAATTTGCGGATGTCTTGCCGGATATCTCTGAGCGTCGATAGTCTGGACAATGTCTATGATACTCGGCATACCTGAGACTTTGTCGAAGATGACTCTGTTACAGGTTATTGCCGACAGTAGAATTGGCTCTATTTCCGCCATTTGTTCAATCTCGCTCCTGTGTCTTCATGTCATTGATCTTCTGCTTCATCAGCCGGCCCATCTTAAACTTCACGATTCGCTTGGCCGGGACCTTGACTTGTTCCAGAGTCTTCGGATTCTGTGCTCTCCTGGCCATACGTGCCCTGGGCTCAAAAACACCAAAATCACGGAATTCGAGGCGATTATCCCTGGCCAGCTCGCTAACGATCTCGTCGAGAAAAGACTGAATTACGGGTTTGACCAAAGCTTGCTTGACATCAGTGTTCCTGGCAATTCGGTCAATCAGTTCTTTTTTCGTGATTGTTGACATCGGTCACCTCCACAGCCGCTTACTGCAGCGACGATAAGACTACGACGAATAACTGGGATTAGTCTAACAGACAACGCTCATCTAATCAAACATTTTGTAGTTTTCCTCAGCCGAACTTTTGCTGTGCACCAGCCGGCCGGCGGGTCATTCTGCGTTTTTGAGGCGGTGCCGGCGGATAAAAGTGCCCGGCCCGGCAGAAATTCATTCCGGGCGCAGTCCCATATTGTCAGCACTACAGACGCGGAAAATGAAAGGCCGGGGAAAAGTTCGGAATGCGCCGATTTCTGTTCGGTTTTTGTTTGGGTAATTCAGCCCGCTTTGCCGATAGTAACATTTGCCGTTAGAGCTTTTCGGATACTAATACTTGCTGGAGGCCAGGAGTCAAATGGAGACGACACGTAGCAACAGCGGACAAGCTGAGCCGTTGTGCAAGTTCGGACCCGGCGGCGACTTCATCGCTGTTTGGCGGCCCGAACCGCCGCAGTGCCTCGAACCATCGGGCTTTTTGACGAGATTGCTGAGTTCCGCAGTTGAGGCGGTCGCCGTGACAATTGGCGTTAAGCGCGCCGGGCCGGCTGCGCGACTGAGCGATGCCCATTTTTCCGATGAACTGGCCGCCGGTGATAAGGAGAACGTGAAGAATGTCGTTAAGAGCAGCAACGCCCGCAATTCAATTAACGCCGCGCCAGCTCCAGTTGCTGAGAGTAGTGGCAAGTTGTCAAGAGAACCGCTGTTATTCCCCCACGCTGGCAGAAATGGCGTCCGAGTTGAACATAAGCCGAAGCACCGTATTCGAGCATATCGGCGAACTGCGCAAAAAGGGACTGCTTTGCGGTTCGCCAAACAGGGCTCGCTCTTTGACAGTCAGTTCAAGAGCGCAAGAACTGCTTAGCGAACTGGCGGACCAGAGCTTCGATTCGAATCTTGCCGAGCCGGCCGGGATCCCGCTTGCCGGCGCCGTCGCTGCGGGCGTTCCTCTGGAGGCGGTCGAGAACGTTGAATCTCTGTCGTTGAATTCCTGCTTCGGAGCGGGTGACGACATATTTGCCCTTGAGGTCAAAGGTGACAGCATGGTCAACGATGACATCCGGCAGGGCGATTACGTGATCTGCCGCCGTAGCAGTATAGCCGGTAATGGCCAACTGGTAGTCGCCATCGTAGATGAGGAGAATGCTACTCTCAAGAGATTCTACAAAGAAAAGAACCATGCCCGCCTGCAGCCCGCTAACGACAATTACGAGCCAATCTACTCAAACAACTGCCGAATCGAAGCGGTCGTCATAGGATTGGTGCGGAAACTCTAACCTGGGCAAGACTGCCACGATCCCGAACGCCTCAAGGCCCCCGCCTATCCCAGCTTGGGCAAGCACATACAGCGAAGCGGCTCACGGCAGTTTGCGCTACGGAATTGAACCTTCTCTGGCGCTACCGTCGAATTGCGCCTCCCATCGGGCGCGAGGAGTTCCGTCTGGTAGGGCTTGGCCGGCTCCCCGGCTTTGGAGCCTGTGTACCGCTTGGCCGTTCGGGCTGGGTAATCTCGAGCGATTGAAGGTGAGGCAGCTCCGTCCTGAGATGCGCGAGGGCGTTCTCACTGATCGGCACGGCCGACGTGAGAAAAATGATGTGGATGGTCTTCAGAGGATACAGATGCGCAAACCCTTCTCCCGTTATCCGGCTGTCGCCAATCGTGAGGCTGTCGAGCCTGCGCATGCCCGCCAGATGCTTCAATCCGTCATCCGTCAGGTTAGGGCCGCCCGAAATCTGCAAGTACTTTAGCCTCGTCAGAGGGGCGAGGTGTTCGAGGCCGGCGTCGCCAATTCCATTACCCCAAATGCTGAGGCTCTCCAGGTTTGTCAATCCCGACAAACACGCCAGATCGCTGTCGCGGAATGCGTCGTAGGTAGTCACGAACTCGTCACCGGTTCTCGTTGTTTGATTCCGCATGCTGATTCTCAGGCTCTTAAGTTTCTTGAGGCCGGAGATGTCAAGACCTCCCTCGTCCTGCACGATGCCCCTGGGGCTCAGGCTCTCCAAATCCACAAGCTCGTTCAGTGCATTCAGTCCCGAAATTGTCACTTTGCCGGACGAACCTAAATGCAACTCCCTGAGTTTGGACAATCCGGTCAGGCGTTTGAGATTATCGTTGCTCAAGCCATCCGGACCGGACCAAAACAGAGCGATGGCGCGCAGATTCTTAAGCCTCAGCAGCAATTCGATCCCCTCGTCCGTGAACCCGGTGCCTGCAATGCTCAAATCTTCGAGTTCGTGCAGTGTACTTATGGCCTCCAGAGACTTGTCGGTCAGCGGTGAATTGCTAATGCCCTGGACGTGAAGGCGTTTTAGATGCCTGCAATCGGCCAGGCGGCTGATCCCTGCATCCGTGAATCCAAACCCAAGAACCAAATCGTCGAGATTCGGCATGGCGCCGAAATAAGCCAGGTCTGCGTCGGTGAGCGTGGCAGAAGTGACATCGAGCCCTTTGAGCTGGGGCATGTTCTTCAGGTAGGCGACGCCTCTGCCTGTGATCTTCTCCAGCCAGTGAACGGTGAGCCGTTCCAGCGAGCGGCTTTTTGAGAGTCGGCGTAAGCCTTCATCGGTTACATTGGGCGTATCCAGCCAAAGCACTTTGAGCGAGGGCATGGCCGCCAGATATTCCATGCCGCGGTCTGTAAAGGGCCCGTACATACCCAGACGTACATGCCTCAATGAACGCAATTGTGTCAGGGCTTTCAGGCCGTCGTCGGTCATTCCGGGATTGCCAAACAGCCCCAATACCTCCAGGGACGTCAGTTTGCCCAGCGACCTCAGACCGTTGTCGCTCATCTGACTGGGGCCGACGTCAAGGATCTTGAGGGACTGCATTTTCGCGATCTCGGCCATCGCTGCATCAGAGGTCTTATCAGGTGCATAAAGCTGCTCCAGTCGAGGAAGCGAAGCGAGAAGCGACAAGCTCCTTGGGTTCACTTGCGCACTGCCCAGACTCAGAGTCCTCAGCCCGCTCAGCCGGGCGACCAGCGGCATTTGGTCGTCGATATAGATCGGGCGGGTCGGGGGTATGAACAAGAATTGCAGGCCGTAGAGATCGTCCGGACCGAGCGACTCAAGCGCCGTCCGGATGCGAGCTGACGTGGCCCCGACTCCCCGGATGGTCAAGATAACGCGTTTGCCGGCTGGGATCCGGACCTCGCCCCTTGCAGGAGAGAAGTTCTCCATTTCGGCGTACGCATGGCCGGGGTGGAAGCCATAGACTGTCTCGGGAATGACCAGGTTCTCGTCCTGAAGATAGACCACACCAACCGACTGATCCTGGGGGAAGCGCAGCACCCTCGTCACGCCACCGCCCGACTCTTGAGTTCTGGCCATTGGAAGCAAGACGGCTGCGATGACAAGAAGTACAGCCATGCCAACGACCCCGAGTTTGGCACTTTTTGGTATTGGTCGATTTAACATGTGTCTAATCCTCCACTGTAAGGCCTTTCTTGATTCTGCCACGCCAATAAGGCGCAGCCCTAAGTCGGCTCTCCAAAGCGCCATCTCGCCGATATCTATGAGAGTATTGCTGTAGTCTTTGGCCTGGCCCCCAAGAGCCACGAGGACTGTCTCGTCGACAGCCTCTTCACAGACCTTGCGGATGATAGAGTTGGCAAACCATACAAACGGATTGTAGAAATAAACGACCTGCAAGGCCGTCTGAACGGCGTTGACCCACAAGTCGCCCCTCTTTATGTGGGCCAGCTCATGAATCAGGGTGGCTCTCAGTCCCTCGGGCGACAGTCTCTCTACAAGATTGGCCGGCATCAAGACGACCCGCGTGAGAAGCCCGCAGACGGCGGGGCTTGAGATGACCTCTGATAATTGCAGCCGGATATCCCGCCGGACGCCCATCTGCAGGCGGCACTGCTCCAGCACGCCCAGCAGGTCATTCGGTGCGAGGCTGCTCCGGGCTACGAGTCCTCTGACGAACTTTAATCGCTGGAGGAGCACTGCTAAAAAGGCCAATACCCCCACAAACCATAGGATAAACAGAACTGCCTGCCACGTGAGAGAGGTCAGCGGTGTGTTTGCAGTAGCGGCCAACGGGGCATGTTCGACAATACTTTCAGAAGACTTGGCGTGGGGCATCTCGGCGGAAGCACCCATTACTACAGGCTCGGCCACATCGAATTGCTGGCTTGAGACTACAGGCAATCGGTCGGCGGCCCAATATCCGATCCCCGTCGGCAGGGACAGGGTAGGGGGCAAGATGAGCTTGACGAGCACGAGCAGCCACAGGCAATAGCGAAAAATGGCACGTGTCTTTTTTCGCAGCAGCAGGTCGATGACAAAGAGCACAACTACCAAAATAGCCGATTGGATAAATACGCTTGCAGCATAGCCGCAGAATACCTTCCCGATATTGTTCAAGCTCATCAGCAAGTCGTTAATTATGTGACTCATCGCTAAACCTCCCGCTTACAGGAAGACGTTTTGTTAATCTTTCTCTTTCCCGGCCTCGGTCACGAGTTTGCGAAGCTGAGCCGCTTCCTCTTTAGACAGCCCCTCGTGTTCGACGAGAAACTTCAACATGGGCGTCAGGGCGCCGCCGAAGGCGCGCTTGAGCATTTGGCGCAGCTCTCCCCGTCGAGCCTCGACTTCGCTAATGCTGGAACGGAAAAGCTGGAGGTTTCGTATCCTGTTAATCTCCAGAAAACCTTTCTTGACCATCCGGTCCATTGTCAGCTTGACCGTGGCGTAGGCCCAATCCTTGCTCTTGGCCAGGGCCTCCTGTACAGTCCCGGCGGCGCAAGGCTCCTTGTCCCAAACTACATTCATTATCTCCCACTCGGCCTCCGTTAGCTCGGCTACGAGCTTCTTTCGCCGGCCCTTCTTCTTTTTACTTAGTGCTTTCATATATGTTGTCTCCTAATTTGATTCATACAGAAGATATTTGATATAAATCAAATCACCAAGTAGAAAATAAAACTTTTTTCAACATTTTTCTTGTTTACCCCATTCTTGCGCCAAAAACGAGGAAAAAATTCGAAAAAAAATGGAAGTCCAAGGCTGGCTGGATTTGCCTCCCACATTCATTTGCGCGTGAACTCGATACACGAGACTGATCTGGGCGGCAGGGTTATCTTGGGTGTCGTGCCTTCGAAAGATATGCTCTCTTGTGTTATCCAGCCGATCTGTTCTGGTTCGTCAGGTCCTGGTGCATCGTTCAGGCGGCCTTGCAGGATGAGGTGTACGGCTCGGCTGTTGACACTGTCGAAGGCGGAAATATCAACCGTGACATCCAGCGGTTGCCTGAAGCTGCGGTTGATGGCGTGAAAATAGACGTGCTTTTCGTCGGCAGTAGCGATCGCGTCAATGTAGGCGACCTTGCTTTGCGGCCCGATGCCGCCCATGCGATAGGGCTGTTCGTATGTCGGCGCATTCCTGCTGGCCAGCGCAAGCAATTTATCGCCGTGATGCTTCGAGTAGAACATAGTCACCTGGCCGGTCGGCATGTAGTGAGGGTCAATCTCGCCTTTGGCATCGGCCCAGATGGCGTGAATGCCCCATGAGTTGCCGACAAGCATGGACTGGCATCCGATTTCGATCACATCGGCTGCGCGCATGAAGGCGTGAACAAAGCTTGCCGCACCTACGCCCTTGGCATAGCTCGAACTCAAAGCCGCCTCTGGGCCGCCAAGCCTCCACCAGCCGTTCCAGTTCCATTCGGTGACGCTTACCTTGTAGCCCTTTCTTCGCGCAGCTTCTATGCCGGGATGATTGAGAACAGACCGACCTTCCGAATCGAACTGCGTTACGGCCATCCATGCGCGCCAGATATCTGCGGCGGAAATCTCGTCTGCCGGGACTTCCCGGCCGTTCTTGAGCACCTTCGTAATGGCCCAGGGCGAATAGAAATGCGTTGCAAAGTAAGAAATCTTGTCCCCCAGTTGTTCGCGCATCCGGCTGACAATGCCGGACATGTCTCCGTCCTGGCCGTCGACGATTATTTCGATGGACGGGTCCACCGACC
>JBDREF010000274.1:0-31732 GCA_043820045.1 Planctomycetota bacterium | reverse complement strand
GTTGCGAACAACAAGCAGATCGAGCAGGGTGCGAAATGGTATGGAGAGGACGGCAAGTGGATTTATGTCAAGCGGGGCAAGCTTGAGGCCAATCCCGAAAGCGTGCTCAAGGAGGTAATCGGCCCGGAGGAAACAAAACTCTACGAAAGCCGGGACCACAAACAGGATTTCCTGAACTGCATCAAGACGCGCAAAGACCCCATCGCACCTGCTGAGGTCGGTCACAGATCAATCAGCGTCGGACTGCTCGGCGAGATAGCAATGCTCACCGAGAGGAAACTGCAGTGGGACCCCGAGAAGGAAATCTTCGTCAACGACGAGCAGGCTAACAGAATGCTCTCCCGGCCGATGCGCAGTCCGTGGCACTTATGAAATTGATTATTGACTATTTACTATTGATTATTAAGGAGTAGAAAATGAATAAGGGGTCGAAATTGATGAGCGCTGCACTGCTGGGCCTTTGGTGCTTGTCTGTCGGCACAGACGTTTTGCAGGCGGTCTCGCCCGAGAAGCTGCGCGAGCTGACGTCGGAGGAAGTGCAAAAAATCGAAAACGCAGTCCCAAAGAAAGCGACCGTTAAGCCGGCCCGGCCTCGAAAACTGCTCGTCTTCTGGCGGTGCGAAGGGTTCTTCCATACGTCGATACCGGTGGGCAACAGGGCGCTTGAGGTCATGGGCAAGAAGACCGGAGCTTATGATGTGGTGGTCACCGACGACTATTCGGTATTCACGAAGGAAAATCTTAAGCAATTCGATGCGGTTTGCCTGAATAACACCACCGGGCTCAAGTTCGACCCGAAAGAGACCCCGGAGCGGTGCGAGGCCCTTATGGATTTCGTCAAGAGCGGCAAAGGTATAGCCGGCATTCACGCGGCGACGGATAACTTCAACCAGTGGCCGCAGGGAGAAGAAATGATGGGTGGCAAGTTCACCGGCCATCCCTGGGGCGGCGGGGGCACCTGGGCAATCAAGATCGACGAGCCGGACCATCCTCTTATGGCTGCATTCAAGGGTCAGGGTTTCAAGATAAACGATGAGATTTATCGAACGGACCCGCCGCTGTATTCGCGGGACAAGCAGCTCGTTCTGATGAGTCTCGATATGAGCGATCCGACCACCCGTAACGTCAATGGGTTCAAGCCGACGGATGAGGATACCGGCACCGCCTGGGTCAAAACGTTGGGAAAAGGACGTATATTCTACTGCTCGCTGGGGCACAACGACCACATCTTCTCGAACCCGGCGATATTGCAGCACTATCTTGACGGTATTCAGTTTGCATTTGGTGATTATAAAGTTGATACGAAGCCGAAGGCTGTCGTTAGTTCAGGAAAGGGATCAGAAATGGCAGAATTGAAGGAGTTACTGGAAAAGGTAAAGACGTATGATTGGGGCCAGAGCCGTTTAGCGCTGACTGAGGTGAGCGATATCGTGCGCAAGGCGCATGGCTCGGACGCAGAATTGAAAGAGATCGAGAAGGCTCTCCTGGGCGTGCTCAATTCGGATGCGAAGCCGGCGGGCAAGCAGTTTGTCTGCAGGGAATTGAGCATTATCGGCACCGAGCAATCCGTGCCGACCTTAGCTGGAATGCTCGCCGACGAGGGGACCTCCGATATGGCAAGATATGCGCTGGAGCGGATACCCGGTTCGGCTGTGGACGATGCCCTGCGAGGCGCTGTGAGAAAAGCCAAGGGCAATGCCAAGATTGGTATCGTCAACTCGTTGGGCCAGCGCCGTGACAAGCAGGCCGTTCGTAATCTGAGCAGGCTTGTAACTGGCAAGAACGAGGCGCTCGCCACCGCTGCGGCTGCCGCTCTCGGCCAGATCGGCGATTCGGCTGCGACAAAAGCGCTGGGCGAAGCAAAGGACAAAACAAGCGGCAAACTCCAGATGGTCGTATTGGATGCCTATTTGAAGTGCGCCGACCAGCTTGTGACCGAAGGCAAGAAGACTGAGGCTGTAGTAATCTACAAGGAGCTTCAGAAGCAGGATCTGCCCAAGCCGATTCGTACCGCTGCGCTGACGGGTATGATTAGCGCTATGAAAAAGTAAGAACGGGAAATGAACATTAAACGCACGATTTGCAGCCCGTTGGCTCTCTTGCTTTTGTGTTTCTATGCTGTTTGCTGTGGTGCCCCCGCGGGGTCGCAGGATGACGTGGTAGGCGTCGTTCTCGATATTCTCAAGAGCGGCGACCAGGAGATGCAAGCGGTGGCCATAGCGATGGTCAAGGAGATGCCCGGGACAGAGGTGACAAAAGCTCTGGCCGAAGAGCTGCCAAAGCTTTCGCCCGTCAGCCAGGTGCAACTTTTATCCGTCCTCGGCGACCGTGGCGACGTTGTCGCTTTGCCGGCGATTACCGCGGCCGTGAAGGCCGAGAACCAGTTCGTCCGGATCGCGGCTTTGAGAGCCTTGGGTCAACTGGGCGATGATTCGAGCGTCGGTTTGTTGGCCGCGGCGGCCGAACGAGAAGGCGAAGAACAAAAAGCCGCCCGTGACAGTTTGTACCGCCTTCGTGGCCCAAAGGTCGATCAGGTGATTGTAGCCGAAATCCCCGCCGCGGCGGCTCGGACGAAAGTCGAATTGATTAGCGCCGTAGGCGAGCGGAACATACGCGCGGGTGTGAGTGCTCTGCTGGAAACCGCGAAGGATTCGGACCGCAAAGTTCGCACCGAGTCGTTCAGGGTCTTGAAGGTCATTGCCGGTCCCGAGCAATTGTCTGCATTGATCGAGCTTTTGGTAAATGCCCAAAGCTCGTCCGACCGCACCGAAGCCCAGAAGACCATTGCAGCCGTGGCTCACAAGATCGAGGACAAGAACCGCCAGGCCGAGGCGGTGCTGGCCGTGCTGCCTTCGGTCAAAGCTGTACAGGGTCGCTGTTCTCTGCTGGGCGTGCTCGGTAAGATAGGCGACGGGCACGCTTTGCCTGTACTTACTGCCTCGTTGAAGGAAAAGAACGTCGAGATTCAAACTGCCGCCGTTCGCGCATTGGCCGAGTGGCCGACTGCGGAGCCTGTGGTCGAGCTGGTGAAGGTGGCCGAAAGTTCCGAGAACAAAGTGCACCGGATTCTGGCTTTGCGTGGTTTTGTCCGTCTGCTCGGTCTTGAAAGCAGCCGGCCCGCTGAAGAGACGATCGGGATGTACAAGAAAGCGATGAGCCTGGCGCAGGATGCGGGTGAAAAGAGAAGGGTGCTGTCGGGACTGGCCAACACGAAATCGCTTGGCGCGCTGCAGATGGCACAGGAGTATCTTGGCGACGAGGCCTTGTCCGGCGAGGCGGCAGTTGCCGTGGTCAAAATAGCCGGGGCCATTGGTTCGGAGTTTCCTGAACAGGCAAAGGCCGCGATAGAAAAGGTCAAAAAGGATGCAAAAAGCGATTCGCTGCGCGAGCAGGCGCAGGAAGCGATAAATAAATTGGAAGGGCTGGGTAAATCTGATAGCTCGGGCGAAGAAGAGAATTAGCGATTAGACACTCATGCTGTATCGTCCGTGACTCGTGCCCACAGTCGTTATTTACAGGAGATGAGAATGGTTCAGCGACCGAGAGTGAGTCATACTAAGTATCGTTTCTTTGTTACCGGATATAGAATCATAATCTTTCTATTCGCCCTCACCTCGTCCCTGTTGCTGTCTTCATGTGCCGGTCCTTCGGCCGGTGGTCCGGTTCTTGAGGCAAAGGCGGCGATCGAACGCTGTGATCCTTTCATGGGTGACTGGCAGGGGAGCTGGAAACTGGATGATGGAGGCGATTCGGGGCCGTTGGTGGCACAGGTGATTGCCTTGGGTAAAGGAGAGTACCGCGCAGTTTTCTTCGCGGAGTTTGATACGCGCACGGAACCGCTTGGGGTGCTTGAAGGCCGGCTCGGAGGCGCAAGAGTGAGCCTTACGGGATGGGCCGATTCTGAGATTGGCCGCCTCGACGTAAAAGCGGTTATCGAAGGGGGCAAGTTCAGCGGCACTTTCAAAGGGCAGGGTGAATCCGGCACGTTTGAGTTGACTAAGACGATTCGTCTTTCGCCAACCTTGGGTGCTGAGCCTCCAGCCGGTGCGATTGTGCTTTTCAACGGCAAAAACTTCCGGCAATGGGAGCCCACGGAGAAAAAGCCCGGCGTCAAATCGGCGCAGTGGAACCGGACAAAGGACGGCGCGATGGAAGTCAAGAAGGGTGCCGGCTCAACTGTCACTAAAAAGAAGTTCATCGATTTTAAGCTGCACCTGGAATTTCGTACGCCTTTTATGCCCGACAAACGCGGCCAGGCGCGCGGCAACAGCGGTGTTTACCTGCAGGGGAGATATGAGATTCAGGTGCTTGACAGCTACGGCCTCGAAGGAGCGGACAATGAGTGCGGCGGAATCTACAAAGTCGGACGGCCGATCGTTAACATGTGTGCGCCGCCGATGCAGTGGCAGACCTACGATATCACGTTTCACGCGCCGCGATTCGACAACGCGGGGGCGAAAATCAAGGATGCCTCCGTGACAGTCGTCCACAACGGCGTGACGATTCACGACGAAAGGAAAATACCAGGCCCGACCGGCGGCGCTCTCGACAGCAATGCAGGAGAACCCGGCGGAATATATTTGCAGGATCATGGAAATCCTGTACAGTTCCGAAAGATTTGGCTGGTTGAATTATGATCAATTGGGTCCCTGGGGTAGCTTTGGGGTATTATGGTTTGGCGTGAATATAAAGATTTTCGGATGGTTCAAAGTAACGCTTGAATTTCGGGAATGTCGATATGAAAGACGAGGAGAAGATTGTTAAGCCGCGGGCAAGAGAAATGTCCCGGCGCGATTTCGTGGGTGGCGTTGCGGCCTCTGTTGCAGCATTCAGTATTGTCCCCCGGTATGTTCTCGGCGGTTCCGGCGCCGTAGCTGCGAGCGAAAAAATCAACCTCGCTTTCATCGGCACCGGCGGTCAGGGTATCGTCAATCTGAAAAGGCTGCTGAGTTTCCCGGAGATTCGCGTTGTGGCCGTCTGCGATGTAAACAAGGTCAGCGACTATAGCGAGTTCTATTTCGGCGGTATGGGCGGCCGTGAGCCTGCGCGCCAGATCGCCGAAGAAGCTTACGCAAAGGAAAAAACGTCCGGCAAATACAAAGGCGTCGATACCTACGTGGACTTTCGAGAGATGCTTCAGCAGCGAAATGATATCGATGCGGTCCTCGTGGCGACGCCGGATCACGTTCATGCAGTTGCCTCGATGGCGGCGATGAAGATGGGCAAACACGTCTATTGCGAAAAGCCGCTTACCAACACGGTATATGAGTCGCGGAAGCTCGGCGAGGCGGTTCAGAAGTACAAAGTGGCCACACAGATGGGCAATCAGGGCCAGGCCTCGGAGGGCACTCGTCTGATGTGCGAGTGGATTTGGGACGGCGCAATCGGGCCGATACGGCAGGTATATGCCTGGACCGACCGGCCGGGCGGCCGGTGGCCTCAGGGCGTCGAGCGTCCAAAAGAGACTCCTGCGGTTCCAGAGACTCTGAACTGGGACATGTGGCTGGGCTTGGCGCCGTACAGGCCATATAACCCGATCTATATGCCGTTCAGGTGGCGGGGATGGTGCGACTTCGGAACGGGTTCGCTCGGCGATATGGGTTGTCATGTTCTGGATCCGGTCTTCAGGGCTTTGAAGCTGGGACATCCGACAAGTGTCAGTGCCGAGTGCACGGATTTCAACCGCGATTCCTATCCGGCCGCTTCCACCGTCCATTACGAGTTTCCCGCCCGGGGCGATATGCCGCCGGTTGAACTGACCTGGTACGACGGGGGACGATTACCGCAGCGGCCCGAAGAGCTGGAGCCCGGCAGAAGAATGCCGGAAAGCGGCACCATATTCGTGGGCGACAAAGGCAAGATAATAAGCGATGAGTACAGCGGTGCGCCGCGGATAATCCCTGAGTCCAAAATGAAGGAGTATAAGGTTCCGCCAAAAACACTTCCGAGGTCTATAGGCCACCACAATGAGTGGGTCGAGGCCTGCAAGGGCGGCAAGCCGGCCGGTTCCAATTTCGAGTTTGCATCGCTTTTGACGGAAGTTGTTTTGCTGGGCAACGTGGCCTTGAAAGCGGGCAAGAAGCTGTACTGGGACGGGCCAAGAATGACGGTTACCAATGCCCCGGAGGCCAACGCCTATTTGCACCGTCCTTATCGTGAGGGATGGACTTTGTAGTCACCTTGGCGTGAGTATATACGGCACATATAAATAGAAGATGGAAAGAAACGGTCTTTTGCAGAATTGAGGAATGCTATTAT
Organism: Planctomycetota bacterium; assembly: GCA_043820045.1. Classification (GTDB taxonomy): domain Bacteria; phylum Planctomycetota; class Phycisphaerae; order Sedimentisphaerales; family Anaerobacaceae; genus JBDREF01. Next base: position 25,474 of record JBDREF010000274.1, on the reverse strand, counting down.
GAAAGATGAGAAAAACACGAAACAGAGAAACAAAAAGATTTCCCGACGCGATTTTATGGGCGGAACCGCGGCGGCGGCAATGGCGTTTACCTTTGTACCCGGCCATGTAATGGCTCAACCGCCGAGCGGAAAGCTGAATGTTGCCGCTATAGGCGCCGGCGGCATGGGTGCCGGCAATACGCGCGCCTGCGCGGCTGCCGGTGCTAACATTGTTGCCCTGTGCGACGTGGACTGGGCAAAAGCGGACGAATCCTTCAAGAGATTCCCCAATGCCAAGAAATACAAAGATTTCCGGAAGATGCTGGACACTGAGAAAAGCATCGAGGCGGTGATTGTCGCCACGCCCGACCACTTCCATACGGTCGCCTCAATGGCGGCGATGAGGCGAGGCAAGCACGTCTATTGCCAGAAGCCGCTGACCCGCCTGGTGTCCGAGGCTCGTGCTATGACCGAAGCTGCCCGCAAGTACAAGGTCGTTACACAGATGGGCAATCAGGGCCACTCCGGAAACGGCGTTCGCGATATCTGCGAATGGATCTGGGCCGGCGTGATAGGCGAAGTGCGGGAAGTCCACGCCTGGACCAACAGGCCCGTCTGGCCTCAGGGCATCGACCGGCCGAAGGGAGAAGACCCAGTTCCCGACACGCTTGACTGGAACCTCTGGATCGGCCCGGCGCCAATGCGCCCGTACGTCAAGGGTGTGTACAATCCGTTCAGTTGGCGCGGCTGGTGGGATTTCGGCGGCGGCGCTCTGGCGGATATGGCCTGCCACGTGCTTGATCCGGTCTTCTGGGCATTGAAGCTGAAATACCCGACCAGTGTAGAGGCCAGTTGTACTCCGGTCAATAACGAGACGTTCCCACTGGCTTCCACAGTCCATTATGAGTATCCGGCTCGCGAGGGGATGCCGGCCGTCAAAGTACATTGGTATGACGGGGGGCTCAAGCCCGAGCGCCCGAAGGAATTGGAAATCGGCCGTCCGCTGAATCAAGAATCGAGCAATGTGCTGTTCATCGGCAGCAAGGGCGTGCTGCGGTGCGGCGAGTATGGCGGCGATCCGCAACTGCTTCCGTACGAACGCATGCGCGAGTTCAGCAAGAACAAGCCTCCGCAGACGCTCAAGCGCATTACGACCAGCCACGAAGGCAACTGGCTCGAGGCGTGCAAGACAGGCGGACAGGCCACGTCAAACTTCGATTATGCCGGGCCGTTCACAGAGATGGTCACGATGGGCAATCTGGCGATCCGTCCGGAGAACGTCGGCAAGAAGCTCGAGTGGGACGGTGCAAACATGCGCGTCACCAACGACGAAAAAGCCAACGATTACGTGCACATGCATTACCGTGAAGGCTGGTCTCTCGAAATGTAAGAGAGTGCAGATTGCAGGGTGGGGCTTGCCCCACCATGATTGTCCCGGGGACTCCTTGTGGAGAATCGGTGGGCCGGAACCCACCCTGCAAAGTTGTTTTGTTGAAAGAGGAGTTTCGTAATGGGAAAACACAATGAAGTAAGCGCGCAACCGAGCATAAGCATCTCCCGGCGTCACTTTATGGGCGCTGCTGCGGCGGTAGCGGCTTTTACAATTGTGCCGAAGCAGGTTCTTTCCGGTCAGGCGGGCAACAAGCTGAACATCGCCGGCATTGGCGTGGGCGGTCGCGGCGCCAGCGATCTGGAGGGTGTAGAGAGCGAGAATATTGTCGCCCTCTGCGATGTGGATCTAGACAGGGCCAAGAATACTCTCAAGAAGTATTCCGGCGCGAAAGTTTACCGCGACTTCCGCGAGATGTTGGACAAAGAGGCTAAGAACATCGACGCCGTGGTCATCGGCGCGCCCGACCATATCCACGCTCCGGCTGCGGTCCGGGCGATGAAGATGGGCAAGCACGTGTATTGTGAAAAGCCGATGGCTCACAGCATCTTCGAGGCCCGGGAAATGGCACGGGTGGCTCGTGAGACTGGGGTCGTTACGCAGATGGGGAACCAGGGCCATGCCGGTGACGGGTTGCGGCTCTACTGGGAGTACATCCACGCCGGCGCGATCGGCAAAGTCAAAGAGGTGCACGTCTGGAGCGACCGGGCCGGCACGCCGGAGCGGGCCTGGTGGCCGCAGGGCGTCACGGCGCCCACGACCAGCGAACCGGTTCCGGAGACAATGGACTGGGACCTCTGGCTCGGGCCGGCCAAATGGAGACCGTATAACTCGGCTTATGCGCCCTTCAAATGGCGCGGCTGGTATGATTTCGGCTGCGGCGCCTTGGGCGACATGGCCGTTCACAATGCCGACCCGGCGTTCTTCGCGCTGGAGCTTGATGCCCCGACGGCTGTCGAAGCCGAGACCGACGAGGTCAACAACGACACGTTCCCGAGATGGAACATCATCCATTATTACTTCCCGGCCAAGGGAAGCCGACCGGCCGTAAAGATGACCTGGTACGACGGTGCCAAGCTGCCGCCCAGGCCTGCGGATTTGGATGAGGGACTGCGGCTCGGCAGTAACGGAATTCTCTTTGTCGGTGAGAACGGTTCTCTGCTGGGTGGAAGCCATGCCGGTACGCCCCGAATCATCCCTGAGGCGAAGAGAAAAGCCTACGGCCAGCCTCCCAAGACACTGCCGAGATCGCCAGGACATCATCAGGAATGGATCGACGCCTGCAAAGCGGGCAAGCCCCAGGATGCGAAATCCGGCTTCTGGTACGCCGGGCCTTTCGTGGAAGCCCTGCTGGTCGGCAACCTTGCGGTGCGGCTCCAGAGGCGTGTCGAGTGGGACTCGAAGACGATGCGTTCGCCGAATTGTCCCGAGGCGGATAACTATGTCACTAAGTTTTACCGTGCAGGCTGGCGCCTGTAGTTTTTGGCCTTGTCGCCGGTTCGCCGAATTTTGCGGGGGGCCGGCGGCACGATAAATGAGGGAAGTTCTGATGAAAGATCGCAAAGAGCCGGATCAAAAACGTGCGCCGAAGATCTCAAGGCGTGATTTCATGGGTGCGGCAGCGGTGGGTGCGGCCTTTACGGTTGTCCCACGGCACGTTCTCGGCGGACCACGCCGGCTCTCGCCGAATGAGAAGCTCAATATAGCTGGTATCGGCGTGGGCGGACGAGGGGCCGGCGACCTCGACGAGGTCGGCGCCGAAAACATCGTCGCTCTGTGCGACGTGGATGACAAGTACGCGGCGAAAACTTTCAACCGCTACCCGAATGCGAAAAAGTACCGCGATTTCCGCGAGATGCTGGACAGGGAAAAGAGCATCGATGCAGTGATCGTCGCCACGCCGGATCATACGCACGCCGTCATTGCGATGGCTGCGATCAAAATGGGCAAGCACGTGTATTGCGAAAAGCCGTTAGCTCATTCGATCTACGAAGTTCGCAAACTTACCGAGGCCGCCCGGCAAGCGAAAGTCGCCACGCAACTTGGCAACCAGGGCCAGGCATCCGAAGGTACGCGCCTCGTATGCGAGTTTATCTGGGACGGGGCGATAGGTCCGGTTCGCGAGGTCCATTCGTGGTCCAACAGGCCGATTTCCCCTCGCGGCATTGACCGGCCCAAAGAAACCCCGCCCGTGCCGGAGACGCTGGACTGGGACTTGTGGCTCGGTCCTGCGCCGCAGCGCCCGTATCATCCCTGCTACCTGCCGTTCACGTGGCGCGGCTGGTGGGATTTCGGCTCGGGTGTGTTGGGTGATATTGGCTGCCACCAGTTTGTCTCGATTTTCCGGGCCTTGAAGCTTGGGTACCCGACCAGCGTCGAGGCCTGTTCCAGCGGTGTTAATTCCGAAACCGCGCCTCTGGCGTCGATTGTGCGATACGATTTTCCCGCGCGCGAAGGTATGCCGCCGATCCGGTTGACCTGGTACGACGGCGGGTTGATGCCGGCGCGTCCGCCGGAGCTTGAGGAAGGTTTGCGGTTCGGCGATGCCGACGACAACCTTTACGTCGGCGAAAAAGGTAAAATGTTAGGCCACAGGCTCCTGCCGGAGGCAAGAAGCAAAGAGTACGGCAGGCCGCCCAAGGTCCTGCCGCGTTCGCCGGGCCACCACAAGGAGTGGATCGATGCCTGCAAGGGCGGCGAGCCGGCCGGGTCCAATTTCGACGTATCCGGTCCGCTGACCGAAGTGGTGCTGTTGGGCAATATTGCCGTGCGCATGGGCCAGACGCTGTATGAGAAAGGTCTAAAACTGTACTATGACGGCCCGAATATGAAAGTCACGAATCTGCCCGAGGCGAATAAGTACATCCGGAGCGAATACCGAGAGGGCTGGACGTTATAATCCGAAATCTCAGATTTGAAACTATCGAGAGGAATCTTCTTATGACAGACAAGACAAGGCCGGAAGAAAAGCAGAATAGCAGGATATCCCGCCGTAATTTTATGGGCGCCGCAGCGACGGTCGCGGCGTTCACAGTTGTCCCGCGGCACGTTCTGGGAGGGCCGCGTAATGTCCCGCCGAGCGAGAAGCTCAACATCGCCGCCATCGGCGCCGGCGGCCGGGCCAGCGGCGACATCGACGCGGTGAGCAGCGAGAACATTGTCGCACTTTGCGACGTGGACTGGCGCCAGGCGCGCGGGCAGTTCAAGCGCCATCCGAATGCCAAAAAGTACAAAGACTTCCGTCTGATGCTGGATGAGCAGGACAAGAATATCGACGCGGTCATAGTCGCTACGCCCGACCACGTTCACGCCGTTGCAAGCATTGCCGCCATCAAGAGGGGCAAGCACGTTTATTGCGAAAAGCCTCTGACGCATTCGGTGCATGAGGCCCGGATGGTCGCGCAGGCGGCCCGTGAGCATGGTGTTGCCACGCAGATGGGCAACCAGGGCCAAGCGTCCGAGGAAACCCGCCTGGCGTGCGAGTACATCTGGGCCGGGGCGATTGGACCTGTGCGCGAAGTTCACGTCTGGACTGACAGGCCTCTAAATGGTCTTGATAAAGTGTACTGGCCCCAGGGGGTGGAACGACCCGCTGATACACCGTCGGTGCCGGATACACTTGACTGGGACCTGTGGCTTGGCCCGGCGCCCGAACGCCCGTATCATCCGGTCTATGTGCCGTTCAAGTGGCGCGGCTGGTGGGATTTCGGAACCGGGGCTCTCGGCGATATCGGCTGCCACAGCATTGATCCTGCCTGGCGCGCTCTCAAGTTGGACTACCCCCTGAGCGTCCAGGCGGTCTGTACCCTGGTCAACAATGAGACGTATCCCGTTGCCTCGATAGTCACGTACGAGTTCGGCGCCCGCGGTGATATGCCCCCGGTCAAACTGACGTGGTACGATGGTGGATTGAGGCCCCCGCGTCCCGAAGAACTGGCTGACGGCCAGCAGTTCGGCACGAACGGCATACTGTACGTGGGCGATAAAGGAAAAATGTTCGGTTACACGCTGTTGCCGGAATCGTTGAGAAAAGAATTCGGCAAGCCGCCGAAAATGCTCGATCGCTCGCCCGGTCACCACATCGAGTGGATTCAGGCGTGCAAGGGGGGCAAGCCGGCCGGCTCCAATTTCGACCATGCCGGACCGCTGGCCGAAGCGGTTTTGCTGGGAAACGTCGCGCTGCGCCCGAGTATGAAGGAGAAGCTTACCCGGACCAAATTGCTCTGGGACAGCAAGAACTTCAAGATCACGAATATGCCGGAAGCCAACGAATTCCTACGATGTGGGTATCGGGACGGCTGGAGTCTGTAATCTGTGACAAGAAAACGTATGTGAACAGCCATAGTGCTGAGAAATAGGAGGCAGTAAACCGTGGAAAGACAAAGATTATCTCGTCGTGAGTTCTTAGGTAGAGCGACCGCGGCGACGGCGGCGCTCACCGTCGTCCCTCGTCACGTGCTTGGCGGGCCCGGGCGGACCGCACCGAGCGAGAAGCTGAACGTCGCCTGCATAGGCATCGGTGGAATGGGCGCAAGCGATACCGGGCAGATGAGCACGGAGAACATCGTCGCGCTTTGCGACGTGGATTGGAAACACGCAGCCGGTACCTTCGAACGGCATCCAGGCGCCAGGAAGTACCGTGATTTCCGCCGGATGTTGGACAAAGAGGGCAAGAATCTCGACGCCGTTACGGTATCCACGCCGGACAATATCCACGCGGTCGCGGCTATGGCGGCCATCAAAATGGGCAAGCACGTTTATTGCCAGAAACCCCTGGCGCACGACATTATCGAAGTCCGCCGGCTTACCGAGGCGGCCCGCAAGTACAAGGTCATGACGCAGATGGGTATCCAGATTCACGCCGAACCTGCGGTCAAACACGTGGTTGAGATTATCAAGTCCGGGTTGATCGGTAAGGTGCGGAAGGTGGATATCTGGAGCAACAAGAACTGGGGCGGCGGCACCCGGCCTGAAGGGTCCGAGCCCGTCCCTGAAACGCTCGATTGGGACCTGTGGCTTGGCCCGGCCCCGTGGCGGCCCTACTACAGTCGCGTCTATCAACCCAGCAACTGGCGCCGGTGGTGGGATTTCGGAACCGGCACTTTGGGCGACATGGGCTGCCATATAATAGACCCTGTCTTTTGGTCGCTCGACCTGGGTTATCCGACGAGCGTTGAGGCTAACCCCGGGCCGTTCAACAATGAGACTTACCCGGAAGCGACTGTTGTCACGTGGGAATTTCCCACTCGCGGCGATCTGCCGCCGGTTACCGTTACCTGGCGTGACGGCGCGAATGAGCCGTCGCGGCCGGCCGAGCTTGAGCCGGAAAGAAAGCTGCCCGGTCAGGGCGGATTGTACTACGGCGAAAAGGGCGTATTGCTTGCCCCGCACATGGGCAATCCACGGCTGATACCGGAATCCAGAATGAAAGGCTTCAAAATGCCTGAGCCGTTCCTGGAAAGGGGCGTCAACCACTATCAGGAATGGATCCGGGCCTGCAAGGGCGGGCCAAAACCGTCGGCTAACTTCGACTACGCCGGCCCGCTGACCGAGACCATCCTATTCGGCAACGTGGCTGCTCGTGTCGGGGAGAAACTGTATTGGGACGGCCCAAGCCTCAAAATTACCAACGTAGCCGACGCGGATAAGTACCTGCGACGTGAATATCGCGAAGGCTGGAAATTATGATATGTTATTTTTGGTCAACACAACGTCTTATTAGTAGGAGAACAGAAATGAACAAGAGAACTAAACGAACTATAGTTGGCCTGATATTTGCACTGAGTGTTTGCAGCTTAACCGGGGTAACTCAGGCCGCCAATAGCTGGGCTGACTGGAAGCTGGGTATGCAGGCGTACAGTTTCAAGGAATTCACATTCTTTGAGGCTGTGGACAAGAACAAGGCGCTTGAAATGAAATACATCGAGGTCTATCCCGGCCAGACGCTGAGCAAGGAAAAACCTGATATAAAGACGGACCATAACATGTCTTCACAGGGCAAGAAGCTAATGCTCCAGAAGCTCCGTGATGCGGGTGTGAAACTCACCAACTACGGCGTGGTTTCGCTGCCGAATAACGAGGCGGAATGCCGGAAAGTGTTCGACTTCGCCAAGGAGATGGGCATCGAGACAATAGTCTCCGAGCCGCCGGAAGATGCATTCGATTTAATCGACAGATTATGTGAAGAATACAAAATTAACGTGGCAATCCACAATCATCCCAAGCCTTCGCATTACTGGGACCCAGATACCGTGCTGAAGGTCTGCGAGGGTCGCAGCAAACGAATCGGATCCTGCGCAGATACGGGTCACTGGACGCGTTCCGGCATCGACCCGCTCGAAGCTATCAAGAAGCTCGGTGCGGCGGGGCGCATAATCAGCCTGCATTTCAAGGACCTCAACGAGTTCGGTAACCCTCAGGCGCACGATGTTATATGGGGTACGGGTGTGAGCCAGGCGAAAGCAATTCTGGCCGAACTGAATCGTCAGGAATTCAAGGGCGTATTCTCGATAGAGTACGAGTACAACTGGCTCAACTCGATGCCCGAGATATCCGGATGCGTGGCGTTCTTCAGGAAGACTGCCGCCGAGCTCAGCGACGTCAGATACAGGAGGGTCTTCAGGAGGAACCTTGCGAATGCAATAATGGAACCCGATTCATGGGCTTTTGACGCGGACGGTGTCCTTACGCCGACGCCAAGCGGTCACGGCGACATCTGGACCAAAGAACGCTACGGCAACTTCATACTCGAACTCGATTTCAAGGTCCCCGAAAAGGGTAACAGCGGCGTTTTTATCCGCGGTGCTGATTTAAAGAACTGGATCCACACCACGATCGAAATTCAGATTCACGCCACTACCGACGGAACCAAGCACGGCCAGTGCGGCGCTGTTTATGACTGCCTCTCGCCCTCGAAGGATGCGACAAAGAAGCCGGGAGAGTGGAACCACTACGTCATCACGTGCCTCGACAATAAGATTTATATCAATCTCAACGGTGAAGATATCATCGATATGGACATGAATCTATGGACCGAGGCCGGGAAGAATCCGGATCCGCCCGCCGGCCCGGGAACCAAGAATAAGTTCCGTTACGCCTACAAGGATATGGCCCGGGAAGGGCATCTCGGCTTCCAATACCACGGCAATCCCATCTGGTTCAGAGATCTTAGAATCAAATCACTTGACTGAGGTTAATCACAATGAGGTACATACGAATGAACAGCAAGAACAACAACGCCATCGTTTGCAGCAGGGTGGTTCTGTTCGCCGCGATCCTGGCTTTAAATCTGTTTGGATTGTCCATGGTCGGCGGCACACAGGCCGCACTCGCGGGCGATTCGGATTCATCGCAGGGCTGGGTATCACTGTTCAACGGAAAAGACCTGAGCGGTTGGGACGGCGACTCTCGCCTCTGGTCGGTCAAGGACGGCGTTATTCACGGCGAGACTACCATTGCCAACCCCGCTCGCGGAAATACGTTTCTTATCTGGCGCGACGGCAAGCTCCGGGACTTCGAGCTGAAGATCAAGTTCCGCCTCCAGAACGGCAACTCCGGCATCCAGTACCGCAGCAAGGAGGTCGATAAGTGGGTCGTCAGCGGCTACCAGGCCGAGGTTGAGAACAACCCGGGAAAGGTCGGATTCCTCTACCATGAGAGAGGCCGGGGCTGGCTGGTCAACGTCGGCGATTTCATGGTCATCGACGATAACGGCAAGAAAGAAGTTGTCAGCAACGTCTCCGATGTCGATGAGCTTGTCAAAGCCGGCTACTACAAGGAAAAGGACTGGAACGAGTACCGCATTATCGCCCAGGGCAACCACCTGATACACTATCTGAACGGCTATCAGATGATGGAGCTGGTTGACAATGATCGGGTTACTAACCCTGACGACCCGAAGGACACCAAGGGTGCTGCAAGGGAAGGTATCCTGGCGCTTCAGATTCATGCAGGTCCGCCAATGGTAGTCGAGTTCAAGGACATCCGCATCAGAAACCTGGAGCCGAAGTACGGCGACGCCGTCGTACTCTTTAACGGCAGAGACCTGAACAACTGGCAGGTCCAGGGCGGCAAAGGCAAGGGCAAATGGGTCGTCGGCAAGGCCAAAGTATCGTCGAGCGATCCGAAACAGTTGGTTGCCGCCGACGGTACAGGCGAGATGATAAACCTTGCTGCCAAGCACGGCGACAGCCTGGACATATTCTCCAACGAGAAATTCGGCGACTGCCGGATTGAGCTGCAACTGATGGTGCCCGAAGGGTCTAATTCCGGCGTTTATGTCATGGGCGAATATGAAATCCAGGTGCTGGATAGCTGGGGCAAGACAAAGATGGGTCCCGGCGACATGGGCGCGATCTACGGCGCCTCGCCGCCGCCCGTCAATGCTTGCCTGAGACCCGGCCAGTGGCAGAAATATGTGATTGAGTGGCAGGCCCCCAGGTTCGATGCCGCCGGCGGCAAAGCGGCGGGCGGGAATGCCAAGTTTCTCAAGGTGGAACTCAACGGCCAGTTGCTTCACCAAAACCTGGAGATGCCGAAACAGACGCCCGGCGGTGTAGCCGGCAAAGAAGGGCCTACCGGTCCGCTTATGTTCCAGGGCAACCACGGGCCCGTGGCGTACCGTAATATCATAGCGAAACCTCTGGCGAAGTAGCTGTAATCGGCAGAAAATGCCGCAGAATCGCCCTTTGGGTGGTTGTGTTCCGAGGCGATTGACGGCGGACAGAAAAAAGGTCAGGCGCGCTTGACAGTAATATACTGCGATGTTATGTTACGCGGAAAGAATTGGTGGCCAAATTGTTAAATTTTTTGGAGTTGACAGAAGGAAAATGAATAATCAAGAAACAGTCAAAGAGATGAACAGGCGTAGTTTTCTGCGTTCAACCGCGGCGGTAGGAGCAGGTTTGGCGTTTTCACCGATGGCTTTCGGACAGGCGGGCGGCAAGGCAGATGATATAAACGTCGCGCTGCTGGGCGCCGGAGCCCAGGGACAGGTTCTGATGAATGCATGTCGGAACATTCCCGGCGTTCGATTCAAGGCGGTATGCGACGTCTGGACGGAATACAACCAGAAACGTGTCTCGCGCATCCTGAAAGCCTATCGCCACGAGCACAATACGTATGAAGACTACAAGGAAATGCTCGACAAGGAAAAGGACCTCGACGCGGTAATAGTCGCCACGCCGGACTTTTGGCACTCTCCGCATGCGGTGGCCTGCCTTGAGGCCGGGCTGAACGTCTATTGCGAAAAGGAGATGTCCAACACGCTCGAAGGCGCCAAGAAAATGGTAGAGGCCGCGAAGAAAAGCGGCAAGCTGCTGCAGATCGGCCATCAGCGGCGGAGCAACCCCCTTTATCGGCATGCTTACGAAAAGCTCGTTACCGGGGCCAAACTGCTCGGCAAGATAACCTGCATCAACGGGCAGTGGAACCGCAGCAAGGCGGCGTGTGAAGATTTGGGCTTCCCCAAGAATGCTCCGATCGACCAGCCGACCTTGGAGAAATATGGTTTCGAGTCGATGCAGCAGTTTAGAAACTGGCGCTGGTACAAAGGACTCGGTGGCGGCCCGATCGTGGACCTTGGCTCGCATCAGATTGACATCTACACCTGGTTCCTGGGCGCAAATCCCAAGGCCGTAATGGCCAGCGGCGGCGTCGACTACTGGAAGGGACACGACTGGTATGACAATGTCATGGTCATCTACGAATACGAACTCGGCGATCGTACGACCAGAGCCTTCTATCAGACTATTACCAGCAACAGCAGCAACGGATATTTTGAAAGCTTCATGGGTGATGAGGGCACGCTGATGATCTCGGAGGCTGCCGGGCGCACCACGATATACCGCGAAGCATGGGTCCCCGCCGACAACTGGGAAAAGTGGCTCAAGATGGGCTACATAAAAGAGCCGGCGAAGAAAGAAGAAGAGGCCAAACCCGCTTCCGACGCCGTACTGGACGTACGCGAGTCACCGAAACCACCGAGCTACGACATTCCGGTCACAATGGAAGGCAAGCCGTATCACCAACCGCACCTTGAGAACTTCTTCGATGCGATTCGCGGCAAGGCTAAGCTCAATTGCCCCGCTGAAATCGGATACGAAACTGCCGCTACCGTACTGAAAGTTAATGAAGCCATCGCTGCCGGCAAGAGGCTGGAGTTTGCACCGGGCGAATTCGAAGCCTGATGAGCGCCTGAACCAGGCGTTTTGGCCGATGAACATTGACGGTTTGACGGGAAAGGACTGAGAATACCTTGAGAAAAGGACAGATACTGACAAGCTACCTGTTGTTACTTATGTGGTGCATTGCAGCCGGTGCCGGTGACGGCGACCAGAAACTCCTCGGCGATGAAAGCGACGGCGGCAGGGCGCATCCTATACACCGTCTGGAATTGCTTGCCTCGCCAGGCGCAGAAGGTGAAGAAGCGCTTACAGTTGATCCGAACGTGAATACTGCTGAAGAAGTGCTGCTGCCTTTTTCCACTCGCCTGACCTGTGGTAAGTGCCACAGTTACGGGATAATCAAGCAGGGCTGGCACTTCAATGCGGCCGATCCGAACGTTGCCGACCACGGGCGTCCAGGTCAGCCGTGGATATATGTTGATGCTCGTATAGCTACGCAGATACCTCTTTCCTACCGTTCGTGGCCGGGTACCTTCAAACCCGGGCAATTCGGTCTGACCGAGCGCGGGTTCACCAAAATATTTGGCCGGCAAACGCCTGGCGGCGGTCCCGGCGAACGTGTGACCGAGGACCCGGACGAGATCATGCGGCAGTACATATCCGGGAGACTCGAAATCAACTGCCTGAGCTGTCACAATGGGGATCCGCGGCAGGACCAGGGCGGACCGGCCGGGTACGCCGTGCAGATAAGTCGCGGCAATTTCCGCTGGGCTGCGGCAGCGTCCTCCGGATTGGCTGCGGTCAAGGGTTCCGCCGACGACATGGATGAGGCGTACGATCCATTTGATCCGTTTGCGGCCGAAATGGTTCGGGGCAGCAAAACGCCGCCGTCGATTGCGTATCACGAGAACGTGTTCGACATTGAAAACAAAGTGTTCTTCGATATCCGCCGAGAAGTGCCGTCATATCGGTGCTACTTCTGCCATTCGAATCTCTATATGGGCGGGGGAGAGACCGAGAAGTGGTCTTCGGACGAGGACATACACCTCAAGGCGGGTCTGACTTGTGTTGACTGTCACCGCAACGGGATCGACCACAACATCGTCCGAGGCTATGCGGGCGAAGAAGACGCCTCGGACAACGAACTGGCGGCCGCATCCTCATGTGAAGGGTGCCACCTTGGAGAAGATTCCTCTGTTAGCCCGGCGGCAGGACGTCTGGGCGCCCCGGTTCCGAAACACCCCGGCATCCCGCCGGTGCATTTCGAAAAACTCACCTGCACCGCCTGTCACGCCGGCCCGTGGCCTGCCGCCAAGCCGTATGTTACAAAGACTTCGATGGCCCATCGTCTTGGTACTCCCAACGTGAACAAGGCCCGCGAAATGCTTCCGCACATTTCCTCGCCTGTCTTCGCCGAACAGGAAGACGGCAAGATCGCGCCGCACAAGCTCGTTTGGCCTTCGTTCTGGGCTGTCCTCAAAGACGACAAGGCCGAACCGATTGTACTCGACACCGTTACGAAGATTATCGGCGAGGTGCTTTCCAGAGAGGAGTTCCCCTCCTCCGGTGACTGGCCCGCTTTGACGGCCGACCATATCGTCAATGGCCTGAGTTCGCTTGCATCGGGCGGTTCCCTGGAAGGCAGGCCCGTTTATGTAAGCGGCGGCAAACTATACAGCCTCGATGAATCGGGGCAGTTGAAAGAACAGCAGGACCACCCGGCGGCCAAACCCTATTTGTGGCCCATCGGCCATGATGTCAGGCCGGCGGCACAGTCGTTGGGCATTCGCTACTGCACTGATTGCCATGCGACGAATGCACCTTTCTTCTTCGGCGATGTCACGATTGATACTCCTGTCGCTGCGGCCCGCAAAGCTAAGAAAATGGTCGAATTTCAGGACATCGATCCGTTCTATGCCCGGGCGTTTGCCTTCTCATTCGTGTTCCGCCCCATGATGAAGATTATTGCCCTTTGCTGCTGTGCTGTTCTGGCAGTTGTTCTGTTGCTCTATGCACTGAAGGCCCTTGCCTGTGTCGTGAGCGTACTGGCTGGCGAAAATTAGCGGTTCTATAGAGAATTTGTGAGTGATATGTCTAAGACGATTTCGAAGCAAAAAACAAGCCTTGTGTGTATCTTGAGAATGCTGGTGTATCTGTTAGCGTTGGGTTGCTTTTTGGTGTTGGCGTTCACCGGCTTCTACCCATTGCTGGTTTTGGGTGAGCACATCTCCGGCTTTCCGGTGATGATTCATGCCACTTTTGCCCCGGTTTTCGCGGTTTGCCTGGCGGTTTTGGCCGTGATGTGGGCGCGCAATTGCCGTTTCGTTCGCGGCGATTGGCCGTGGTTCGAGCGCCTTGTTCAGTGGGCCACCCTGGTCAAGAGTGATGGGATGCCTTGCAGAAGCACGGGCCTCGGGCAGAAAATAGCCTTCTGGCTGATCATCGTTTTGGCCCTGCCGTTAATCTTGTCCATTGTTTTGAGTATGTTTCCGCTTTTCGGAACGCACTGGCAGGAGCTTCTTTTGGGTACGCATCGCTTTACCGCCGTGTTGTTCTCGCTGGTGGTGGTCGTGCATACTTTCCTGCTGATCCGAGCGAGAGCGAAATAGTAGTACCTGGGTTGGCCGTTCTTTCATATACTTGCCGGGATCGTCGACGCCGAGAATGCGCCTTTGCGATCCTTGTTGTTTCCCAACGCAGATTACAGCCTTATCCATTGTGATGGGCTTTCGGTTTGTGTACAGTCTCTTTTTTAGCACAAGGGGGCTCCTGAAAAGGAGCCGGAAAGGAGAAAGAGCCGATGGGGAAGATAAATGTAGCTGTCGTTGGGCTTGGGTTTGGGGCGGAGTTCATCCCGATTTATCAAAGACACCCTGACGCCGAGTGTTACGCCATCTGTCAGCGGAACGAAGACCACCTCAATGAAATAGGCGATCAGTTTGGCATCGAAAGGCGCTTCACCAAATTCGAAGACCTCCTGAGCATCGACGAGCTGGACGCAATTCACGTTGTCTCGCCTATCGCCGACCATGCCTGGATGTCGTTGGAATCGTTGAAGGCGGGCAAGCACACCGCCTGCACCGTCCCGATGGCGACTACCACGGAGGACTGCCTTGCCATTGTCGAGGCAAGAGAGAAATCCGGCAAAGTGTATATGATGATGGAAACCGCTGTATATACTCGCGAGTTTCTCTATGCAAAAGAACTCGTCGAATCGGGTCGATTAGGCAAGATACAGTTCTTGAGGGGCTCGCATCAGCAGAACATGGGCCTGCCGGGCTGGCCGGAATACTGGTACGGCTTCCCGCCCATGCACTATGCGACCCATGCTGTGAGCCCGCTGTTGTGCCTCGCGAAAAAGCGCGCCGAATCTTTGGTCTGTCACGGTTCGGGCCGGATTCAGGCTGATTACATCAAGCGGTACAATTCGCCTTTTGCGGCCGAGACCGCCATTTTCAAACTCGCCGATTCGGATCTGTCCTGCGAGGTGACCAGGTCACTGTTCAACACAATCAGACAGTACAGGGAGAGCTTCGACGTATATGGCACCGAGCTGTCGTTCGAGTGGGAGCAGGTTGCCGGTGAAGGCCCGGTCATTTATTCAGGCTACGAAGACGCCAAAAGAATTGAGGTGCCCGACTACGGACACCTGCTTCCAAAGGAGATAGCTCCGTTCACAGGGCACGGCGTCTATGACGAAGAACACGAGCATACGTCCTTTATTCAGGGCAGCGGGCACGGCGGGTCGCATCCGCACATGACCCACGAGTTTGTCCGCGCGATTGTCGAGAATAGAGAGTCCGCAGTCGATGCAAAGACCGCCGCCAACTGGACGATGACAGGGATATGCGCCCACGAATCGGCGCTGAATGACGGCAAAAGAATTCAAATCCCGCAGACGGATTAGCCGTTTTTTGCCCGGCAACAAATTTCATGTGGCCTTATCGAAAAAACTGGTTGTTTCCGAGCGCACCTGTTATATTTGCTGTGGAAAATCCGGTAAGGTGCCGGTGGCATATATTCGAGGTAGTTATTTTTAGGAGATCGAATTATGAGTAATGGAGCGTTACCAGATTATCTTAGCATGGCCAAGCCCAACTCGCTTGGGAATCGGGCCCCTTGGTACAAGAACACGGCACCCACATATGCCGGGATTATGCTGTGGTTTGTCTTCTGGCAAGATGTTCCTACGGGAGCCGGGGCGGTCGGCGGTGTGCTGTCGCATGGATTGGGGACTGCACTTGTCGGTCTGATCCTGGCAGCGCTTTTATGCCACTTTCTGTACTACCTGGTTCCCGCAATGCTCGGCGTGAAAACGGGTCTGCCCCTCTACATCGTCGGTACCTCCACCTATGGAGCGAGCGGGGGCTTCCTAATGCCTGGCTTTGTGATGGGCTTGCTGCAGTTCGGCTGGTTAGGCGTCAACGCCTGTTTCTCCGCGGCATTCCTTGTCAAGCCGTTCTATCCGGACCTTGGCCTCCTGGAGGTTATCAGTACGCCTCCCCACATTGTGGTTTCCATTCTCTGGGCGGCAGCAGCGGCTTTTATGGGCTTGAAGGGAATCCAGTATGTTGCCAGGGTGGCCACATATCTGCCTCTGATCCCTTTGATCATACTTGTCGTGTTGTTCCTCCGTTCTGTTGGTGGGGTGGGCTCTTTTGATCCCGCCCAGATCGGAGTGACCGCGGAAGCGACAGGCGCCTTGAGCGCCATAGGCGTGATTACGGTGCTGTTGACGTATGTGATTGGTTTCTTTGCGACGGCAGGTGCCGCCGGAACTGACTTTGGCATGAACAGTCGCGACGAAAAAGACGTACAAATGGGCGGATTGGTTGGCATAGCCGGAGCAACCATATTTGCCGGGGGACTCGCGCTGGTGATCGTTGCAGGTACATTCGGTGCGGGCAAAGCAACAGAT
Organism: Planctomycetota bacterium; assembly: GCA_043820045.1. GTDB lineage: Bacteria > Planctomycetota > Phycisphaerae > Sedimentisphaerales > Anaerobacaceae > JBDREF01. Next base: position 9,063 of record JBDREF010000274.1, on the reverse strand, counting down.
GCATCCGTCTTGAATCCGACCCAACTGATGGGCATACTAGTCGGCGAGAAGACAGGTGCGGTATTCATGTGGCTGTTGGCGATCGCTGCATTCCCGCCTGCGTGTTTCTCCTCGTTTATTGCGGCGAACAGCTTCAAAACCACGTTGCCGAAAGTGAATCCTTTTATCACCGTAGGAATTGGCACAGCCGTAAGCATTCTGCTGGCAGCGACCGGTTGGGCTGCGCAAGTCATATCAGTCTTTACGGTTATAGGTGCTTCCTTTGGCCCGGTCTGTGGTGCGATGATGGTCGACTACATAATGGCCGGCAAGAAATGGGCCGGTCCTCGGGCCGGTTGGAACCCGGCCGGCTGGATTTCCTGGGCTGCCGGCTTTATCGTGGGCATGCTGCCGCTCGTGAGCAGTGTGAATATCCCGGCTGCACCGCTGATGGCCTTTATCGTCGGTGCTGTGATCTATTTCGTTCTGGCCAAGGCCGGTCTCGAATCGAAGGTAGTTGAAATGGCGGTGCCTGAGAGTGCGCCACAGTAAGCACCGGCAGAAGAGGCTCCTCAGAGCCAGTGAGACAGTAAGCTGCGTGCGAGTTGCTTGTTGCTCTACAGAGAGTTGATCATTACGGCAGGGTTTTGGGATAACACCGAATCCCTGCCGTATTTTCTTATAATTCCGGGCAAATCCACTGTCAAAGCTAAGCGTAGTGTTGACAGATTGTTATGTGTATACCCATGCGGAGCGGCGTTCCCGGGACGGCGTCAAAACGAGAAAAAAATATACTTTTGGGCGGCTTGACAACGTCATACAGATAGGGTAGCATTGCGATTCCGCGTTTTGGCGTATGTCCGGTAGTTTGCTGACGATAAGCAGTTTCGTCGGTTGAAAAGAACTTTGGATTTCGAGGTAAAAAGGAAATGATGAAGAAAGATTTTGGTTCTATTACGAGAGTTGCTTTTTGTGCATTGTTTGTGCTGTCTCTGTGCCTCGTGCCTTCCTGCAAGAAATCTCCGCAGGAACCGGCGCCCGAGAGTATCAGCGCGCAACCTGCTCCGACCGCGGTTCAGCCGGCCCCTGAAACAGCCGAGAAGCCTGCCGAAGCCGTAAAGGAGCCTGTAGTTGAAGCGCAGCCGCAAGTATCCCAGGCCCCCGCAGTAGCAGGTTTGGTGCCTGTTGACATCAAGCTGCCGAAGCCTATGTTCGTGGGCACGCCTCAGGACACGAAAGTACCCAATCTCGAAAAACCGCTCGGAAAACCACGTCCGCCATTCCTGGCTCCGGCTGGAACAGCAAATGTCGCAGCGGGCAAGCCCGTGAGCAGCAGCGATGAAGAACCCATCATAGGCGAGATCGACTATATCACCGATGGTGACATGGAGGCTGCCGACGGCAGCTATGTCGAACTTGGTCCGTTCGTGCAGCACGTTACGATCGATCTCGAAGCCATGTATGATATTTATGCTATCCTGGTGTGGCATTATCACAAGCAGGCCCGCGTCTATTTCGATGTTATAGTGCAGGTCGCCGATGATCCTGATTTCATCACGAATGTCAGGACGGTGTTCAACAATGATATTGACAACTCCGCGGGTCTTGGAGTCGGCAAAGATATGCACTACGTCGAAACGAATGAAGGCAAACTCATCGATGTGCTTTCCCAGGGCATCAAGGCTCGTTACGTTCGCTTCTACAGCAACGGCAATACCAGCAACGACTTAAACCACTATATTGAAGTAGGGGTTTACGGCAAGCCGGTACAATAAGATGGCCAAAAAATGTTGCGTCCTTATTCTGGCCGCGACAATTGTTGCGCTCGCGCTGCGCTTGCCGCGGCTTGCGCTGCGCCCCATGCACGGCGATGAGGCTGTTCACGCCGACAAGTTCGGGGATTTGCTTGAGAGCGGCGTTTATGCTTACGACCCGAACGAGTACCACGGCCCGACGCTGAACTACCTGACTTTGGTCCCCGCCTGGCTCGCCGGCGCGGGGAACCTTACACAGGTAAGCGAATTCACCCTGCGCATCGTGCCGGTTTTTTTCGGCGTATCTCTGGTGCTTTTGCTCTTGCTCAGTGCCGGCGGTTTGGGTACGGGGGCGGCTGTCTTTGCCGCCGTCTTGACCGCTGTCTCGCCGGCCATGGTCTTCTACAGCCGTTACTACATCCAAGAGATCCTCTTGGTCTGTTTCACATTTGGCGCGATTGCATCCGGCTACCGGTACACTCGGAGCAGGAAAATCGTCTGGGCCTTGTTGGCGGGCGGATTTCTGGGACTTATGCACGCCACGAAGGAGACGTGCGTAGTCGCTTTTGGCTCGATGTTTCTGGCGTTGGTGCTGACGCTGCTGGTGCGGCGGCAGAAAGGTTCTCTCGCAGATGATGTCAAGGCGATAAGACTATCGCATCTCGTCGTCGGCTTTGCCGCCGGCGCTGCTGTCTCGGCCCTGTTCTATTCATCGTTTCTATCCAATCCCTCGGGAGTTTTGGATTCGATTCGAACGTATGCGACTTATCTTAACCGCGCGGGCGGCAGCGCCCTGCACGTTCACCCCTGGTACTATTACCTCAGGATACTCCTCTATTTCAAGTACGGCGACGGCCCGATCTGGACCGAAGCTCTCATTGTGCTCCTGGCTGTCGTCGGATTTATAGCAGCGATGGTGAAAAAAGAGCTGTCGTTCGCCGATATCCGGCTTGTTAGATTCATCGCCTTCTATACACTGATTTTGACGGTCGTTTATTCCGCAATTCCATACAAAACGCCGTGGTGTATGCTGGGTTTTCTGCATGGGATGATTCTGTTGGCCGGCATCGGGGCGGTGGTAGTGGTCAAGTCGGCGCCGAATGTTCTGCCCCGTTTGATTCTGCTTTGTTTGTTTTTCGAGGCTTCAGTCCACCTGACCTGGCAGGCGTACCAATGCAACTACAGGTATTACGCAGACAGTTGCAATCCTCATGTTTATGCCCATCCGACCACCGAAATATTCACTGTCGTCGAGAAGATAGAAGAATACGCGAGGGCCCACGAAAAAGGTCGCGATATGCCCATCGATGTTATTTGCTCGGGCGATGACTATTGGCCTTTGCCCTGGTATCTCAGGTCTTTCACGGCAGTACGCTGGTCGAATCATGTCGTCAACGACGTCCCTTCGGCGCCGCTGATTATTGCCTCGCCGGATGTTGAGGCCGCGCTGACCAACAAGCTTTATGTGTTGACGCCCCAGGAACAGCGTCAGATGTACTTGTTCCTGTTTGACAAGCCGTACTATGTGTGGCTGCGTCCGGCGGTCAAGCTGCTTGGTTTCGTCCGAAAGGATTTGTGGACTGCTTACAGCGATGAGCCGGCAAAGGCTGCACAGGTGCAGGCGGAAGAGCGGAAATGACCGAGTCGAAAGAACAAACTGCTTTTGTGCGGAGCAATTGTGCTTCAATCCCCGGGATGAAGCGTTTTTCGCACGAGGCCATGGCGACCACCTTCGAGGTCATTGTCGTTCACGAGGATGAGCAATATGCCCGGCAGGCGGCGGCCGCAGCGTTCGATGAGGTGGACCGGCTTGAAGGCGAGCTTAGCCGATTCATAGAAAACAGCGATATCTCCGGCATCAACAGCCTGTCGGCGAATCGGCCGCTGCAGCTCGGTCTGGACTCGTTCACGTGTCTGCAGATAAGCGCGAGAATCTACGCCGAAACGGGCGGCACTTTTGACATCACCATTGGTTCTCTATTCAAATGTTGGCGCAAGGAAGATGGAACTTTGCGCGAGCCTTCGGCAGAAGAGTTGGATTTTGCACGCCGGCATACCGGTACCGACCTCCTGCAACTGGACGAGGCTTCGCACACAGTCAGGCTGCTGGCAAGTCCGGTGCAGGTTGATCTCGGCGGCGTCGGCAAGGGCTACGCTGTTGACCGTATGGCCGAGCTGTTGCGTGAGTGGAGCATTGATATTGCTCTAATATCCGGCGGCTATAGTTCGGTCCTGGCCCTCGACGGGCCGCCGGGGACAGGGGGCTGGCCGCTGACCTTGAGCAATCCTGACGATCATAAACAGATATTGGCCCGTCCTCGTTTGCAGAGCCGGGCGCTCAGCGGCTCAGGTGTGCAGAAAGGTCAACACATCATTGACCCCCGCACGGGCCGGCCGGTTGAAGGTAAACGTGCCGCTTGGTCGTCTGCTCCTGATGCTGCGACCGCCGATGCTCTTTCGACTGCTTTTATGATCATGAGTCAGGATGAGATCGAGCGGTATTGTTTGCTGCATCCGAGCACGCTCGCTATGATAATACTCGAGAACGGTCACAAAGAAGGCCGGAAAGAGAACATCCTGCACATCGGTTCCTGGGAGAAGGACTGGCTGACGGCCTCTTGAAGCCGTCATGGTAAGGTTTTCATTTCTTCGGCAGAGTCCGTCTGATGGTCAGAAGTTCAGAGAGAACGCTCCAGGAACTCCGGGTCGGTGAGAGGCGGCTGTCGCGGTCGCAGGTCCAGTCGATTGGAAATTCTTTTATCCGGTAGCCTTCTCTTTGGGCTCGCATTATGATTTCTATGTCGAATGTAAAGCCGTCAGTGATGCACTCGCCGTACAGGTGACGGGCGACATCGCCTTTGTATATCTTGAATCCACACTGTGTATCCGTGAACTCGGCGGGGATTTTCATATCGTGGATCACGAACCAGTGGAACATCTTCGAGCAGATACGCCGGTACAGGCTCTGCGGCTTCTCAATATGGCATCCCCGCATTTTCCTTGAGCCGTGTGCGATGTCGCATTCGTCGCTCTTGAGCAGATCCAGGCCTCTGAGTGTATCTTCGTAAGGCACACAACAGCCGCTATCGGCGAACATCACATATTCGCCGGTCGAGTGCTCAATGCCCTTGCGGACGGCCCGGCCTTTGCCCCGATGGGCCTCGTTGCTAATTACTTTCAGCTTTACACCGGGGGGAACTGTTACATTTCTCGCGACTTCTGCGGTATTATCCTTGCTGCCGTCGTCAACGACGATGATTTCTCCAACAAAGTGATGGCTTTCCAAAAAAGCCGCCGCTTCCTCAACATCTCGGGCGATCTTTTTGCTTTCCTCGTATGCCGGTACAACAATCGATAAATCCATCAATGAATTATATCCTACAGTGCCGCGTTTGCACAGTGCCTTTATTCGACTGTTACGTAACCATCCTTGCTAAGCTATTACGACGTCTCTGTCACTCTTGGCATTGAAAATCCGGCTGGAAGTGAGGAATTTCGTTTTCGTCAGCAGACCGGAGGCATGTTTCTTGACGGTTGCTTCCATATCGCTTTTATTTATCAGCGCGACACGTGCTTTCTCGAATATCTTCTGCTTCAATGGACAGGACAGATCTGCGTCACTGACGATACTCAGGAACCTCTTCTTGTGTTTGTCCGTGAAATCCTTTCCCTCCCTGAGCACGAAATAGACCTCGTACAACGCGACAAGATAAATCACCGCCAGTTCCACTGCCAGCCGGTAGTGCTTTATGTAATCCACGTCCTTGATATACTCCTGATACATCTTGGAGTTATCTTTGTTCTTGCGGTAATCTTTGTCCGCCTTCTTGTAAGGCCCGACCTGCTGGCACGCCCGCAATATCAGCAACAGGTTATCGACAGAGTTCTCGATGTCCTTCTCGGACGGGCAGCCGCTGTAGGTTTCCACAAAACCCCGCTGCAGAAAGTAGCGGAACCAATCCTCCGTGTTCCGCGTGGTTATTCCCCTTACACAATCCGCCCAGTCGCGAAAATCCTGCTTGAAGAAATTGTATTTTGCGCCGCTCTTTTCCTCCAGACGATATACCTCCTCGTACAGGAAATAGTCCTGAAAGACCTCGCACTCACGGTGCTTCTTGCGGTTCTTACCCTCACGATAATAAGGGCCGGCAATGCTGTTGACGACAGGATGGATGATCTGATCGGCTGCGATATGTGTCAGGTGCCCCGCAACGTAGGCGAGTCTCCTGATATCGTCATCGTACAATTGGATTTTGCCTTTTTCTCTCACGGCGTCGCTGAAAATAATCTCGACCAGCTTCAAGGGAAACTCGTTGGGTCTGTATGAATGCAGATGGTACGACCATGGAGTAACCCCCTTGGCCTGGACGAAACCTTCCTTGAGCATGTCTTTGATCGAGCTGGACATCTCGGCGTAATAGTAAAGATCCGGACCAATGCTTCCGAGATTAACATAAGCCTTGTAGTTCTTTGCCCCGGAGGCGTCATCAAGCAACTTGCCGAATTCTGCAAATTCGTCAACTCCTTTTGCTTTAAGTGCTTGAATCGCCTTATGTGCGATGAGCATGTGCGTTATGTTTGCTGGCATGGCATCTTCCTTTCTGCGCATTAATTAGCTTTCGGCAGAGTTTACGAAAGCGCAAGGCGAAACTCAAGGTCTTTTCTAACGCGCCCGGATATAGGGCATTCCGCCGCGTTTGTTCCTCAGACGCGGTTAATGATTGCAGTAGTTTTGCCTTGCTTTATAATGTTCGAGGCATTCATTCTCGGTTCCGTGCTCTTTTCATCGGGGTGCAGGAAGAAGAAACGTGGGCAAAGGAGAATTTCTGATGGACATGAATCTGAATAGGCGGAGTTTTCTGAAATTCACGGGTCTCGGCGCCGCATCGTTGGCCTGGTCGGGATGTATAACGACACATGGCGAGCCTGCGGACAAGGACGCTAAAAAGCCCAACATCGTCCTGGTGATGGCCGACGATCAAGGTTGGGGAGATACGGGCTACAACGGGCATGAGAGGCTTAAGACGCCTATACTTGACGAGATGGCTTCCTCCGGCTTGTGTTTCGACCGTTTTTATTCCGCCGCCCCGGTATGCTCGCCTACGCGCGGCAGTGTGCTGACCGGCCGCCACCCGAACCGCTACGGCTGCTTCTCGTGGGGGCACACGCTGCGACCACAGGAGGTCACCGTCGCCGAAGTGCTCAGGACGGCGGGATACAGGACTGGACACTTCGGCAAATGGCACCTGGGCCCGGTCAGCGCCGACAGTTCCGTAAGTCCGGGCAACAGTGGATTCGATGAGTGGTTTTCCAGCCCGAACTTTTTCGAGAACAGCCCATTGATGAGTCACAACGGCAAAGTCGTTGAGACAGAGGGTGAAGGTTCGCTTGTGACGGTTGAGGCGGCGTTGAAATTTATCCGCGATTCGGCCGGTTCGGAGCAGCCATTTCTGGCGGTCGTCTGGTTCGGCTCGCCCCACAGCCCTTACGTTGCACTCCCGGAAGATCGCGAGCTATACAAGGACCTTCCAACCAATCTGCAGAACTACTACGGCGAAATCACTGCCATGGACCGGGCGGTCGGCCTCCTGCGCCGAGAATTGCGCGAACTGGGAATAGCGGAAAACACGCTGCTGTGGTACACGAGCGACAACGGCGGAACGGGGCCGGGCTCCACAGGCGGCTTGTCGGGCAAGAAAGGGAGCCTCTGGGAAGGCGGTCTCCGCGTGCCGGCGATCATTGAGTGGCCCGCCCGCATTAAGTCTCCTGCACAGACTTCCATTCCGTGCTGCACGGTCGATATATATCCGACGCTGCTGGAGATTGTGGGCGCTAAGGTCGAACGGCAGCCCAAGCCTCTCGACGGCATAAGTCTCTTGCCGTTGTTCAAGGGGACGATGAAAGTCCGGTCCAAACCGCTTGGCTTCTGGGTGTATCCGGAGCCCGGGCGGGGGGTAAAAAGTACTCAGATACTCGAAGAATTAGCAAAGGAGCAGGCGGGCGGCGCGCCGAGCACCGCTGCGAAAGAAGCCCCGGCCAAAATCGCGCGTCAGTACCCTGAAGAGGTGTTGCCGGGCCACGCGGCCTGGCTTGACAATGACTACAAACTGCACCGCATACCCGATAAGAAGGGCCAGGTGAGCTATGCGCTGTTCGATCTGGCTAAGGACCCTAATGAAAAGAAGGACCTTGCCGCATCTGAGCCCCGACGGTTGGAACGAATGAAGGCGGAGCTTGAAATTTGGCAGAAGTCCGTCATCAAGAGCCTGAACGGCGGCGATTATCATCTGTGACTTCGAATAACGACCACTGCGGCTGGAGGTGACTTCTCAGCAAATCAGAGATTCACGGATCAGTGCGGCCAGGCTAACGGAAATGTTTCCGAACGGGCGTGAGCGTCAACGTGGCCGTCGAGGAAGGCGCAGTTGCCTCTGCCGCCAAGCCTGTCGCCGGAGGGGGCGTGATGAAAGCCGGCGATTACATCCCAGAACTGGCCTACGCCCTCGGGCCCGGGCCTGATCAACTGGTAGCTGCCGGTTTTGCTCAACCATCCCGCGATCATGGAATCGTCACCCGGGATCATATACGTGTCGTTCAGCCCGGAGACATTGTACTGGGTATCCACCAGGGCGCTTTCCTCCGTGAAGGAAAACGTCTGTGCGAGATGCTTGACATCGGAGAGCTTCATGACTCTCGATTTCTGGACGCTGCTGCCCGGGCTGCCCAGATAGGCGTTCATGGTGTAGTTATACCAGGGTTTGTAGTTCCTGAGGTTAGCCGCGTCGGCCTGGTAGAAGTGATCCTCGGAACTCTGGTGGGCTATCCGCGAAAATGTCGGGCAGATAAAGGCTCGAGCGTCCTGCAAATAGGGGAAAAACGGGCCGGCGTATTCCGGGTGGTTTCTAAGGTACAAATCGCCGTTGCACCAGCGCAGATGGATGGGGCTGCTCAGTCCCGCCTCCACAGGATAAGCAGTTGACTGCGTAAAATAGCAGCTACCTGGATTGCAGAATTTGTCGTCGTTGTCGCCGGTGTACATGAATATCGCGACGCCGTAGTTCTTCAGGTTGGATTGACATGCAGCCCGTTGTCCCTGCTCCTTGGCCTTTTGGAGCGCCGGCATGAGAATCGCCAACAGCAGAGCGATGACGGCTATAACCACGAGCAACTCTATGAGGGTAAAGCCTCTTCTTTCCGACATTTCAGTCTCTCCTCAACAAACGCCGTTTAGGGCCTTGCAGGTGGCCCAGCTGATAGGCCGATAATCTACCTATCAGCCATGATAACACATCATCTCCGGAATTGCCACTTTTTTGGACATTTTTTGGCC
>JBDREF010000273.1:0-3173 GCA_043820045.1 Planctomycetota bacterium | reverse complement strand
CGATTGATCTCAGCTGTATTGATGGAGACCGATGAACGATGGCTCACTGGAAAACGATATCTGAATATGAACGCTGGAGTGAACGACTGAACCGCCTATGCAAAATGAAAGAATTTACAGACAACTTCTTGCGTAGCCCATACCAGTGAATCTTGGGCCGACTGTCAACAGTTCAGGTTGGGACGGGGGGCCGAGCGTCTCGGCCGACGGGCTAAGCCTCCTTTTCTTCTCCAATTGTCCTGGTGGGTCAGGTGGTTGGGACTTATGGATTACGACGCGGGCTACTGTCTCCGACCCCTGGGGAGAACCTGTCAATCTGGGCCCAACTGTCAATAGTTCGGCTGACGACGCAACGCCAGACATCTCGGCCGATGGACTGGCGCTCTTCTTTTTCTCTACTCGGTCCGGTGGGTATGGTAACTACGACCTATGGGTAACAACACGGACCACGCTCTCCGACCCTTGGGCCCCTCCGGTGAATCTGGGCCCAACTGTCAACAGTTCGGCTGAAGACTTCTCGCCGAACATCTCGGCCAATGGCTCTACCCTCTTCTTTAGCTCCGGCCAGCCTGGTGGACTCGGTGGGGACGACATTTGGCAGGTGACAATCAATCCAATCGTTGACCTTAACGGGGATGGAATTGTCGACTCTGCCGACATGTGCATCATGGTCGATAACTGGGGCACAGATAATTCTTTATGCGACATCGGCCCGATGCCCTGGGGTGACGGCATCGTCGACGTACAGGATCTGATCGTTCTTGCCGAGCATTTGTTTGAGGACTGTCGCCTGGTAGCACACTGGAAACTGGACGAGACGGCAGGTGATATTGCACATGACAGCGTCGGAAGAAATAACGGCACTTGTCACGGCGGCCCTGTGTGGGGACCTGATGTTGGAAGAGTGGGCGGTGCATTGGTGTTCGACGGAGCAGAAGATTATATCAGTACACCTTTCATCTTAGATCCGGCAAAGGGGACATTCAGTGTGTTCGCCTGGATTTTTGGTGGTGCTCCGGGAAAGGTAATCCTGTCTCAGTCTGATGTGACCGGGACCCGCGGCACCGTCCCCGGGAGCACGTGGCTCGGCATCGATCCCGTAGAGGGCAAACTCATCACAGGACTAAGCGATATGTACTTCGGCACATTGGAATCGGAGACTGTAGTCACCGATATTCAGTGGCACCATGTAGGACTCGTATATGACCTGGCTTCGTTGCACAGGCGATTATACGTGGATGGAGCCCAGGTTGCTGAAGATACTACTGTTGTGGCCGGAGTACCTTCGGATGGCGGCCTGTATATTGGCGCCGGCAAAGACCTTGATCCAGCCTCTTTCTTCCTCGGAATGATAGATGATGTCCGTATCTATAACAAAGCTCTCAGTGCAGACGAAATCGCAGCATTGGCACGGTAGGCTGTCTCAGAATTCAAAGAAACACCCGGAACATCAAAAAGGGCCGGAAGTTAAGCGGAAGGACTGCCGGCCCTTTCTGTCTGTGTTCTATCTCTTTGTTTTTCCGACCTGCCAGTCCTGGAGGTTTTTGGCTAATACTTCCACATCTTTTTTTTCCATGATGTGGTCTATTATTACCGGCGGGACTTTCAGCTTTATCATCGCCTTGTGGACTCTGTCCCAGAGCCGGGCCTTTTTGTTCGGCGTCTCGGCCAGATAAAGCTCGCTCACCAGCTCGCTGAGCTTGCCGAGCATTATCGCATCGAGGTTCCTGTAGTAACCCGATATGACCGTTTTCTGATATTCCGAGTAGTCATTCTTAGCCATAGCCTTTTTCTACAGCAATCCCGCCGACAAATCAAGTTATCAGCCCGGCAAAAGTGCTTTTTGCTGGCTTAGACGGGACAGCCCGCTATAATCTCGTGTTACGTCGGAAGTACGGCCCCGGAATGCCGGGATAAGATCCAGGGATGGGCGTGACAAAAGCCGCATAAGTATGCAAAAAAACGTATTAATTATATTGGTTCTATTGGTCCTTCTGTCGGCGCCGGCAAGGCCGGGACAGGCCGCCGAAGGCCGTAAAACGGCAGCGTTCGCGGGCCAGAGCCTGCAAATGCAGGGACGAGACCTGATTAGCTACCAGATAAGCGACCTCCTTCGGCCCGAGTTGAAGACCAATCCGCGACACATCATGCTCTTCCGGGAAGGCTTCTCAATGTCGATTGGAACGCAAAAGCTTTCCAGCGATAAGGCCGTGGTGTGGCTGGAAAGTACGGCGGCCGAATCCGGCGACACAGCGACCTACAAAGCAATAGCCTATCTGCTCGGCAACGTCTCGGTTGAAGAGTCGGACCGTGCTCAGTCAGTCGTTTTGAGGCAGACCGTGCTCGAGAAGGGGCAGCAAATTGTGATGTGGTTTGATTTCAGCGGCGAGGTTTTTGCAACGGCCGACAGTAAAGAAACCACCGATCCTCGAAGATTGCCATTCTACGCGGAGGCATTTGACGCAGTGGCAACGGTCGAGCCGGAGTTCACCGGCCGCAAGGTGCCGGGGTACCTGCTGCCGGTGCGACCGGTGCCGGAATTGGCGGCCGGGGCGGATGAAAAGAAGCCGGAGCCGCAATTCAGGTACCCAATCAATCTGTCGCCTCTGGGCAAAGATCCCATAAAGATAGAGTGGGACGACGTTGCGAAAACCGGAACCGTGATGGTCAGGTTCTATCTATGGCAGAAACAGGACGAAAAAGGCGGGCTGCTGGAATTGCAGGCGGATAACGCCGTCATATTCCTTTCCGATGAAGAACGCGACCCGAACGCTGCCGCCGGCGATGTCCTGCCGGCTTCATCTGTGCAGGGCGTCTATCTGGCAGGGGATGTTGTCATGACCGAGGGGCTGCGGACAATTCGGGCGGACGAAATATACTACGATTTTGTGGAAAAAAGGGCACTCGCGATAAACGCCGTAATGAGGAATTTCGACGTCGCCGAAGGGATCCCGATTTACGTCAGGGCGGCCGAGATCAGAGGAGTGGCGCAAAACAGATTCGAGGCCGAGGATGTCACGCTCACGACCAGTGAATTCTACCTGCCCCAGATTTCTGTTAACGCATCGAAGATAATTATCACGGATACAACCACGATTGATGAACAGCAGGGCGGGGCTTCCAAGGGTAGTTTCGACGCCCAGATTTATGATGCCCGTGTTAAGGCGTACGAT
>JBDREF010000272.1:0-10399 GCA_043820045.1 Planctomycetota bacterium | reverse complement strand
CGATTGATCTCAGCTGTATTGATGGAGACCGATGAACGATGGCTCACTGGAAAACGATATCTGAATATGAACGCTGGAGTGAACGACTGAACCGCCTATGCAAAATGAAAGAATTTACAGACAACTTCTTGCGTAGCCCATTTTGAATTTCTTCATTCAGTTCATAAATATAGGAGTTGGGTAACTTACGATTTACATCATCCGGGAACATCTTATGTAAGTAATCTTTTAGTGCGGAGAGTACTACCTGATCACGCACAGACGGCAACGCAATGATGCGAGGTAATTTTCCTCTTCCTTTAGGAGATTGTATTTCCGCGTAGGGCGTAAAATGGTATGTGCCAGCAGAGACTTTACGATTTATGATCTCAACAGATTCTCCTTCTCTCCAATCATGAGGGTGGATTCCATCAATGCCAGCATTATCCTTGCTGGAAATTCGGTCATTAAATACGTTCCGAAGATTTCCATCAGCAAAACTGTGACGAAACATTCTTTTGCTATGTCGTTTTTTGGAAGCAATCTTACTGTATTTTGCACGAGTTCTTCCCATAATCACGCTGGCCTATCCACCAAAGAACTGTAGATATCATTCATTGCATCCACCGTTTCTTGGCCATGACGTCCCATTTCATTGCTCGCTCATTCGAAATCTACGCTTTTGAGCCAGAACGGTCAAGAACAATTTCATGTGCAGCCTGACCGTCGGCCATGCGTTCGGCGCTTCTATTAGTATAAGCGATTCTCAAGGGGGAAATGTTGATGGTTATTTTTGAATTTTTTGAAGAAAAGTGAAAAAAAGTGAAAAAAGATCACAGTCCTTGGGGCTCCTGACGGAGAATACGGTCCACAGGACGCCTTGGGGCGGAGGCAGAATTCAAGGAAAACGGGGTATCAGGGGGCGGACGGCAGAATGGAGAATATAGAACGAAGGTGGGGCAGAGCCCCACCTTACGGTTCTTTATGGCCTTGTCCGCTTCGTTGCGCGGCTATGCGTAAGCGCCGCCGCAGCACTCGTGCGGGCAGTCGGGATATATCGGTCCGTGGAACGGCTCGCCGCGGGCGACCTGGTTTTCTTCCCTCTCGAACAGCGACAGGCACGAGTCGGCCGTCTCTCTTAGCTGCTTGACCTCTTCTTTGGTTATGCGGCGGTAGGACTTGCCCCCTTCTATCGCCCTGTCGAGCAGGTCGAGGAACGACGGCGGTATCCCCGCCACGACGCCCTTTCGCGACAGGGTGAATCGCATTGCGGCGTTCGCCTCGTCCTGAGTCTCGGTCGCGCGATACCACCATTTTCGGGTCCTTTCGACGCCTTCCGGCCACGGGCCTTTCGACAGCGGCTTGATGGCTATCACAGCGGCTCCTTTTTCGGCGGCGAGCTTGAGGACGGCCTTGCCGAAGCCTATCTTATAGAACTCGACGAAGTTGATGGGGAACATGACCGTATCGAAGTCGAAGCCGTCCAGTGCTTCGAGCGCTCCCTTGGTCGTGTGGGCGGAGAAGCCGATGTAGCGGATTTTGCCCTGCTCTTTCGCTTTGAGAATGGTCTCCATCGCGCCGCCGGGTCCGAGCGCCTGCTTGACCTCGTCCGGCGTGCGAATGTGGTGCAACTGGTACAGGTCGAAATGGTCGGTCTTGAGCCGTTCGAGCGAGCGCTCCATTTCCATTCGAGCGCCTTCCTTGTCGCGCATCTTCGTTTTGCAGGCCAGGAAAATCTTGCTGCGGTCGAGCGCCTGCAGGCCGATGCCCATCTTCTTTTCGCAGTCGCCGTCTTTGCCGTACGCGGGCGCGACGTCGTAATAATTGACGCCCTTCTCGAAGGCCTCGACCAGCCCGGCGTTGCAGCGGTCCTGTTCGTAGTGGGTAAGTGCAAGCCCGGGAAAGCCTACTACGGAAATTTTTTCGCCGGTCCGGCCAAGTACGCGTCGCGGCAGGCCGTTGACTTTTTCCACAGCGTCCTCGGCGGCCATTGCCGGTCGGACGCCAATGGCGTAACCTGTGGCGAGGCCACCTGCGATTTTAAGGAATGAACGTCTTTCCATAATCATCTCCTTTTCTTCAAACGTATGTCCCCGAGGGACGTCAAATTTCCTCCGATGCCGCAGCCGGGAAACGGCACCCGGCTTCTCGGCCGAAGTTAAGCCATTATACCCGAAGAGCCCGGCTAAATCAACTTGACCTGGCCGGGAATTGCCACAGGCGCCACCGGCATATCGCCCATCGCGTACTTTTCGGGCGAAAGGTCGAGTTTCGAGGCCTTCAGGGCCCAATCCCATTTCAGCGCCCGGCCCGTATATGCGCTCATGCGGCCCAGTATCACGGTCATCGTGCTCTCGGCGAGCCTCTTGCATTCGTTGATGGGCTCGCCGGCGCGGATGGCCTTGACTAAATTCGCACACTGGGCGACTTCGCCGCTGTGGATCGGGTCGTCGTACGTGAACACCTTCTTGCCCTTGACGTCCTCGATGTAGCCCTCGCCTCGCGTGGTGTAAGTCGCGCCTTTCGTGCATTGGACGCGCTCGCCGACGCGCGGCGTGGAGCCTTCGATTTGAGAGCACATGCTCATAACACGAATGCCGTTGGCATATTCGTACTCGACTGCGAAGTGGTCGTAGATGTTGCCGAACTCCGGGCCGGTCCTTGCCTGCCGGCCGCCTACGCCGAGGCACTGGATCGGCGGCGAGCCGATGGCCCAGTTGAGAATATCCATGTTGTGCAAATGCTGCTCAACGATATGGTCGCCGGAGAGCCAGACGAAGTACGGCCAGCAGCGAATCTGCCATTCCATGTCGGACCATTCGGGTTTTCTATGCTCGAAGTGCCACTTGGAGCTGCCCCAGTTCCAATAGGCCTGGCCGCCGACAACATCGCCGAGCCGGCCGTCGTGGATTCTCTTGATGAGTTCGAGATACTGCGGCTGCCATCGCTGCTGCGTTCCGACAACCATAGACAGACGCTTCTTATCGGCCATCTCCGCTGAGGCAAGCAGCGAGCGCACCCCGACGGGGTCCACCGCGCCGGGTTTTTCCACGAAGATATGTTTGTTCGCCTCGATCGCCGCTCGCACCATCTGCGGGCGAAAGGCCGGCGGAGTCGTCAGCATTACCACATCAACCTCTTTCATGGCGAGGACCTTCTTGTAGGCATCGAAGCCGAGGAAGGTCGTCTCCGGAGTGACTGTCACTTTGTCGCCGCATTCCTTCCGCATCGCGGCCAGCGAGCTTTCGATCCTGTCGGGGAAGAGGTCCGCCATGGCGACCATTTCCAGACCTTCGGCGGAATGAAGAAAATCTATTGCATCTTTGGTCCCCCGGCTGCCGCACCCGATGATGGCAACACCCATCTTATCCGAGCCTGCGGCGAAGACCCTGCTGCCGGATGTCGCCAAAGCCGCTGCCGAGACGGCGGCGCCGGCCTTCAACAAATCTCTTCTCGATATGTGCTTCGTATTGTCTTTCATTTTCCGTTCCTCTATTAACCCCTGGACATTTGTGTTGGTACAATCTGTTGATCCCCGCTCGCCCGGGCTTTCGAACCTGCGAATCTCCGACATATTGCGGAGCGGGAATGCAAAGAATATGCAAATCAGGCATATTCCATCGGAATTATAGAGTATGGAAGGAGTTTATGCAACAGGAACAATCGCACGCGGGCGCAGAACCGCACGGTAACGGCACGAGGCACAAAAGGCAATATCCCCCCGCCGGCAGGACGGCGGAGATACGCCCCAACACGGGCCGCCGCCGGGCGGACTGATGTTCCCGGGGCCGTTCCGGACAAAAAAACCTTTGAAAAACGATTAGAAAGCTTGAATCCGGAAAACAGAACTGATATTCTGTTGCGAGCATGGCTCAGCAATGTTGGTGGGCAGAGATGAGTGATAAATTTTGGGTAAGTGTTTTTTATCCGAAAGGAGTTGAATAATGAGAAGTCAGGTTGCTCTTTTGCTTGTCACTATACTATGTCTTTGTCTTGGTTCCGGCTGCGCCAAGTACTACTACCAGGAAGGCCGGACTTTCAAGGACTGTACGAAAGATTTGGCGGATTGTTCGTCCGAGCTGAACAAACGTGTCACGGACCAGGATACAGGCGAATATGAACACAAGTTCATGGAAGATTGTATGAAGCACAAAGGTTACCAACTCGTCACCGAAGATAAGCTGCCCCTCGGCGCCAAGCGCGAAGATCCCGACCGGAGCCTTCGCGGGTTTCTCTACGGCCAGCGAAGAGGCATAGCCGGCAACGTGGAATAGCAGGAGTCGAATCCCCGCCGCCAACAAAGCCAGTGGATGTACAATCCCTTTAGCCGTTGATGATCAGAGGCTACGACCATATTTCCCGTAGCCCGGTTGCAGGTTCAGCAGTTTCCGTAGTTTACCCGGTGACATGATGGCGCGCTCACTCGCTTCGGCCAGGGTGTGGATCCGCCGCAGCAGGTCGCAGTTCGAAGCCAGCTTTGTTCTGGCCCTGTCGAACCAAATGTTGTCTTCGAGCCCGACTCTGACGCCGCCCCCGGAAACGACAGCCAGGGAATTCATCATCCACTGATAGTCGCCGATTCCCGCCAGAGACCAGAACGAGTTTTCGGGCAGGTCGCGAATCATGATTCCGGCGTGCAGCAAATCCGCCTGGGCACACGCAATGTTGCCCAGCAGCAGATTGAAGTAATGCGGAGGTTCCAGAATGCCCTTGCCTTCGAGATATCTGGCATAGTTGATCATCCCGGTATCGAAGGCCTCAAGCTCGGCAAGAATCCCGCGTGCTTTCATTTCGTCGGCCAGCTTCTGAATCATCTCCGGCGAATTGACGCTGGCCACCCGGTTGAAATTCAGGGAGCTGAGCGTCAAGCTTCCCATGTCCGGTTTCAGGTCACCGTCCAGTTGCAGCGGTTCGGCGCGTTTTTCGAATTCCTTTATGTGCCGGCCGCTCAACGAAACACAGACGATAAGATCTTTCGAGAACGACCTTATGCCACTGATAATCTCGCCGTAAACTTCGGCCTTATGAGTGGACTCGCCGGTCGCCGCATCTCGCGCATGCAGGTGAACCATTGTTATCCCGATATCGACGGCCCGGCGAACATCGGCCATGATCTCCTCGACCGAAATCGGGACATGCGGCGTCATCTCTTTCGTCGGAATCATTCCAGTCGGCGTGAAATTGACTATCAAATCCATCGGGCCCGTCCCGGGTTTTACTGATTTGGCGCCGGTCGAAGGGCTCATTTTATTTCCTTTACCAGGCGGGCGGGCACTCCGGCCACAAAGCAATTGTCGGGGACATCGCGATTAACCACGGCGTTGCCGCCGACAACGGCATTCCTGCCAATGGTGATACCGTGGACGATCAGTGCCCCGGCCTTGATGCCCGCACCCTCTTTGATAAGGACCTCCTTGCAGCCGCAGGTGTGGGCCAGGCGTTCTTCCAGGAAAGCATTGTGATTATACCGGTTGTGAGTCATGATTATTACACCAGGTCCGAGACTGACGCCTCTTTCCAATGTTATCGGGGCGGACAAATCCAGATAATTGTTGCCGTTAAGGAGGCAGCGGTCGCTGATTGTCAAGTTCGAGTACCCCCCTCTTGCGCCGTCCAGGACGAGCGGCGAATGAATGAATACCCCTTTCCTGCCGACCTTGGCGCCGAAAGCCCTGAGTATGGCCGCATTGAATGGCCAGTCGAACAAGAGTATCCGAGGAGGTCCTATAATCTTGAATAGCAGCACCAGCGCATATTTCGACACGAAGATCAGTACCTTCTGAAGATATTTGCGCAATTTCGCCATTGCCGGTTTTGTTCCTTTCGGACCCTTCACTTGTTGGCCGCCTCTGCCTGCGAGTGTACGATCCAGCCAGAGTATCGGCCCGTTGAAGGAGCAAATTAAAGAAAATACTCGCCGAAATGTATGCTTCTCGAAACAGAACGCAGCGGGAAACATTGAATTTCCGATACAGACCAGATATGCTTTTGAAAATCAGGCTCGTTGCCCGCCTGAAAATAGACAACTGGGCAGCTTTACACCGGGGACGACTGTTTTGCAACAAGAGCAGTCAATTGATTTGCAGATTGTGGATGGCTCGCAAGGCGTTGCCGACTTCGGCGATGACTGGGACGACCTGTTTGCTCGTGCAGTGCATGCACCGCCGTATCTTTCGCGCGCCTGGGCACGCACATTCATCGAGGAAGAGCGGTTGCCGGGTACTCCTCTGTTCATACTCGCCCGGTCCGGCGCCAAACTTGTAGCGATGTTGCCGCTGGCGATTCGCAGGGTTCTGGGCGCGAGAGTAGCCGTACCGATCGGTACCGGAGAAGGCGCCTATCTCGGTCTGCTGCTCGACCCGGACTATCCGGCCGTCACGGAGCACATGGCCGAGCTAATAACGTCGCGGAAAGTCTTTGATGTGTACTACAGCGACGATCTGTCCTCCGAGGACGAGGCGACTGCGGGCCTGCTGGACAATCTGGCAAAACGGGGCTATTGTTGCCGTCGGGTCTTTCGAAGGCCGTGTCTCTATATTCGGCTGGGTTGTTCTTTTGACGAATACCTGAATAAACAAATACCGAAAGGCAGACGACGCTACAAGTTGCGCTATAGGGAAAGGAAGCTCTACAAATCCGGCGGCGTAAAGGTCACTCGGTACGTCGGCGGGGACATAACGCCGGAAGTGAACGGCCGTGTCGCCGCCATTCAGCTCGAAAGCTGGATGAAAAGCCGCGGCGCCGCCGTCCTGGGGCAACCCTTCTATCAAAGGCTCCTGGCAAATATGGCCGAGGGTGGGTTCGGTCATGTTTGGCTGATGACAATAAATGGCGAAGATGCCGCGTTCGTTTACTCTTTCGTGGCACACCGGCAGCATCATTATTTCTGGCCCGCATTTAAGTTGAAATATGAGTCGTCGTTGTCCGTCGGCCAAATCCTGCTGATGCAGGTCATTCGTGACTGCTGCGCGGATGGCGTCGTGCATTTCGACTTCATACACGGGGACGCCGAGTACAAGCGTTTCTGGGCTACGGACAGCTATACGGTTTACAGGGTGGTCGCAGGTCGTGGTTTTACGGGACGTCTGATAGCGGCGTTTTACTATTTTGTATTACGTCTGGTGCGGATTAAATGGGTACGCTCGTCCTTGCGTCGTATTAGAACGAGCTGGCGTCGTCTCAGACAATAACGCGGCGGTCGATGCGCTCGCGCTAATACCGGCCGTGAAGGCTCCGCAAATACTGCTAACCACCGTGGCAGTTGGGCTCGATCGCTTCCATTCTTACGTGCATCGGCTGGACGTGCCAGACCTGCCGGCAGTAATCGCGGATGGAGCGGTCGGACGAGAACTTACCCATGCGTGCAACATTGACGATGGATCGTCGCGTCCAGGTCTGCGGGTCGTCCCAGAGCGTGCTGACCTGCGCCTGGCATTCAACGTATGTCTTGTAATCAGCCAGCACCAGGAATGGATCGCTTTCCAACAGATTGTCCACGAGCGGACGAAAGATGCTCGTATCGCCGCGGGCAAGCGCGCCGGAGGAGATGAGATCCAGCACCTCGCGCAGAGACGCATTCTGCTC
The DNA here is from genome assembly GCA_043820045.1 of Planctomycetota bacterium. Classification (GTDB taxonomy): domain Bacteria; phylum Planctomycetota; class Phycisphaerae; order Sedimentisphaerales; family Anaerobacaceae; genus JBDREF01. The sequence goes on along the minus strand of JBDREF010000272.1, from coordinate 2,836 downwards.
GTAAATATCCCTCGGACGATAACCATGTGCCTTGATATCCTGAGCCTGGTCAGCAGTCAGTCCGAACAGGAAGAAGTTATCGGGACCGACCTCTTCTCGGATTTCGACATTCGCACCGTCCAGTGTGCCGATAGTCAGGGCGCCGTTAAGAGAGAACTTCATATTGCCGGTGCCCGACGCTTCCTTGCCGGCCATGGATATCTGCTCGGAAAGGTCGGCCGCGGGATAAACGGGCTGGGCGTTCTTGACGTTGTAGTCGGGGTAGAACACGACCTTAAGGCGGTCGGACACGGCCGGATCGTTGTTGATGAGGTCGGCTACGGCGTTTATCAGCTTGATGATTAGCTTGGCCATGAAATACCCTGGCGCGGCCTTGCCGCCGAAGATGAACGTCCTGGCCGGTATCTCGGCCCGGGGATCGCGTTTGAGACGGAGGTAGAGCGTGAGGATGTGGAGCACGTTGAGGTGCTGCCGTTTGTACTCGTGGATGCGCTTGGCCTGGATGTCGAAGAGCGACGCCGGGTCCACAGTTACGCCAACTCGCTGCGAGATAATCTCGGCGAGTCTGCATTTGGCGGTGTGTTTAACGTCACGCCATTGCTTCTGGAAGTCGCCGTCATCGGCAAAAGCTTCGAGCTCGCGAAGTCGGTTGAGATCGCAGAGCCAGTCATCACCGATCCGGTCGGTGAGCAGTTGCGCCAGCGGCGGATTGCTGATCGCTATGAAGCGCCGTGGGGTAACACCATTAGTGACGTTACAGAATTTATTGGGCCACATCTCGGCGAAGTCGCGCAACACGTGCTTTTTCAGGAGATATGAGTGCATCTCGGCCACGCCGTTGACGCAGCCGCTGCCCACGGTTGCCAGGTTCGCCATTCGTACGAACCGCTCGCCGGATTCGTCGATAAGCGACATACGGCCCACGCGGGCCTCGTCGTGAGGGAACCGCGTACGCACATTCTGAAGGAATCGATGGTTAATAGCATAGATGATCTGCAAATGGCGCGGCAGCAGCCGGCCGAACAGGGAAACAGGCCACGTTTCAAGCGCCTCGGGCATGAGGGTATGATTGGTATAGGCGAACGTGTTTCGCGTGACTTCCCACGCAGTGTCCCAGTCCATCAGGTGTTCGTCAACGAGCAGACGCATCATCTCGGCGACCGCCATAGCGCCATGCGTATCGTTGAGTTGACCGGCCCAGTACGTGTGAAACTCGTCAAGTGGCCGGCCTAAGGTCAGGTTCACACGAATCATGTCCTGTAACGAACAAGTGACAAAAAAGAACTGCTGCTGAAGCCGCAGGACTTTACCCTCACAATGTACGTCATTAGGATACAGAACCTTGGTGATATTTTCGGAGACCATCTTTTCCTCGACGGCGCGATAGTAGTCGCCGTGGTCAAACGCGGCGAAGTCGAAGGAGTCCACGGCCTCGGCCTTCCAGAGGCGCAGGCGATTGCACGTGCCGACGCGATAGCCCAGAATGGGGGTATCATAGGCCACGCCCCTGACAACGGCCTCCGGCACCCAGCGTACGCGGAAACGACCCTGGTCGTCCGTCCAGTTCTCGGTGTGCCCGCCGAACGGCACATCGAAGGCCAGTTCCGGTCGCAGAATTTCCCAGGGATTGCCGAAGCGAAGCCACTTGTCGGTAACCTCCACCTGCCAGCCGTCGCGGATGATCTGATCGAAGATGCCGAACTCGTAGCGGATGCCGTATCCGATGGCCGGTATCTCCGCCGAGGCGAGCGAATCCATATAGCAGGATGCCAAGCGGCCCAGACCCCCGTTGCCGAGTCCCGGGTCCTCTTCCTGGTCGAACAACTCGTCCAGATTTACGCCGAGTTCGGTCATCGCCTGACGGGCCTGGTCCATGATTCCCAGGTTCAGCATATTGTTGGCCAGATGCGGCCCGGGGAGGAACTCGGCGGACAGGTACGCCACGACGCGTGCATCCTGCTCCGTGTAGGCTTCCAGGGTCCGGACGCCCTGCTTGAGAACACGGTCGCGGACGGTCAACGCCAGGGCTGTGTACAGGTCGTTGCGAGTGGCGGCCCTGGGTACGCGACCTATGCTGCAAAACAGGTTGTCGAGGAATGACTGCTTGATGTCCTCTACACGTGAGCCTGTACGCACACCCGTAGCCGGCGTGCGCTTGCGGGAATCTTGCGAGCGTTCCTTCTTTCCTGAGGGCATATTTGCTTCCTTTCTGTAAGGCGCCGATTCTGGGCACAAGTCTAATCCCTGGCTGGCATGCCGTCAATCGATATTAATTTGGAACGCCGGATGTGGAGTCTGCCCTTGACTGAGAGATACCGGAGGGGTATTCTGTGTTCTGCAAAATGCCTTCGGAGAGAAGGCAGTTGGAGCAGTGGCCGAGCGGCTTAAGGCGACGGTCTTGAAAACCGTTTTACCGAAAGGTAACGGGGGTTCGAATCCCTCCTGCTCCGTTGAGGTTTTTGGCCCTGAAAACCGCGTTTTTGGTCCTCTCAAGCCTAATTCCTGTAATTGTTCGAATCGTCAGACTTCTTGCACGTTTTGGTCAACTTTCCGCAACCAAAAGAGACCGTCGAGGTTGAAAAATCATCTTTGAAATCGCGGCAATTTGGACCCCCTTGTGTCCCCTTTTCCAAAATTCCTTTTGCCATTGACGAGGAAAAACGTTAAATTGGAGGATGGGTAAGTCTGCCCTTTGTGAAAGGAGACAAGATGGGCGTTCTGGTTAGACAGAAGAAGAAAACGAAAGATTGGTACGTGATCGTGAGAGCACTGAACCGCCGGTGTTCGAAGAAAGTGCCCGACAAGAAAACGGGTTTGAAGCTGGCCACACAACTCC
>JBDREF010000271.1:0-4246 GCA_043820045.1 Planctomycetota bacterium | reverse complement strand
GAATTATCCTGGTTTTGGCTAATGAAAGGACTGATGCGGATGATAAACACGGTTCATATAGGAATCGGCCCTCTCGGGCAGAAAATAGCCCGTTTTGCGGTCGAACGCGGATGTTTCAATATTGTCGGCGCGGTGGATTCCGACCCCCGCAAGGCCGGCAGAGACCTCGGTGAGTTATGTCAAATCGAGCTGCCTGGAATAACCGTCCGCGACAATCTTGACGATGCAATTCGCAATAAGCAGGCTCAGGTTGTATTGCTTACCACCGTAAGCAGTATCGTCGCTCTTGAGAGCCAGGTTGCGGAGATTGCAGAGGCCGGTCTTCACATTGTCTCGACCTGTGAGGAACTGTTTTTCCCCTGGAAGACGAATCTGGAAGTCGCCAAAAGAATTGATGAGGTGTGCCGCCGGAACTCGGTTGTCTGCCTTGGCACCGGAGTCAACCCAGGGTATCTGATGGATTTTCTGCCGACGGTTCTTAGCGGCCTGTGCCAGAACGTAAAAAAAGTGGAAGTCTGGAGAATCCAGGACGCCTCGGTTCGCCGAATTCCGTTCCAGCAGAAAATAGGCGCAGGGCTGACGCTTGAAGAATTCGAAGCCAAAAGGCAGGAGGGCACGCTAAGGCACGTCGGTCTGCCTGAGTCCGTCGATTTTATCGCTGCGAGATTAGGCTGGAAACTCGACCGCAATACCGAAACGCTCGAGCCGGTAATCGCCGATGATGAGATCCGAACCGGGTACAAACCGATTGCCAAAGGCATGGCGCGGGGAGTACACCAGATCGGCCGGGGCTATGTAGGCGCGAGCGAGGTCATTACACTGAATTTCAAAGCCGCAGTTGGTGAACCTGAATCCTACGAGCAGGTGCAGATCGACGGAGAGCCGCAAATCCAATCCAGAATCGCCGGCGGCGTAAACGGCGACATAGCCACCTGCGCCATCACTCTCAATGCCGTCAGGTCCGTTCTTGCCGCGAGCCCGGGCCTCAAGACGATGGCCGACATTCCTTCCATAGCGTACTTCAACGAGACGGCTATATAATGATATTGGACTTTGTGATTATCGCCCTTTATCTGCTTGTAATCCTTCTTATAGGATTGTGGAGCGGCAAGGGCATGAAAAGTCTTCAGGATTTCTCCGTTTCTCACCGGTCCTACACCTCGCTTGTGATTTTCGCGACGCTTTCGGCCTCGTTCATAGGCGGCGGTTTTTCAATAGGCAACGCCGAAAAGGTTTTTCGCTTCGGTATTGCGAACATCGTGGCCCTTTGGGGCTTCAGTCTCAAAGAGATTCTCGTCGCCAGGTTCATAGCCCCGAGGATGGGCGGTTTCACCGGCATGATTTCCGTGGGCGACATCATCGACCGTGGTTACGGAAAGGCTGCCAGAGTCGTATCGGGTTTTTTCTCGGTGTTCCTTTGTGCGGGGATTGTCGGCGCCCAGGTCGGCGCTATGGGAGTTATCTTCAACGTGTTTCTCGGCCTCGAACCGATCTGGGGTATTCTCATCGGCTGCGGCATCGTTATTGCCTACTCGACGGTGGGCGGAATGCGCGCGGTTATATTGACGGACGTCATCCAATTCTGCGTGCTTGCCGTCGGGCTGCCGGCGGCACTGGTTTTTGGAATCATTAAGCTCGGCGGCATTTCGGCCATCGAAGCGGCTGTGCCGGCAAGTCACTTCTCGATCCCGGCCGAGACGATGACTATAGGAGCATTCCTGTCGCTGTTCCTCACTTTTATGTTAGGCGAAACGCTTGTGCCCCCGTACGTCCAGCGTTTGCTCATCGGAAAGGACGCAGGCCACACAGCCCGCGGCACTATGCTCAGCGGCATTTTCTCAATTCCCTTCTTTGCGATTACAGGCGCAATCGGACTGGTGGCCTTAGCACTCGATCCTCAACTGGACCCGAATCTGGCCATGCCACATGTTGTCCGCACGGCGCTGCCTGTGGGAGTCCGGGGCGTTGTCATCGCGGGCGTGATTTCGATCGTGATGAGTTCGGCCGACTCGTTCCTCAACGGTGCCGCCACCTGCTGCATCAACGATGTGGTCAAGCCCCTTCGCAGGAATCCGCTGTCTGAACGGCAGGAGCTGTTTTGGGCCAAATTCACGAACGGTCTTGTCGGGGTCATGGCCGTGATTTTTGCCGTCAAGATCAGCAGCATCCTCGACATTCTCATCTACGCCTACAATTTCTGGGCGCCGGTCATAGTCGTTCCGTTGGCGGCGGTGCTTCTGGGGTTCAAAGTCACGAGAACTGCATTTCTGGCAGGCACTATAGCGGGTGCCGTTGGTGCACTGGTATGGAATTATCTGTTGAAAACGCCGGCAGGTATCGAAGGTCTGGTAATAGGCGTGCTCTGTAACCTGATCGCGTTTACCATTGCCAACAGGCTGAGCAAGGCCGCGCCGTCAGAGTTCGACCGTCAGCTCGTGGATTGACCAGAACCAACTGTCGGATGAGCCGGTCTGAACGATTTTGACGAATCGGGTTCGCACAGGTCTGCTGAAACCAATCTTGGTTACCGGCTCGGTTCCCTTGCCGATGACGACTGGGTTGTCCCAACTGCCGCCGTCGAAAGAGACGTAAACTTCATAGCCGCGCGGATAGTCGTTGGGCGAGTTCGCCGAGTCGAGGGTCAGGCCCTTTACGGTGCTCTCGACTCCGAGGTCGAGTACGAACCAGTCGCCCGGCTTCATTCCCCGGCCGGTTTCCCAGCGGGTTCCGCGGTCGCCGTCGATGGCTTGTTTGGCGTTGCCGCCGTTGAGCGAAGCGTCGGCTTTGAGATTCTTGGTGACAAGCGCCTCTTTGATTTTCTTGATGGCAGATTCCGCTTCTGCGGCCAGGCCGCTGTCCTTCTTCGCGCGTTCGGCAAGGTCAATCGCCTCGGTGCAGGGATACTTAGGCAAGGCCGCGAGTACGGCTTTCTTCTCGTCTACCCGCTTTGCAATGGCCATCGCTTCGGCCAACATCTTGACGGTCTCGGCGGCTCCGCGATTGGCGGGCATGCCTAACAGCTTAACATAGCCGCGAAGCGCCAGAACGTGCTCGGCCGAGTCTTTGCTTGTCCGGGCTATCGCCAGCAGGTCCGGCAGGGGGGCCGGGTCGGGCCAGTCAGCCATCGCGCGGATAGCGGCCCGTTTGACCTCGGCATCGTCGCTGCGCACCTGGCCGCGAACGGCCTCGAGCGCTTTGTCGCCTCCGATGCGGGCAAGCACCGCAAGCAAACGAGGCTTCACGGCATTGCCGGCCCGGGCCAGACCTGCGACGACGTCCGCCGCATCGGGCTCTTCGAGCCGTGTGACTGTTGCGACCATCGCTCGTTCGATGCCGGCGCGGTCGGCATCGCTTTCGGCTGCCAGGAGCATCGAGACCATCGTGCCAAGTCCTTGCTGGTCCGACAATGCGCCCAATGCTTTGTAAGCCGCCTGGCGAACGTCGGCGTTATCGTCTTTGGCGACGGCGAACAGGATCGGCGCCGCCTCGGTTTCCCGGCGGTCTATCAGAGCTTGAATCGCATCTGTGCGCACGCCGGTTTGGGCCCGGCTTCGCGCAACGTCAGTCAGTGCGCCGATGACGCCGTAACCGGATAACCGGCCGAGACTGGCCATCGCGGCCTTGCCGGTTTCGCCGCCTGCGGCGGAAGTTTCGCAAAGCAGATGGACGCTGGAGGCATCGCCAAGTACAGCCAGCGCTCTTATTGCGGCAAGCCGGACGCCCTCGCTGTCGCTTTTGACGGCCGTTGCCACATAAGGCGCTGCGGCTTTGTCGCCTCGCCCCTCCAGGGCGCTGAGCAGAACAACCTGGCCGTCGTCGCTGAGGTGCTGAAGCTCTCCTGCGAGCGCCGTGGTGATCGCGGCGCCGGGCATTTCGACAATGAACTTGCCGGCCGCACGCTGGAGATCGAGGTCTTTATCGTTAAGAAGGGCCAGAACGATGGGGACAGCTTTCTCTCCCTCGGCCTGTACGAAGCCCTTGTACGCTGCGATCCGAATCCAGGTGCTGTTGTCCGGTGATACCATTTTTCTGTAGATGGCCGATGCTTCATTACTCTGCCCTTCGGCAAGCATCTTGTCGGCGCACATCAGGTACGCGTTGCCAAGGTCATCCTTGAGAGCCGTCGGCACTCGCGTCTCCGCCAGGGCGCGGGTTGCCTCCAGCCCGCCTATCTTTCCCAGCGCCCCAATCGCGGCTCGGGCAAGATTTGTGTCGCTGCCGGTGATGAGTTTTGCTATTTCCGGTA
>JBDREF010000270.1:0-6318 GCA_043820045.1 Planctomycetota bacterium | reverse complement strand
GTATATGTTTAGCCAAGGAAAAGCCATCCCCATCCCGATTAGCGACAATCGGGATAAGGCTGCCACCCGGTAAAATTGAAGAAAGCTGTAGTTGTAGGGTGGGCAAATGTCTTTTTTGCCCACGCGGTCCTGTGGACTCCATACGGAGAACCAGACGCGTGTGCAACAAAGTTGCACACCCTACATTCTGGCTAAACACATACTTTTCGCCGGGGCTTCATTATACGGTTGACAATCGATAATTTACAACGATTTTATCACGGTTCCGGCACCGGCCCGATGATGGCTTCGTATTCTGTGAATGTGGACTTATCGCCGGTGCGGGTAAGTTCGGCCAGGGCGGCGATCTTCGGGGCGTTCTTTGTGACGTATCTGCGGGCGAGAATCGCTTTGCGATTCTTCATCGTGATTGTCTTGCCTTTGCCGGCGCCGTTTTCGGCAACGGGTACTTCCATCTCGACTTTCGTGCTGGCCTGGCCGCAGAACAGGTAGCCGATAATCAAGCTGATGGCGATATCGACCACCCCCCTGCCGTAAAGGTCCATGTACTCGTTGCCATGTTCCTTTACATAGGTAACGGCCTCTTCCAACAACTTCCTTCCCTGGGCGAGCGTTTCGAGCAGGTCTTTCACCTCGGCGTCGTAATCCATGCCTTCGAGTTCCGCCATGAGTTTTTCCGCGGTCCCGCTGCAGACGCCGCGAACCGCAGCGACGACCTGCAACTGGCTCGTCCCCTCGTAGATGGTGGTGATTCTGGCGTCGCGGACGTGCCGTTCGCAGGCGTAGTCCCGCATATAGCCGCTGCCGCCGAGCACCTGCATCGAATCGTATGCAACGCTGTTGCACATCTCCGAGCAGAAGTATTTGCTCATCGGGGTGAGCATCGCCGCGTATCGCTTGTACTTTCGCGCATCGTTCTTGAGCTGTTTGGCTTCGTCCTTATTTTCGGGCGGGTTCTCTTCGAGCCGTTTTGCGTACCCAATCTCAAAATCCACCACGCGGGACGTTTCGTACAAGAGCGCCCGTCCGGCTTCAATGGCGGTCTTCATTTCGATGAGCATGTCGCGTACGGCCGGCAGCTTCTCGATCGCGACACCAAACTGCTTTCTCGTCGAGGCATAGTCCCGCGCGATACGATAGGCGGCTTCGGCGATTCCCATGGATTGCCCCGCGATTCCGATTCGGGCGCCGTTCATCAGGCTCATCACGTATGTCACCAGACCACGCTGGCGCTCGCCGATTATCTCGCATGGCGTATTATCAAAGAATATCTCGCACGTCGGCGAGCCGTGGATGCCGAGCTTGTCTTCCAGGCGGCGAACGTGCACCGTCGGGCCCGGCTCGCAGACGAACAGGCTCAGGCCCAGTCCGCCGCTGCGGTCCGGCTCGCTGCGAGCTAAGACCAGAAGCACTTCGCCGCAGCCGTTGGTGATGAAGCGTTTGACGCCGTGCAGGAACCAGTTGCCGGCGGCGTCCTGGAACGCGCGGAGTTTGACCGACTGCAAATCGGAGCCGGCGTCGGGCTCGGTTAGGACCATCGCGCCGGTGACCTTGCCGGCGGAAAAATCCTGCAGGTACTTCTGCTTGATTTCCTCCGATGCGAAGGCGTTGATAGTCTCACCTATTCCCTGCAGGCCGAATATGTTCATTAACCCGGCGTCGGCCCGTGAGACGATCTCGATTGCCATCGAATAGATCAGATTCGGAAAATTCAGGCCGCCGAACCGGTGCGGCAGCGTGAAGCCCATCACCTCAGCCTGGCCGAGTTTCTCGATCGCTTCGGCTATTCCCTTCGCTCGCGTCACCGTACCGTCGGCGTTGAGGACGTTGCCCTGGCGGTCCACGTCTTCGGCACGCGGAGCGATGAATTCGGCACTCAGTTGTCCGAGCGAATCCAGCACCATGTCGTAATTCTGCATCGCCTCGTCGGCGCCGGCCGGGGCGCACTCGAATTCGCCCGCGAACCTGAAGCCCTCCTCGACAATCTCCGCGCACGCGCCCGGGTTGGTGTGCCTGAACAAAAATTGTATATCGTTATTATCCCTGTAAAAATTCGCCATTCTTGATTCTCGATTCTTGATACTTGATTCGTGTCATTGCGGGCCTGGCCCCAAGGAGCCGAAGCGAAGCAATCTAATACGCAACGAGTGAGATTGCCGCGCCAACCTTCGGCTGGCTCGCAATGGCAGCTTCAATCTGATTCCCTTACTCTTTTACGCTTTTCTCTTTGATGGATCTTATCATCATCGGTACGACCTCGTTCAGGTCGCCGATTATTTTGTAATGGGCTATGCCGAAAATCGGAGCTTCGGGGTCGTTGTTGACAGCGACGATTTTCTGGCTCTGCGACATTCCCGCCTGGTGCTGGATGGCGCCGCTGATTCCGACAGCGACATACAAGCTGGGCCGGACCGTCGTACCCGTCTGGCCGACCTGGTGGTCGTGGTCGATAAAGCCCAGGTCAACCGCCGGTCTGGTTCCAGCCGGCGCGCCGCCGAGGCAATTCGCAAGGTCCCAGATGAGCTTGAAATTGTCCCTGCTGCCCACTCCCGCTCCGCCGGCAACGATGATTCTCGCCGCCTTCAGATCGACCTTCTTCGGGCGTTTGTGCTCTTCGAGAATTTCCAGCGGCATATCCTGCCGAGCAAGTGTAACCTTCTCCTCGACAATCTCGCCCCGCCGTGTCCCGTCCGGTTCGGGCATGGGCATTACGCCCTCCCGAACCGTAGCCATCTGCGGCCAGCGGTCGATATTGATGATAGTCGCGATGATATTTCCGCCGAACGCCGGCCTGATCTGGAACAGCAGGTTCTTGTGCACAGTCTTTTCTTTGCCGGCCGTGTGGTCGCCGATCTGCAGGTCTGTGCAGTCCGCGGTCAGGCCCGCCTTGGTCGCGCTGGCGATCCGCGGCGCCAGGTCCCTGCCGGCAACCGTTGCGCCGTAGAGCACGATCTGCGGCTCGTGCTTATGTATCAGCTCGTACATCACTCTTGCGTAGCTGTTTGTCTGGTACGCTCCCAGCAGCGGATGCTCGGCCACATAGACCTTGTCGGCCCCGTAGTGTATCAGGCGTTCCGCCAGACCCTTGACGCCGTCGCCCAGGGCCACCGCCGCAAGTTTTACACGCAAAGTATCGGCCAAATGCCGGGCCTTGCTCATAAGCTCGACCGGTGTATCTTCCAGTTGCCCGTTATGCTGCTCGGCAAAAACCCAAACTTCACCTTTTCTATTCACATCTATCATATTTTCGTATCTCGTCGCTCGTATGTCGTATTACGCAGGGTGGGGCTCCCCTGGGGATGCCTCACGGTATTGCCCCACCATTAACATTGTTTCCTCATGCAATAATCTTGTCGCTAATCAACTCGTGTATCATATCCGAGATCCCCTTTTCGTCAGACTCAATCTCCTTGCTCTCTTTCGCAGCCAAGACGACGCTCTGGATTCGGTGGACCTTGGTCGGCGAGCCGCTCTGGCCGCACCATCCCAAATCCGCATCCACAATATCGAGGTCCCATTGCTTGATGAGAAGGCCCTTCTCGGCCAGATTGCCGCACTTGTGCTCGACAAGCTCCTTGATATCCGCCGGCTCGGCGTCGGGATTCTCGGCCTTTATTTTCTGCTCGACCTCTATCGGGGTCAGGGCGTTTTTGTACTTAATCATCTTCCTGGCTGCGGCGACTCTCGGGTCATTCGCATCGCCGACGACGGTCAGCAACACGGGCAACTCGGCCTTGACCTTCTGCCAGCCGTTCCCGATGCTTCGCCGGGCGGTGATGGTTCTGCCGTCAAGCTCTGTCAGTTCTTCGACGTATGTGATCTGCGTTACGCCAAGCTTCTCGGCCAACTGCGGGCCGACCTGGGCGGTATCGCCGTCAATCGCCTGCCTGCCGCACAGAACGACGTCGTAGTTGGTCTTCTTCACCGCGCAGCTCAGGATATAGCTGGTCGCTAACGTATCGCTCGCCGCACATCGCCGGTCGGTCACAAGGATGGCCTCGTCGGCCCCGCGGTAAAGCGAATCGCGAAGGATCGCACTTGCGGCCGGCAGCCCCATCGTGATGACGGTGATATGCCCGCCGTACTTATCCTTGATCTGAAGGGCTAATTCGAGAGCGTTGAGGTCCTCCGGATTAAAAATAGCCGGCAGGGCCGAACGCTTGACGGTGCCGTCGTCATTCATCACGTCGCCCGTAATCCTTTTGGTATCAGGCACTTGCTTAACCAGCACAACGCAGTTATAACCCAACTGTTTTCTCCTTATCTGCTCTTGTCTTTATCAGGGAAATACCTCATTCGAGACACGAACCGGCATTGTAGCCGTATTCGCCCCCAAGTCAAGCGTAAAAGGCAAAACGCAGAAGACAGACGGCCTTTCACCGCGAAAGGCGGCGTACGGAGGGCTGAGGACAGACGACAACGAATTGCGGACCGAGGACGCCAAAGCGATTGCAGCCAACTCGAAGCTCGTAGTCCTTTTGATTAATCAAAAGGACTACGGACCAGGTATTGCCGAGCACGGAGAATCAGAGTCTTGGTTTTAGGTCCTTAATGCGATGCAACGGTTCGTCAGCCGACGCGACAGAAGTAATTGTGCCGGACGACTGTTACCGTGTTGTTACGATTGCGTACTTATTTTGTTATTTTCCTTTTCGAAACGGGAGGAACAGCCGCAACAGGGCGAAATCCCGCCAGCCTCTTCTCATGGGAAATATCCCCTTTTCCACAAGACCAACCTCTTCAATCGAGTAAAACGACTTGGGATTGAACTGCTTGATCATTGCCACGACCCGGGAGACCTCCCGGCGGGGCACGATTGTGAAGACAACCTTCACCTCTCCGCTGGTGCCGTGCCCATCCAGGCTGGTAACGCCGTAGTTCTCATTCTTCAGGCATTCCACAAGCGGCAGCGCGTCCTTTTGCGTGACGACTCGTATGAGCGCCAGGCCCAGCGATAGTCTATCGGCGATGCAGATGCCGATAAAATTGCCCGTCGCAAATCCGCCGGCATAGGCGATGTAGCAGGCGGGGTTGGAGAGGTTCTGCATGATCTGCCCGATTGCCAGAAGCCAGATGATAATCTCGAAAAAGCCGACGATCGGAGCCAGATACTTGAATCCCCTCGAAACAAATATGACCCGCACGGTTCCCATGCTGACATCGAGAATCCTGGCAACAAATATCAGCAGCGGCAGCACGAACCACGTATAGAACCCAGGGCCGAAAAGCAAAAGATTACCCATCTTAGATTACCCGTCTCAAAGCCACTTTTTTCTTCTGAAATACACCAGCATGACAGCCGCGATTACGATCATGACAAACCAGACCGCCGGATATGCCCAATGCCATTTGAGTTCGGGCATGTGCTCGAAGTTCATCCCGTAAACACCGGCAACAAACGTCAACGGAATAAATATCGTGGCGATTATGGTCAGGACCTTCATCACGGCGTTCATCCTGTTGCTGATGCCGGAAAGATATATGTCCAACATGCCGGATACCATATCTCGAAAGTTCTCTATCGTATCGATAATCTGTATAGTATGGTCGTAAACATCGCGCAGATAGACATCCGTGGATTCCTGGATGAGCCCCGACTCGCTCCTCTGCACGCCGCTGATGACCTCCCTCAAAGGCCATACGCTCCTGCGCAGCAATATCATCTCTCTTTTCATGGTATGAATCTGCTGCAGTGTTTTTTCCGTAGGGTCCGAAATCAACTGATCTTCCATAGCTTCGATCTTCTCGCCGACCTTCTCCAGGATTGAGAAGTAGCTGTCAACTATCGCGTCGATCAGGGCATGGGCCAGGTAGTCCGGGCCCATTTTGCGAATACGTCCCTTCGAATTTCGAATTCGCTCTCTGACTGTATCGAAAACATCCCCTACACGCTCCTGAAACGTGATTACGTAGCTCTCGCCGAGGACAAGACTGATCTGCTCGCTCTCGACGGCCTGAATCTCTTCGTTGTAGCGGAGCATCTGCATGACAAAGAACATGTATTTCTCGAAGTCCTCGTACTTCGGCCTTTGTTCGGTATGCAGAATGTCCTCGAGCATAAGCGGGTGAAGTTCGAACTGATTTCCAAGCCGTTCGATGATTTCCACCTCGTGAAGGCCGTCGATGTTTATCCAGGTCACCGTGGGTGTGGTCTTGAACGGAAAGCACTCCTCGATCTTCGATGCCTGCTTTTCCGAAAAACCCTGCTCGTCGTAATCGATATAGCTGATCCGAACGTTCTCAACCATCTTTTCACCGACGTGCACTAACGTTCCGGGCGGCAGGCCGGCCTTTTTCACATGCCGTCTGACGGACTTG
>JBDREF010000269.1:0-21887 GCA_043820045.1 Planctomycetota bacterium | reverse complement strand
ACGTGCTCGTCGGGGCTGCCCCGGCGGTCGAGCCGTTCAATCAGCCTGATCCGGTCGCGGAGCATCGCGGCCTTCTCATATTCCAGCGCCTCGGCTGCTTCGGCCATTTGCTTTCTGAGCTGTCGCAGGATAATGGATCGCTTTGACCGCAGAAATTTTATCAGGTCGGTGACGATCTTCTTGTAGTCGGTCTTGTCAATCCTGGCCGCACAGGGGGCCGTGCACTGTTTGATGCTGTACAGAAGGCAGGGCCGGAAGAATCTTCGCTTCTCGTCGTCTTCCGCGATGCCCAGCTTGCAGGTGCGGAACCTGAATATCTTTTGCAGCACAACCAGAACGCCTCGCAGGTCTTTGGCGCCGGCAAAAGGGCCGAACAATCGACTGCCTTGCGCCTGCGGTTTTCTGGTAATGTAAACGCCCGGAAAATCTTCACCGGTTGTGATTTCAAGATAAGGAAACGTTTTGTCATCAACAAGGTCCGTATTATAGGGCGGACGGATGTCTTTTATGAGACGTGCTTCGATGAGGACCGCTTCGACCTCGTTCGGAGTCTCAAGAAAATCGACGGCCTCGACCTTGTTTATCATCTCGGCGATCTTCGGCCCGCGCGAAGCTGCCAGGTCGGTGCTTTGTTGAAAGTAGCTGGCAATTCGCGAACGCAGGTTCTTTGCCTTGCCGATGTAGAGGACTCTATCACCCGAACCTTTCATGAAGTACAGACCGGGCCCTGTTGGAAAGCTCTTTATTGCTTCGCGAATTACTTGCAACTTGCAGTTTGTCTCGACCGACATAATCTTTATCTTATCGTCATTGTGAGATTAGCCAAAGTACATTGGCTCACATGAAATTTTTTTTTCTTCATAGATTCAGTAGCTACAAGGACTAAGAACAAAGACGAAGGAATCGCTCCAAAAAAATCCGATTTTCGTCTTTACACCTTATCGAATTCTCATTAATCTGCCGATACTGTTTTTACGGGCCTTAGCACTATATCTGGCGTAGTTCCCGGCTATTATTCTATATATTGTGGTTTCGTTTTTCGCATGGAGGCGTATAAATGTCGCATAAGTTTGACCCTGAGAACCCTTTCAGAACTGAACAATCGCAACCGCAAGCAACGGCGAAAGCCTGTGATTCAAAGGGGTTAAAGATAGAATCGTTTTTCTCGACGCCTGACGTTCATCCGTTCGATCAACTCGAATGGGAAATGCGTTCCGCCAAAATTGCCGGTGACAACGGACATGTGGTTTTCGAGCAGGACGACATAGAAGTCCCGGTATCCTGGAGTCAGTTGGCGACAAAGGTCGTAGCGAGCAAGTACTTCTACGGCGACATCGAGTCCGGCCGGCGCGAGAGCTCGGTCAAGCAGCTTGTCCATCGTGTTTGCAGAGCGATCGCCGACAGAGGCAGGAGAGACGGCTACTTTGCCACCGACGAAGACGCCGAGGTCTTTTACAATGAATTAACCTGGCTTTGTGTGAATCAATACGGAGCGTTCAATTCTCCCGTGTGGTTCAACGTCGGCCTTTTCGATGTTTACGGCGTTGCCGGCAGCAAGCATAATTTCCGCTGGGACCCGCAAGTCAAGGACGCCGTCGCTTGCGAGAGCAGCTATGAATATCCGCAGGCCTCCGCCTGTTTTATCCAGTCGGTTAAGGATTCGATGAAAGATATTATGCGGCTGGCGACCAGTGAAGCGATGCTGTTCAAGCACGGCTCCGGGACCGGAACCGATCTTTCGACGCTGCGAAGCAGTAAAGAAAAGCTCGCAGGCGGAGGCAAGCCGTCCGGGCCTTTGAGCTTCATGAGGGTTTACGACCAAATCGCCGCCGTGATCAAGTCGGGCGGAAAAACCCGTCGCGCGGCAAAGATGCAGTCGCTCAAGATCGACCATCCTGATATTAAGGAATTCATTACCTGCAAGACCGAGGAGGAGAAGAAGGCCTGGGCGCTTATCGATGCCGGCTACGACGGGGACTACAACAACGAGGCCTACAACAGCGTAATGTTCCAGAATTCCAACCTGTCGGTGCGTGTAACCGACGAGTTTATGCAGGCGGTGGAGAAGGACGCCTCCTGGACCACCCGTGCAGTGACGACGGGCGAAAAGATGGGCGAGCATTCGGCACGCGAACTGATGAACCTCATTGCCGAGGGAACGAGAATCTGCGGCGACCCGGGCCTGCAATACCACAGCACAATCAACCGTTGGCACACCTGCCCGAACTCCGGGCCGATCAACGCCTCGAATCCGTGTAGCGAGTATATGTTTGTCGATGATTCCGCCTGCAATCTGGCCTCATTGAATCTCATGAAGTTCCGGGAAGAGGACGGTTCCTTCAACATCGAAGGTTTCAAGAAGGCGATTCGGCTGTTTATCATTGCCCAGGAGATACTGGTTGATAACGGAAGCTATCCCGACAAGGAAATCGCGGTAAACAGTCATTTATTCCGCCCGCTCGGTTTGGGTTTCGCCAATCTCGGCTCGCTCATGATGAGCCTGGCCCTGCCGTACGATTCCGACCAGGCCAGGGCGATTGCCGGGGCTATCAGCGCTATTATGACGGGTACCGCCTATACGGCGAGCGCCGAGATGGCCTCGATAAAAGGGCCCTTCGACGAGTTCAATAAGAATGCCGATGCTATGCTGAAAGTCATAAACATGCACCGTCAGAATGCCTGCGAGTTTCCGGAAGCTCATTGCCCCGACTACCTGCGCAATGCCGCCAAAGACGCATGGGATCAGGCCCTCGACGCCGGCTCCAGGTCCGGCTTTCGCAACGCACAGGCGACGGTTATTGCGCCTACCGGCACTATTGGCTTCCTTATGGATTGCGATACCACAGGCATCGAGCCGGACATAGCGCTGGTTAAATACAAGCTTCTGGCCGGCGGCGGAATGCTCAAGCTCGTTAACAAGACCGTGCCGATGGCTCTCGAAAGGCTCGGCTACAGCGCCGACGATATCAAATCCATCTGCGACTACATTGACGAAAATGAGACTATCGAGGGGGCGGAAAAACTCAATCCCGACCATTTGCCGGTGTTCGATTGTGCTTTCAAGCCTCGTAACGGCAAGAGGTGCATTCATTACCCGGCGCATCTGAGGATGATGGCTGCGGTCCAGCCGTTTACATCCGGCGCCATAAGCAAGACTATAAACATGCCGAAGGAGAGCACAACCGAGGATATTGCCGCCGCTTATACGCAGGGCTGGAAGCTCGGATTGAAGGCGGTTGCAATCTATCGCGACGGCTCGAAGAGGCTTCAGCCGGTTTCCACGAAGAAACACAAGGACGGCAAGGCGAAAGCCGAGGCCGCCGCTCCGGCCCGGCCGTTCAGACGCCGGCTGCCGGACACACGGCAAAGCATTACGCATAAATTTTCTGTTACTGGACATGAGGGTTACCTGACGGTGGGGCTATACGAGGATGGTCAGCCTGGTGAGTTGTTTATCACTATGGCCAAGGAAGGCAGCACCGTCGGGGGCCTCATGGATGTTATCGGCACGTGTACTTCGATGGCGTTGCAGTACGGCGTGCCACTGATCACGTTAGTGGACAAGTTCCGGCACGCCAGGTTCGAGCCTTCGGGCATGACCTCGAACAGGGATATTCCCTTCGCCAAGAGCCTTATTGACTATATTTTCTGCTGGTTGGGCTGCCAGTTCATACCCGGCTACGCGGAGAAGAACACCCCCAACAGGACGGCGGCCTCCGGCTCGCCGGACAACAAGAATGCAACGACCGCCAAGAAGCTGGTCGAGAAGACCAAGGACTTGGCGCAAAAAATCGCCGAGGCGAAAGTGCTCAAACGCGAAGACGCTAAAACCTCGGCTCCGGAGAAGGTGGCCAGGCAGGCTTCTGCCGAGCCGAGACACAGGCTCGCCGGTCTGGCAAGCCGAATCAGTGCTCTTGTGGGCTCGACCATTACTGACGAATCCGGGGCGATGCAGTCTGAAGCGAGGGCTTTGGAGCAGTTCAACGCCCAGTTTGCACACTTCCCCGACGACGCCCCGGCCTGCGACATTTGCGGCTCCATCACCGTTCGCAACGGCACCTGCTACAAATGCTTCAACTGCGGCAACTCGATGGGCTGCTCGTAGTAACTCAGGACATATAGCAGCGTGGCAATTCCATCTTCTTGCCATGCTGGACCCTTAGCGGAATTCGAGGAAGGGCTTTGAGAAGCATCTGCAGAGACCGGTCGCCGTGTCATCTTGAGCGAAGCGAAGGATCTCAATGCTCCCGGATTGAGGGGGGGGCGGCTCCTTCGACTTGGCTTCCATCCCGTCTGAGCTGTTCGGTCCTGAGTTCAATATCCCTGATTCTCGAAATTGTGGTGAATCTATGGGGCATGTGAGATGAAGCTGAATATTAACAGGCTGGCAATAGATATTGACGGACAAAAGATCGTCATAGAGTCCTGTCAGTACTTAACTCTGAATCTTTCAATCGATCCTGATTTTGAGATCTATGTGCAGTAGCTCATACTAAAGTTGAGGGACGGCGTCTGCGAACTCGGCGGTTAATGGGAGATTCTGGGCTCGGTTCGGGGCTTTTTCATGCAAAACAAAGCCAATGTGCGAAAAGCCCAAATGGGTACAACCTGCTTAATACAAAGGGATTATGGAAATATTTGCGACTGCGGAGTATCGGAAAACAAACCCAGGCAAAGCCAATTTCAGCCGTGAAGGACAGAGTTCAGAGGGCAGAAATCAGGGGTCGGAAGTCTGTTTTCTGCCTTCCGTTCTCTGTTTTCTGTTCGGGGCGAGCGGGTGGGGGCTAAAATGTTGAATTTTTGGTGCAAAAATAGTTTGACAGCAGAAATACATTCGCTAAAATACATGTTTTTTGGGTAGCTGATGAGAGTAATCCTATGAAAAGCTTTATGGCAACGGAAAATCAGGTCGAGCAGAAGTGGCTGATCGTTGACGCCGACGGGGCCGTCCTCGGCCGGATGGCTGCGAAAATAGCGCCTTTACTCATGGGCAAGACCAAGCCCACATACACGCCGCACGTGGATACGGGTGACTATGTGATCGTGGTAAACGCCGAGAAAATAAAGGTTGGCGGCAAGAAGGCCCAGACCAAAGAGTACGACTACTACACGCATTATCCCGGCGGGCACAAGTTTGTGAGCTTTGCCGACATGATGGCCAGAAAGCCTGAGAAGGTGATTGAGTTGGCCATCAGGCGGATGCTGCCCAAGAACAGGCTCGGCAGAAAAATGTTTAAGAAGTTGAAGGTTTATCGTGGCCCGGAGCATGAGCACCAGGCCCAAAGACCGAAAAAGATTGAACTGTTTTAGGTAAAGATTGCGGACTATGGCAGAGACCAAAGTTGATAATCCCCAAGTCGAGGTGACTGGCAAGGCACCGGAGAAAAAAACCGCTTCGCCGCCCAGCGCGATGAATGAGCCCAAGAGTGGTTTCTGGTGGGGCACCGGCAGGCGCAAAAGCTCGGTGGCTCGCGTTAGAATCAAACCGGGCAGCGGCAAATTCGTGATTAACAAAAAGCCGCTTGAGGAGTACTTCAGGAGAGTACAGGACCAGACGGCGGTGCTCGCTCCGCTGAAAGCTGTGGATGCGGAAAAAAGATTCGACATCTTCATCAACGTAAAGGGCGGCGGCACTACCGGACAGGCTGGCGCTTCGCTGCTGGGAGTTGCAAGGGCGTTGAAGAAGTACAATGAGAGTTACCTTCCGGCGCTGCGGGACGGCGGGCATCTGACGCGAGACCCGAGGATGGTTGAAAGGAAAAAGCCAGGCCAGAGCGGTGCGCGAAAGCGGTTCCAGTTCTCGAAGCGTTAGTTTGCAAGTTTACATTCGGATGATTACAATAGCCGCCGGGTCCATCTTGGCGGCTGTTTTTTTTGTTGCTGCCGTGGGTCTTCGGGAAGTGCCCGGAAAGAAAATATGCGATATACAGGAGTACGGTATGATACGAGTCGCAATAATTGGAGCCAGTGGATATACGGGCGCCGAGTCGATAAATATTATTCTCCGGCACAGCGAAGCGGAGCTGACATATCTGAGCGCTCTTCCCGAGGAATGCGGGGCGGTAGCGGACGTTTTTCCACAATTCAAAGGCCGGTGCGATTTGCAGATAGAGCCCTTGGATCTCAATAAGCTGGCCGGCCTGGCCGATGTCGCGCTCTGCTGCCTTCCGCACAAAGTCTCGATGGAGTTTGTGCCGAAGCTCCTGGACGCCGGACTGAAGGTTATCGACTTCAGCGCCGACTACCGGCTCAGGGAATTGGACGTTTATGAAAAGTACTACGCCAAACATACCGACGCCGAGAATCTAAAGCACGCAGCATTCGGGCTTCCCGAGCTTTTCCGCGAGCAGATAAAAGGCGCCAGGCTCATTGCCAACCCCGGCTGTTATCCGACCGGCGCCTCGCTTGCTATTGCGCCTCTGCTGAAAGAGGGCGTGGTGGAAACCGATTCGGTCATTGTCAACTCCGTGACGGGAACATCGGGCGCAGGGAACAAGCCGTCCGGCAAGTTTCATTTTCCGAACATGAATGAGAACTTTTTCCCCTACGGCATCGGAAATCACCGCCACCAGCCGGAGATTGAACAGATCATGAGCGACGTCGCGGGCAAGAAAGTAAGCGTGCTGTTTCAGCCGTACGTCGGGCCGTACGACAGGGGAATCCTCTCGACGGTATATTGCCGGCCTGCGAAGAAAATCAGCAACGAGCAGTTGATGCGGCTTTACGGCGATTTTTACGCCGGCGAGCATTTCGTCCAAGTACGCAAAGATGCTCCCGCGGTCAAAGATGTTGCCGGGACGAACTACTGTCATATCTTTGTGACCTGTGTGAAAGACAGGATCATCAGCTTCTCTGCAATTGATAATATCGTAAAAGGCGCATCCGGCCAGGCGATTCAGAATATGAACATTATCTTCGGATTGCAGGAAACTTTGGGGCTTGTGTAATATCGCATCGTCTGTGTGCATAATGGGGCAAAGAGCAGAATAATGGTCTGTTCCACCGGCTGCTTCGCCCAGATGTTGAGCGACTGCATCGACTAAGGAGACATCTACATGGACAACAGCAAACTGCTGAAGGCCGATCGGGTGCTGCGTTGGATACATTTGTACACGGGTCTGTTCCTGTTGCCGTGGATGATAGTGTATGGTATGAGCGCGTTTTGCCTGAATCACAATCAATGGCTCATCAAACAGTTGAATGTGACGCCGCCGCATTGGGAGACCGTCCGCCAGGTCGATTTCGTTCCCGATGATATGTTTCCCCACGAGCCAGCGCAGCAGGCCCGGGCCATCCTGGAAATGCTGGACCTGGACGGCGCGCACAACATCGTGGGCGAACCCAATCGCAACCAGATGGTCATTAATCGCGTTTGCGGAACGGGGAATTACCGTATCACCTGGCAGCCGCCCCGTTCACAGATTATCGTGGAGAAGCAAAAATCTTTCTCGTTCTACAGGCTCATGCATTTCCTGCATTTCCGCGGGGGATACATCCAGCCGTATTTCGTCAATATCGCATGGGCCGTAATTGTCGATTGCGTGGCCGTATCGATGTGGCTGTGGGTTTTCTCCGGCGTTTACCTGTGGTGGCGAAGAAGTCGTAAACTCTTGCTTGGCTGGGCGTCTCTGATCGTGGGATTGTTGTCGTTCCTGGGCCTTGTGGTTCTCTTTTGCAGGTGAAGCGTTACGGACACGGACAGACACTTTTCATGACTTGAAGCGGGATAAGGCATGGACATTTACAATCTTGTCAGTTTCTGCGGGATATTCGTTCTGATCGGTCTTGCGTGGGTATTATCCTGCGACCGGAAGAATATGAACTGGAGGGTGATAGGATGGGGGATTGGGCTACAGTTACTGATTGCCTTATTCATCTTTGTCGTTCCCGCCGGGGCCGAGGTGTTCCGGGTCGTCAATGACGTGGTCGTGAAAGTTCTGGACTCTGCGTCTGCCGGGTCAAGGTTCGTATTCGGCCCGCTGGCTCTGGCACCGGGGCAGACAAATGAGGCGGGGGAGAAATCGCTCGGATTCATATTAGCCTTTCAGGCGTTCCCGACGATCATCTTCTTTTCTTCTCTGATCGCAATTCTCTACTACTTCGGCATAATGCCTTTGGTCATCCGGGGCTTTGCCTATGTGTTCACCAGGCTGATGAGGATATCCGGCGCCGAATCGCTTGTGGCGGCGAGCAATATCTTTGTGGGGATTGAATCGACTCTTACGGTTAAGCCGTATCTGGCCGCAACGACGAGTTCCGAAATGTGTACTATTCTGACCGCAGGGATGGCTACGGTCGCCTCCAACGTACTGGCGCTCTATGTGTTCAGTTTGAGGCCGCAATTTCCTGCGATAGCCGGACATTTGGTCTCGGCGTCGCTGCTCTCGGCGCCGGCAGCGCTGGCTATGTCCAAGATCATCTTCCCCGAAGGCGAGAGCCCGCAGACCTTAGGTGTGCATGTCCGACCGTTTTACGAAAAGGAAAAGAGCCTGTTCGAAGCGATTATCAACGCAGCGAATGCCGGGGTAAGGATGATCGTCGGAATCGTGGCGCTGCTCATCGCCGTATTGGGTCTGATCTCGCTCGTTGACCTGCTGTTATCCGCCTTAGGGGCGAGAGTGCATGTGCTTTTCGGCTTCGAGGGTCAATGGTCCCTGAAGGCAATTATCGGTTACATCTTTTATCCGGTGACGCTGGTCCTGGGTGTTCCGCCGTCTGACGCAGGTGTAATTTCCCGGATTATCGGCGAGCGCGTGATTGTAACTGAAGTTGTTGCTTACAAGGATTTGGCGGCGGCCCTTGAGCAGGGTCTATTGCAGCACCCGCGTTCGGCGGTGATCGCCACCTATGCCTTGTGCGGTTTTGCGCATCTGGCGTCTATGGCCATTTTTGTCGGAGGGGTCTGTGCGCTGGCTCCCAGCAAAGCGGGCAATATTGGAACAGTAGCGCTTCGGGCGCTTCTGGCTGCGACTTTAGCTTGCCTCTTGACCGCTTGCGTCGCCGGAACGTTTTTTACGGAAGGTTCGATACTCCTCGGAGGATAATCATGTTCGTTAGACGCTTGGCAGACTGCGAAGAGTTCATAGCCGGCGACGGCTCAATCTTGCGCGAGCTGCTGCATCCCGACAAAACGGCCCTGCAAATCCGTTACAGCCTTGCCCGTGCGAAGGTCCTGCCGGGCCAGCAGACCAGGCCGCATAAACTCAAGTCTTCAGAGGTGTACTACCTAATCGCCGGGCACGGGCTGATGCACATAGACGAAGATGTCTTTGAAGTCGGTCCGGAATGCGCCGTCTATATTCCCCCGCATTCGACTCAATACATTGAGAACATGGGAAGTTCAGACCTGGTATTCTTGTGCATCGTGGATCCTGCGTGGCAGGAGGAGGACGAGGAGGTGT
Source organism: Planctomycetota bacterium (assembly GCA_043820045.1). GTDB lineage: Bacteria > Planctomycetota > Phycisphaerae > Sedimentisphaerales > Anaerobacaceae > JBDREF01. The sequence continues at coordinate 12,486 of JBDREF010000269.1, read as the reverse complement.
TTGATCTCTGAAAACCGGGTTTTGGTCCGAAAAGGCTCAGACCGCAAGCCAAAGGACCTTGCTCGGCTGTGCGTACCTCAGCTTGGAGCCGACCTGATGCCGCCATCCCATCTTTGCTGCGAGAGGGGGCACAGAGGCCCTGTAATTGCGCCAGAGCCGACACGGCCGAACAGATAGCAAGCTGCGCGCAAGTGTAGCATTACCACAGTTGGATTTTGCCGTACATGATGCCTGCGGCTATCGCCAGAATGGCCAGGACGAACGCCATCTTGAGAAGGCGGAAATCATTTTGCTTATGAGTAGCCTTCAACTGGCCTTTTAACTGCTCTATTTCTCTTTTGGTCTCTTTTGTGTTCATTTTACACCCCCACCTTTTGTTCCTCCCGGCCAACATGCGGCAAACATACTGACATCGCCGGGTTGTACCTGGTTAGTTCCATGGCTCTTCGGGTCCAGCCCGAAAAACGAATGCATACCGAGAGCCGGTTTCGCCTCATTCCCCCGGCAATTTAAAGCATAAGAAACACCTTGCATGTATGCAAAATGTCCGGGGCAGAGTACCGACCCGAGCGGAACCGCAGAGCCGTGTCTGCCAGACAATGAGGGCGTTATTGACTACTGCAATCAACGGGAATGTTTACAATAATCAACGCCAACCTAACTGTTATTCAATTCAGTTGTTATATGCGGCGGCATTATGTAGCCAACTTCGTCATGTTTATCTACAACAACGCGCAGTTTCAATCAATATAACGGCTGTTTTTCGGAGAATAGAAACAAAAGACAAAGCCGACACACGAAGTCGTCCTTACGGTCTGTTTTCAAGCTCCAAAACGCAAATTTTGACGGAAAACCGGCTTTTTAGCCTCCGGGCACGGGTTTTGCTGTATTAGTACTTCATTAGAGGCTTCGGGGGGCTTCTGCACATTATATATGGGTGACAGGAAACGGAAAGCGCGTTCGAGAGGAGAGCGGTGTGATGGATGAGACAAACCTGGAAGACAAGCTCAACGAATTAGTCAAGGAATTTGGAGAGGCAGCCGATCCGCAACACAGGAAACTGGCCAAGCTCGCCGAACAAGCGCAGGCAAATCGCAAGAAGCTCGAGAAGAGCATCAGTAGCCTGCAGGAATCGCTGGATTACCTGAGGGTATGCATTAAGTACCAGGTCTTCGATCTTGAAGCAACTCGCCGGGAAAATCAGTATCTCAGGAAGCTGCTTGAGGAAAATGCGGGCTGATGTAAGAACGCCAGCTGCGAAGGCATATTAAAGAATCATAACAGGCCTGATCATGCGCCGTTAGCGTCGCTTTTAAGCGAATGCACTGTCCGAGGTTAGGCCTGTAAACCTCATATCAGTTATTTTCAAGACCCGCAGGCTTTTTACTCACCTATTGAGCCCGGATTTGCGAGCGCAGAATTCTCGAAATCTCTGTTATCTGAAGTGCTCGCAGTGTTTCTGCTCCGGTCCGGACCCTGAGATGCCCTTTTCCTACGCGTAAAACCCACATTTTTATCCAAGCACTTGGAAAGTCGGCGGCTTTTTTTGCCGATGAAATCGGGGTACAAGAAAATCGCTGGGCCGGAAATGAACATCAGTCCAGCTTCGGGCATATAGAAATATGAGATCCCAGCCCGAAAAAGATTGGTTAGCGTATTCCGCCTGTTTGACAGGCAGCCTGAGGTCGATATAATATGAACGCAGAACAGTGTGGTATTTGTTGCCCATTGGCCGTAACACGCCGACTTCTGTCTATGAACGGCACGGGCAGGTTCTGATTCTTTCTGTATATAAATTTCGGAGTAACAGATGTTTGAGCGTTTTACAGACCGTGCGCGTAAGGTTATGGCGCTGGCCAATCAGGAGGCGCAGCGATTCAATCACGAATACATAGGGACCGAACACATACTTCTCGGCCTGGTCAAAGAAGGCAGTGGGGTTGGTGCGACGGTCCTGAAGAATCTTGATGTTGACATAAAAAAATTGCGGCTTGAGGTTGAAAAACTTGTCAAGAGCGGCCCGGATATGGTCACGATGGGCAAGCTGCCGCAGACACCGCGTGCCAAGAAGGTTATCGAGTACGCAATAGAAGAGGCCCGGTCGCTTAACCACAACTACGTGGGGACCGAACACATACTGTTGGGTCTGCTGCGCGAGAGCGAGGGCATAGCCGCCCAGGTTCTTATGAATCTGGGTCTGAAGCTTGAAGACGTGCGCCAGGAGGTGCTGAATCTTCTGGGGGCCGGAGTCGAGGACGGCCCGGCGGCCCTCGGGATGAAGATGGCCCCGACGGTGGGGCGTAAGGCAAAGAGCAAGACTCCTGCGCTGGATAGTTTCGGAAGAGACCTTACCCAGTTGGCGGCCAACGGTGAGCTGGACCCTGTTATCGGCAGAAAAGCCGAGATTGAACGGTTGATCCAGATACTGTGCCGGCGTACGAAAAACAACCCGGTCCTCCTGGGCGAGGCGGGTGTAGGCAAGACCGCCATTGTCGAAGGCCTCAGCCAGCAGATAATCAAGAATCAGGTGCCGGAAATCCTCAAGGACAAGCGGATGGTCGTGCTCGATCTGGCAATGATGGTAGCAGGCACGAAGTATCGCGGCCAGTTCGAAGAGAGAATAAAGGCCGTAATTAACGAGGTCAAAAGGGCCAAGAACGTTGTGCTGTTCGTTGACGAGCTTCACACGCTCGTAGGAGCCGGCGGAGCCGAAGGCGCTATCGACGCTTCGAACGTGCTCAAACCCGCACTCGCCAGGGGAGAAGTCCAGTGCATAGGTGCGACGACTCTTGACGAGTACAGAAAGTACATCGAGAAGGACGGGGCTCTCGAGAGACGGTTCCAGACGATAATCGTCGAGTCGCCTTCGAAGGATGAGACCCTGGACATACTCAGGGGACTGCAGGACCGCTACGAGGCCCACCACAGGGTTCGGTTTACAGACGAGGCACTTTATCAGGCGATCGAGTTATCGACGCGGTACATCACCGGCAGATGCCTTCCGGACAAGGCTATCGACGTCATTGACGAGGCCGGCGCGAGAGTCCGGCTTAAGAATATGACTCCTCCGCCGGATTTGACGCAGATAGAGGAGAAAATAGAGAAGCTGCAAAGGGAAAAGGATGAGGCGGTCAGAAACGCAGACTACGAACGCGCGGCGGCCTTGAGAGACGAGGCCCAGCAGCTTCTGGATGATAAGACCCAGATGCACAAAAGCTGGTACGAGGAAAACAAGGAGTCAACCGGCGTGGTGGATACGGAAATCATCGCTGAGGTTGTCAGCAACATGACGGGCGTGCCGTTGACCAAACTGGAGAAGAGGGAAACGCAAAGACTGTTGGAGCTTGAGATCGAGCTGCACAAGACGGTTGCTTCGCAGGACGAGGCAATCAGCGCAGTGGCCAAGGCGGTCAGGCGCAGCAGAAGCGGCCTGAAAGACCCCAATCGTCCGATGGGATGCTTCATATTCCTCGGGCCCAGCGGCGTCGGCAAAACATTGCTCGCACAGGTGCTCGCCGAGTTCCTGTTCAGCGACAGGAATTCTCTGATTCGGCTGGATATGAGCGAGTTCATGGAGAAGCACAATGTCAGCCGCCTGGTGGGGGCTCCTCCCGGGTATGTCGGGTATGAAGAAGGCGGACAATTGACCGAGAGGATTAGAAGACGCCCCTATGCCGTGCTGCTTCTGGATGAAATAGAAAAGGCCCATCCGGACGTGTACAACATTCTCTTGCAGATTATGGACGAGGGTCGGCTGACCGACAGCTTTGGAAGAAGCGTTGACTTCAAGAACATCATTCTTATTATGACCAGCAACATCGGCGCCGATCTGATCAAGAATCAGTCCGGCTTCGGCTTCGGCAAGAAGAGCCCTGAAGCGAATTACGAGAAAATGAAGGATATCCTTCAGAAGGAAGTGGAGCGTCACTTCAGACCCGAATTCCTCAACCGCGTCGATGACACCATAGTCTTCCAGGCGTTGACGCGAGAGGATCTGCAGACCATTGTTGACTACGAGCTTGCAAAAGTGTTCAAGCGTCTGACCGAGCATGGCCTGAGACTGGAACTGAGCGAACAGGCCAAAGAGTTCCTGATCGACAAAGGTTACAATCCTGAATTCGGCGCCAGGCCTCTGCGAAGGGCGATCGAGCACTATATTGAAGACCCTCTTTCCGAGGCTGTCTTGGGGGGCAAGTTCAAAGGCAAGAACCTTATCAAGGTTGACGTGCAGGACGAAGAGCATTTGAAGCTTGAGGGTGAAGAAGTACCCGAGCCCAAGGAAAGCGAACCTGCCGTCTCGCACAGCGACAAGAGCTGATTCAGGAACGTATTCTCGCAACGCCGTCTTTAACGGATAGCTTGCCTTCGGCGAAGAGATTTATGGCTTGCGGATAGGCTATACATTCCTGCTCGAAGACTCTGGCGGCTAATGTGTCGGCTGTGTCGTCGCTCCTGGCCTCACACGCTCGCTGGACAATTATCGGCCCCTTGTCGTATTCGTTTGTACAGAAGTGCACTGTGCAGCCGCTTATTTTGCATCCTGCTTTTAGCACCGCCTCATGGACGTGATGCCCCCACATACCCTGGCCGCCGAAGCTGGGCAGCAAAGCCGGGTGGATGTTCATCACTCGATGCTCGTATCGTGCGGGTATTTTCCACAGGCAGAGCCAGCCGCCCTGGACGACGAGGTCAACTTTCGCCGCAACGAACACTTCCTCAATCCGCCCGCTGAATTCATTGATGTCGGAGTAGTCTTTCTTGCGGACAATCTTTACGTCCAGGCCGGCATTTCTTGTCCTCTCCACGCCGGCTACCTCCGAACGCGAGCTTATTACGACAGCCACCTCGGCATTCAGCCGACCCCGCTTGATGTAGTCGAGGATATTGATCAGCGTCGTGCCACCGCCGCTGATCAGCACGCCGAGCCGTATCGGTTTCGTCTTTTTCGCGGCGCGTTTCGGTGTGCTCTCGACATCATGTCCGAGGTCCAGGGCCTGGTTGACGAGTCCGTCGGCCTGCTGGTTTTTCTCTCTGAGGACGTGCTGCACTTTCCAGCTATTGAGTTGTCCGAGCAGGCTGACTGCCTGCTCGAAGAGAGGCCGGATTAGCTCGCTCTTGACCTTATACTGGCCGTTGATCTGCCTGACGAGCAGCTCGCTGTCGCTGAAAACGGTCAGCGTCTCGACGCCGATTTCTATCGCAGCTTCCACGGCCTTAACGAGGCCCGTATATTCGGCCACGTTGTTGGTGGCCCTGCCCAAGACGAAGGCTTTTGCCTTAAGTTGTTTCCCGGCACCATCGTTCAGGACGAAAGCGGCGGCGGCCGGGCCGGGGTTGCCTCTGCTGCCTCCGTCAATGTAAGCGATTATTCTCTCAGGCACTGTGCCGGCTCCGAAGAAACAAGGTCGATACGAGTTCGGGTCTGCCCCCAAAGGATGCCGTCGAACGGGGGCGGTTTCGCGGTCTCATCTTTTGCTCTTAATTCTCGTACCTTTCGCTGAGCACGAGTATCCTGGTGCAGTTGGGGCAGCGAATTATATCGTCTTTGGTCATAAGCAAGTTGACGGACTCAGCGGTGATGCCCATAAAGCAACCGCCGCAGCTATAGGCCCCTGTCTTGCCCTCCTGCTGGTCGATTACCGTGACGGCGTGGCCGTCGTACGTTTCGGCGACGCGATTGAACGTTACCAGCGTATCATGCGGAATCGTCTTGGCAACCTCATCCCACTCGACCTGGACCGTGTCGATCTCGGCCTGGTATTTCTCCCCCAGTACTTCGCTTGTCTTGCGGGTTTGCTCGAGTGTGTCTTTTTGCTCGCCTATCTGTTTCTGGATGTCGGCGCACTCGGCTTCATCGGCCTCGATATCCTTCAGCAATTCCAGGCTTTGCGTTTCGATCTTGGAATTGTCGGCCTTGGTCGTATTGAGCTGCGTGAGGACGGCGGCATACTCCTTGTTCGTTCTTGCGGTGTTGAGCGAAGCACGCAGCTTGGCGACGGTCTCCTCTCTGCTCTTAAGCTCCAGTTCAAGGTGGCCGAACTGAATCTTGGTCAACTGAACCTCCTCTTTCTTCGCTTCGAGGGCATTCTGAAGGCTTCTGATCAGGTTCTCCTGAATGACAACGTTTCTTCTGCACCTTGTCAGTTTTGCCTTTTCGGCGCGTAGGCGATTCTCGACACTCTGAAGCCTCACCAGCCCATTCAATACAGGTCCCATTTGTGCTCCTTTACGGCAGCTTATGAACTTTTGAACGCAGCATTATCCTCGCTTACGGTTCAGTCTGCAATAAGAATTTTTCTGTTTTTTATTTTGTGTCGGTTCCCTTATAATCGCACGATTATGAAAGAACTCTTGAAAGCGTTGATTCAGGCTGAAAGCACCTGCGAAACCGGAGAGTTGGCCGCAGCGGAAGTAATCTCCGCCGAGCTTGGCAGAGCCGGCATAGACTCCAGGATAGAAAACTGGGGGCTCGGCAGAGCCAACATTGTCGCCCGGATAAAGTCCACCGGACGCAGGGCCGGCCTGCTGTTTGCCTGTCATCTCGATGTAGTCGGCCCGGGCGAAACACCATGGAAATACCCGCCCTTCGGGTCGACCGAGAGCGAAGGCAAAATCTATGGCAGGGGGGCGGTTGACATGAAAGGTGGAATCGCCGCAACCGTAGCCGCCATCGCCGGGGTCGTCAATTCCGGCGCAAAGTTGCACGGTGACATTATCCTTATGGCCGCCGCCGGCGAAGAGACGGATAGCTGTGGCGCGACGAGATTCGTCGCAGACGCCGGCCGGCTGCCGGAACTCGCGGGGGTGATTATCCCCGAGCCGACGGATTTTGCAGTTGTTACGGCCCATCGCGGCATGTTCTGGCTTGAGGTCACGACCAGAGGCAAGGCGGCCCACAGTTCGACGCCGCACTTGGGCGTCAATGCCATAGGTTCGATGCGATTGATCATGAACGAATTGGAGAACTATAAAGTAGCCGTCGAGCCCCATAAGCTGCTGGGCGGCTGCTCAATGAGTGTCAACACCATCGCCGGAGGCAAGGCTCTCAACGTCGTGCCCGACAAGTGCTGTCTTGGGATAGATTTCCGCACTCTGCCCGGACAGGACGATCAGGACATAGTCGCCGACTTGGAGAAGATTTTCGCCAGACTCAAAGCCACGGACCCGCAATTCGAGGCCGAGGTCTCTGCAATGCGCCAGGTAGAGCCGTTGGAGACGGACCCTCGGTGCGATTTTGTCGAGGGTCTCTGTACTGCTGTCGGAGCCGGCGGAACCAAAGGTGTCGGTTTTACGACGGATGGCCCTCATTTCGCCACGCTCGGTGCGCCGGTGGTCATCTTCGGGCCGGGCAAACCAGAGCTTTGCCACAAGCCGGACGAGTATATCGACATCAGCGACCTCGAAAAAGCCGCCGAACACTACAAAAATATCATCCTGAAATTCCTGGCCTGATGTTGCGTCCGATAACAGTAGGGCATTTGCGGTGATACTCATGGCGGGTATAACTCCATGCAAAGAAAAGAGTTACTGCGATACGATGTGTGTGCGGACGGTTGGCATCGCCAATATTTCCGATGAATCCATTGACTTCTTCAGCATGATCTGATATAATAGTACTTCATCAGTCGGGCTGAAGACTTGGAACCATGCTGTTCGCTATCTTTGGAGGATACGGCGTGAAGGCAAAACAGCAGGAGGAGCAGGGGAATAATTATGTCCAAGAGCCGCCGGGCATCCTGATTTTCAGGAATCCAGGGAACCTGCGGCGAGGGCGAAACGTATATTTTACTAACTAATCTCACCGAAATTCTCGATAATATGGTTAGTCGAGTTTAGAATTTGACATACTGTGTACTGTCGTATTGAATTTGAAGCATAATTGTAGGTCTCCAAATAGAAAGAGGGCAGGATCATGACAAGACGAATTTTCTGCAAAATATTGTTAGTAGTTGTAGCTGTTTTTGCGCTCTTGGCTCTCCCTGGCGTCGTGCAGGCCCAGGGTCGAAGCGATGAGGCCTTGGAACGCGCCAAAGAAGCCCAGGAAAAACACACCGACGAACTAATGGCCAGACCCGGCGTGGTCGGCACGGCCGTAGGTTTGGACCAGGACGCCCAACCGGTCGTGCTCGTCCTATTAGAACATGGCAACGTGCCTGGCATCCCCGACGAACTCGAGCGCATCCCGGTCAAGAAGATGGTGACAGGCGAAATCCGTGCTCTTTCTTTTGACACTACCGCCAGATGGAGGCCTGCCCCGATAGGTGTTTCGACCGGCCATCCGCTAATCACGGCTGGCACAATCGGATGCAGGGTGACAGACGGCACATACGTCTATGCCCTGAGCAACAACCACGTCTATGCTAATCAAAACGACGCTTTTATCGGAGACAACGTGCTCCAGCCAGGTCCCTACGATGGAGGCATGGATACGGACGATTATCGCATTGGCACGCTCGCAGATTTCGAGCCGATAGTATTCTCGCGTAAGGCAAGCAATGTGATTGACGCCGCCATTGCCGCAGCCATTTTGGATAGCGGAACTCCGCGCGTCGGCAATGCCACGCCGGACGGCGGCTACGGTACGCCCAACTCGACCACAGTGGATGCTTCCCTTGGTCTGCCGGTCCAGAAGTTCGGTCGCACGACTCTGCTGACGAAGGGTGACGTCACCGGTCTTAATGCCACTGTGTTGGTCAGTTACGGCCCCGGCAAGACGGCGAGATTTGTGAAGCAGATCGTAATCGGGCCGGGCGGTTTTAGCGATGGAGGTGACTCCGGCTCGCTCATTGTGACCGACGATACCGAGCTTAATCCGGTAGGGCTATTGTTCGCCGGCAGTTCGAGCGTCACAATTGCCAATCCGATTGATGCCGTGCTCACCAGGTTTGGCGTCAGCGTTGACGGCCAAACTGCAACACCATTGCCACCACCACCGGTTGCAGGCACTCTGACCGTGGGTGTGACCACAGACAAATCCATATACGCGCTCGGTGATACAGCTTACATAACGGTTACTGTAGATGATGGAGAAGGAGTGGCAGTCTCTAATGCCGCCGCACATGTTGAGATCACGACTGCCAGCGGGCGGTTATATGTCGGTGATGGAACAACCAACAGTAATGGTGTAGCTGTGTTCAAGTTCAAGATCAAGAAACCTGACGGCACCGGAACTTACACTGTCGATGCAAGTGCTTCAAAGTCAGGATACAGCCCCGGCAGTGATTCCATTACCTTTGGGGTTCCGTAGAAAGGTACGGGTGGAGACTGCGAAGGTGAATTCTGAGCACCAGCGTATCAGCGTCTGTTTTTCAGGATTAGAGAAGATATAGTTTATTCTGACGAAATCCCCCGGTTTTGGGGGATTTTGTTTTGGCTATTGGGGTGTGTGATGATCTGCCGTTCTGAGTACGGCGGGGTTGCTGTTCTCCGTAATTCTTGACAAATTTCTTGACCTCTGCGATTTAATTTGATAGCTTGGATAAGGCTCAAATCGGAAACTTGAACCACGCAGTTCGTCTTTTTTGGAGGATATGGCGTGGGAGTAGCACAAGCGAATATTCATCCTTGACGCAATTTTCCCATCTGATCGCACTGACATGCAGTATTCTTCTTGTCTTTAAAGTCCTGAGATGCTGCAAAAAAAGCGTTTTTTGTAACATTACCGAGCGAAAGCTTCGATAATATAATATTGGGCTCAGTTTTCGATTTTTCAGTCTTCCGCACTTCGGTGGTCGAGCTTGAGCAACTTTGAACGCTCTAATTGAAAGGGGTTAACCATGTTAAGGCAACTTTCTCGCAGGTTCCTGTTGGCAGCCGCAGTCATTCTCGCACTTCTGGTCTTCTCGGGCAGTCTGTTGGCGCAGGGCCGCAGCGCCGAGGCATTTGAGCGTGTCAGGCAGGTTCAGGAAAGGCACACGCAGCGCCTCATGGCAATGGCGGACGTGGAAGGCACCGCCGTAGGGCTCGATGAAAATGACGAGTACGCAGTAAAAGTCTTCACCGCCAGACCCGGAGTCGGGGGCATTCCCAATATCCTCGACGGCGTCCCGGTTCGTGTCGTCGTAGCGGGCAAATTCTACGCATTGCCAAAGCCAAGCGGAAAGCCCGGCAACGCGGACAAACCCCCAAAGGCTCCGACCGGGCTTACGGCGACCGCTCTTACTGACAAGGAGATATTCCTTGACTGGAACGATAACAGAGAGAAAGATGTGATAGGCTACCAGGTGTACCGTTCCACCGATCCTGGTTTGTATGGGGTGGCGACAGCTTCCGTAAGCTACTCCAGCTACACTGACAGCAGCGAATTGACGCCCGGGACGACCTACTATTACGTAGTGACGGCAGTGGATGCCGGTTATAATGTGTCAAGCTACTCCAATGAGGCCTGGGCCACAACGTACGGCGGAAGCGGCGAGCCCACACCGCCAGCGGCTCCGAGCGATTTGACGGCAACTGCTATCAGCAGCAGTCAGATAGACTTGCTCTGGACAGACAATGCTGACAACGAAACGGGATTCAAGATCGAGCGCGACTCAGTGCAGATCGCCACGGTCGGAGCGAACGTAAGTAGCTACAGCGACGAGGGTATCGAGCCTTCGACTACGTACACCTACCGCGTCCGTGCGTACAATCTCGCGGGCGACTCATCCTATTCTAACGACGCTTCGGCCGAAACAGCGCCGCCTCCGGAGAGGCCCCCACTTTGGTGCGAGCGACCGGTTCCAATCGGTGTCTCGACCGGCCATCCGGACGTCACAGCCGGCACTATCGCTTGCAGGCTTAGGGATATTGGTGGAAATGTATTTGCCTTGAGTAACAACCACGTATATGCCAATGAGAATTTGGGGGTGCCCGGCATTGATAATGTATTGCAGCCAGGTACTTATGACGGTGGAACAGATCCGGACGACAGGATTGGGACTCTCACGGCTTTTGAGCCTATCGTATGGTATCCATGGGGTCTTAACACTATCGACGCGGCTATTGCCGTCAGCAACGAGAACCTGCTTGGAAACGCAACGCCATCAGACGGCTACGGCCAACCGAACAAAACAACCGTGCAGGCCCAGCTTTATATGAACGTTCAGAAATATGGCCGGACGACCGGCCTGACCAAAGGACAGATTACGGGCGTGAATGGTGCCTTCCTTGTCCAATACAGCAGCCACTTTGCGATTTTCACCGGCCAAATCCTTATTGAATCAGCCGGCTTCAGTGCCGGCGGCGATTCCGGCTCATTGATTGTGACCGACGACAACGCGTGCAATCCTGTCGGCCTGCTCTTTGCCGGAAGCTCTACCACGACCATAGCCAACCCGATTGACGCTGTACTCGACGCGTTTCCGGGTTTGAGCATCGACGGCAGATAGCCGTTTGCAGGCAGACAGATGCGACCAATAGTGAAGGTGCATCGGATGGGTAAGACTATCGAACAGGTGCAGCAGGAGCACACGGGCAAATGGATGGCCATTGCCGGGGTCGAGGGCACCGCAATCGGGCTTTCTGAAGGCGAGCCCTGCATCAAGGTCTTTTCATCTGTAAAGCCCCAAAAGCTACGAACTAAGATTCCGTCGACGGTTGAGGGTTATAGTGTGGTCATCGAAGAAACGGGGGCCTTTAGAGCGCTGGGTGAGCGGTAATCCGGCGACACGATGTTTGGAGGATACGGCATGAAAGTAGAATTCGTGGTTGTCTGTGGAATCGTTCTTTCCTGTTGCAGCAGGAAATAGTCCAAATGAGTCAAGAAATAAGGGGAGATATTATGAGAACCAAAATACTGATGGCTGTCCTGGTCGGTTTGCTTGTCCTTTCAGTTTCGACGCCGGGCATCCCGGCAGGGGGCCGGGGTGCGGGAAGACCCGATGCAAAGGCCCCGCCTGCGATAGAGACTGTTACCTTTGTGAATACTCCACGCTGGAGTTCGCCCCCCTGGTACCCCGAACAATGTGAGGATACCCGACACTTACCGCCTGGTAATGGGAGGCCTGCACTGGGCCGTAGACGACCTTCCTGTCCAGTGTGTGGTTTATGGAGCTTCTGCGGGTGAATTTGTTGCTGTCGAAGCCGCCTTCGAAACCTGGGATAATGCAACTTCAACTCCCATCTACGGTACTATCCACAATGGTGGTACTCATCCGGAAGTGGATAATAGTGTATCCTGGGGACCTATTGACGGTCCGGGAGGCATAATCGCCCAGACCGGCTTTTCCTACTGGGTGAATACCAAGGAACTGGTAGAGTTCGATATCGTCTTTGATATCGACGAGGATTGGTCCACTGATGGGACGGAAGATACCTTTGACGTCCGGAACGTAATGACTCACGAATTAGGCCACACGCTTGCCTTGGACGACCTGCGCTCGCCGCGCGACGGCGCGCTGACAATGCACGCCTACACGTGGCCGGGTGACGTCGTCAAACAGGATCTGGGAACAGGTGATATTCTCGGCATCCGGGCCATATACGGCGAGTAACTGTCTCGAACAG
>JBDREF010000268.1:0-18764 GCA_043820045.1 Planctomycetota bacterium | reverse complement strand
CCCGGACCGACCATAACGTCCCACCATCCGGGCTTGTTGTCGTCGGGATTGTTTATGCTGGCAACATGAGCGTTGCCGCTAAGAGCGTGACAAATCAAGATTACGTTGTCGCCGGCTTCGTTAAGCTTACCATACGTCTCATAGGCCACATCAATAGGAGCCAGCTTCTTGCCACACTCCAGTTCCAGCGGCTTTTCAGGCTCGATAACCCGAACAGTCCTGGTCTGCACTATGCCAACAGAATTTTTATTTATCTCTGCCATCCTTATTGTTCCGGCAAAATCTCCACCATCCTGTCGAGGGACTTTTCCGCTTTGATTCTTATTGCTTCAGGGACTGTAATTTTGTATTGCATTTCCTGCAAGGAGCCAACAACCTTATCCATGGTAATCTTCTTCATGTTGGGACAAATAGCCCGTTCTGTGGCCGGAAAGAATTCCGCTTCGGGATTCTGTTTTTTCAAGGCATGAATGATTCCGATCTCGGTCGCGATGATAAAACGTTTTGCTGTGCTCCTGGCTGCAAACTTGAGCATCTGACCGGTGCTGAGCAGCTCGTCCGAGGCTTCTTTGACCGGCTCGGTACATTCCGGATGCGCCATGACAATAGCATCGGGATATTTTGCCCTTGCGGTCTTGATATCGTCAGCGGTTATCAGCACGTGGGTTACGCAATAGCCGGGCCAGAGCACGATGTCACGTCCGGTTCGTTCGGCGACAAACTGGCCGAGATGCCGGTCCGGCACAAAAAGAATTCGCTTGTCTTCCGGCAGAGAGTTGACGACTTCGACGGCGTTGGCGCTCGTACAGCAATAATCGCTTTCGGCCTTGACCTCGGCCGAGCTGTTGACATAACAGACCACCAGCGCATCGGGATTTTCCTGCTTGAGTTGCCGCAATTGATCGGCAGTAATCATATCAGCCATCGGACAACCGGCGGATTTCTCCGGCAGGAGCACCGTTTTCTGCGGCGAAAGAATCGCGGCGGTTTCGGCCATGAAACGCACGCCGCAAAACACGATTACCTCGGCATCGGTCTCGGCCGCCTGTATGCTCAGACCAAGCGAGTCGCCGGTGAAATCGGCAAGGTCCTGGATCTCGCCGGGCTGATAATTATGCGCGAGGATCACCGCCTTGCGCTGCTCTTTCAGATGCTCGATCTTCTTGATTAGCCGTTCGTTCATTCTATATCTCGTATGTGCCGCCTTCGGCCATGGGGTTTCTGCACACCAAATCCGCATTGGCCGTGACAACGGTAAATCCGGCCGGCACCGACTGTTTGACCCAGACATTGCCGCCGATGACGGCGCCTCTTCCGACTGTGACATCCCCCAATATCGTCGCCTCGGCGTAAATTGTCACATCGTCCTCTATGGTCGGATGTCTTTTCTGTCCCTTTATGATTCTGCCGCGTTCGTCCTTAGGGAAGCTCATCGCTCCAAGAGTCGCACCCTGATAGATCTTAACATTGTCGCCTATGACCGTGGTTTCGCCTATGACAACGCCGGTGCCGTGATCGATAAAAAAGTTGTTTCCTACCGTCGCTCCAGGATGGATGTCAATACCGGTCCTGGAATGCGCACACTCGCTCATGATCCGGGGAATCAGCGGAACCTGCTTCAGATACAATTCGTGCGCGATCCGGTACGTGGCAATGGCGGTAATACAGGGATAGCTTATCACGATCTCCTCGTGGGATTTAGCCGCCGGGTCCCCTGCGAACGCCGCCCCTACATCGCCCTTGAGCAACTCCCTTATCTTAGGCAATTGCGCCAGCAGGTGCAGAGTGGCATCCTCGGCGGCGGCATGGCAGTCGCCGGTGTCGCAATTCTGCATCCTGCACTGGTACTTGTACGCTCTTTCTATCTGCTCTGAAAGCTCGGTATAGATGTGATACAGAATATCGACAACGATATAATGTACGTTCGATTTTGTGACCGCTCTCTTTCCCGTGTAGCCGGGAAACAGAAGCTCGATAAACAAATCGAGTACCTCTAAGATCTTATCCCTGACCGGCAGATTCGAAACGTCGATAAAATTCGTCCCCGAATCGCCCTCATAAGTTCGCGCGATTTCAGCGACCAGACTCTGGATTTTCTCGTTAGTCAAACCCTTCTTTGTCATTACCGCATGTCCTCACAAAGTGAAGAATTTCCCGCCCTTACCCGTACATTTCGGTAGATACGTATCTTTCGCCGGTATCGCATATAAAGGTAACTATGACTTTTCCTTCGTTTTCCCGGCGGTGCGAAAGCTGTACCGCAGCCCACACATTGGCGCCACCACTTATACCCGAAAGAACCGCTTCTTTCAACGCCAACTGTCGTGCGGTATCAATTGCGTCCTCGTTTGAGACCTGGATAATCTCATCGATGATATCGACGTTCAGAACCTCCGGCACAAATCCCGGGCCGATGCCCTGTATCTTGTGCGGGCCGGCCATGCCCCCGGACAGAACCGGCGATTGACTCGGCTCGACCGCGACGACTTTCAGGTTCTTGTTCTTTTCCTTCAGCGCTTCTCCACAGCCGGTGATAGTACCACCGGTACCGACGCCGGCGACAAGGACATCAACCTGGCCGTCGGTATCGATCCATATCTCGTTGGCCGTGGTTTCCCTGTGGATCTGCGGGTTTGCGGGATTCTTGAACTGCTGAGGCATGAAGGAATCGGGATGTTCCGCAACAAGCTGTTCGGCCTTCTCCACGGCCCCTCGCATACCCCGCTCGGCAGACGTGAGCACAAGCTCGGCCCCAAATAGCTGCAATATCTTTCTTCTCTCAATACTCATGGACTCGGGCATCGTCAAAATCAGACGGTGCCCCTTCGCCGCACAGATGAAAGCAAGGCCGATGCCCGTGTTACCGCTGGTCGGCTCGATTACGACGGCATTGGGCCCTATCAACCCCTCCTCTTCCGCAGCCCTGATCATCGACAGTGCAATCCTGTCCTTGACGCTTCCACACGGATTCTTGGATTCGAGCTTAATCAGGACGGTTGCCTTCTCCGAGGCGAGCCTGTTGAGCCTGACCAATGGGGTGAACCCAATCGCATGTGTTATATCTTCGAATACTGCACTCATGACTTCTTCCGGTTTTTTTACGTTTGACACTTCACACTTGCTTAAACACGCCCAAATATGGCCCAAACGCCCGCCAAACAGGGCGCTGCACCGCCGAGTCTAATCTAATCCGGAGCTTTTGCAAGCACTTATCGAGCATACGCAGTCTTTCGTGCTTGCGACGAATTGTTACGATTCCGCTACCACACTGCAGCCAAACTCATTCGATTTCGAAGCTCCAATACTTACTCCCCCCACTATTCCTACTACAACAGTAGGGTATTATACGAGATTTCGTTGCTTTGGTGCAAAAGAAAAACGGAAAAACGCCGGGAATTTCAGGAACGCTCGGCGAATTTGGCGATTCATGGTTGATTGCTTCATACAACCAGCACTGCCATCCCGAAAAAACGCTATTTCATGCGACCCGAGAGCCAATTTTCTTGACACAGGTGCCGTGCTGCCGCTAAAATCGCTTAAGTACATGCAAGCTCTCACATTGGGGTATAGTGGATGGCAAAAAGTGCCGTGAAAAAAGTCGTATTTATTTCCTCTTTTCTGCCAAGAAGATGCGGGATTGCGACTTTTACATCGGACCTTATAAAGAATGTAGCGGCGGCCGCGAAAGGCGAGTTCGAACCATTGGTAGTCGCGATGCGGTCGGGAGACCACAAGTATGACGATCCGGTCAAGTTTGAAATACGCCAAAACGTCAAAAGCGACTACATTTGCGCCGCCGACTACATAAATTTCAGCCACGTTGATCTGGTCTGTGTGCAGCACGAGTTCGGCCTGTTCGGCGGTGAGGCCGGCTCGTATCTGAGCCTGTTGCTCGACAGGCTCAAAGCTCCCATAATCACTACCCTTCATACGGTTCTCGACGACCCGGATCCGGACTACTACAAGTCATTGGCGGACGTGTGCAAAGCCTCTTACAGAGTGATAACCATGAACGAACGGGGCCTGGGTATGCTGCGGGATATTTACGGCGTACCAAGCAGGAAGGTCAAATTGATCGCGCACGGCATACCGGATTTGCCCTTTGTGGACAGCAACTACTATAAGCATAAATTCGGACTGGAAGACCGAAAGACTATTCTGACGTTCGGCCTGCTCAACCAGAACAAGGGTATAGAGACTATGCTCAAGGCGATGCCCACTATCGTAAAGGCTGAACCGTCCATTATCTACATCGTTCTGGGTATGACCCATCCGAACATACTCAAGCACGAAGGCGAATCGTACAGGTTCACGCTCCAGCGAATGGTAAAAGAGTTGAATCTGGAGGAGCACGTAATTTTCCACAACAGGTTCGTCAATGACCAGGAGCTTCACAACTTCTTGTCCTCAGCCGATATTTACGTCACGCCGTACGTTAGCCAAAAGCAACTGACGAGCGGCACGTTGTCGTTTGCGGTCGGCACAGGAAAAGCGGTTGTCTCCACCCCCTATTGGGCGGCGGAGGAACTGTTGGCCGACGGCCGGGGCAAGCTCGTGCAATTCGGCGGCTCTCAACAGATAGCCGAGGCAATCATTGAAATACTCGGCAACGATTCGCTGTTCTATTCGATGCGAAGAAAAGCCTACGAGTACGGCAGGTCCAGAACATGGCCCAGGATCGGCCAGGCTTACTGGAGACTTTTCGACACAAAACGCAAACCTCTTCGAATCTCCACCAAGACCAGACTATCGGCGGCAGAGACGATTTCAAGTATCGAAGTGCCCGAGCCCTCGCTGGACCATCTGAGGAAGCTGACGGACGATACAGGATTATACCAGCACGCCAAGTTCACAATACCCAATCGTGAATTTGGCTATTGCGCCGACGACAATGCCAGAGCGGTAATCGTAACGGCCAAGTATTACGCCCAGTACCCCGAGCCCAAGGCCCTCAAGCTACTCGACACGTACTTGTCCTTCATAATGCACTCGCAAAACGAAGACGGCTCAGTCAGAAACTTCATGGATTTCGACAGGACATGGTGTGTGGACGAGCCCATGCACGATGCTTTCGGCAGAGCATTGTGGGCGTTTGGGACCGTCATGGCCAATCCGCCGAGCCCGGCATATTTGTCAATCGCCAAAGACTGCTTTGACAAATCGGTGGAACGCGTCCAAAAACAACTGCCAAGGGGCATGGCGTATTCGATACTCGGCATGAGCGATTATCTCAAACAGTTTCCGGGTGCCAGCGACATAAAACGCCAATTGGAATTGGCCGCCGACGAACTCGTAACCCAGTACGAAGAGAGCAGTTACCCCGACTGGCGCTGGTTCGAGGAAATACTCACTTATGACGACGCTGTTTTGCCCCACGCACTATTTGTCGCCGGCTTGATCTTCGACAACAAAAAGTACCGGGAAGTTGCAGAAACAACCTGCGAGTTCCTGCTCGCAAACACTTTCAACGGGGAGCATTTCAGCTTTATCGGCTGCAAAGGATGGTATGAACGCGGCGGAATAAGGGCTCAATTCGACCAGCAGCCTATCGAGGCTGGGGGCACTGTCATGATGCTCAGAGCAGCTTACGACGCAACCCGAAACAACAGATTCCTGTCGCTTCAAAGGAAGGCTTTTGACTGGTTCCTCGGGCAAAACGACTTGCGCATTCCGCTCTACGACTTTAGAACAAAAGGGTGCAACGACGGTCTGACCAGCGACGGAGTTAACACCAATCAAGGCGCAGAAAGTACGCTCAGCTTCCTCTTGAGCCTGCTGGCTATGATCGAAAGCTACGCCCTGGTTGACCAGACCAAAGTAGGCAAAGCGGTTCGATCGGGCCAGGCCGATGTGATAAAACAGATAGCCAAGGAACCGCCGCCCATAAAAAGCGTATCCGCCAAGACCAGGGCCGCGACCACAAAGACAGAGGTCGAAGAACTTATCTGATCGAATTCTCCTTATCCGTCAATTCGCCGGCGGATTGCTCGGCCCGATATATTTTTTCGCCACCACGATATCATCGAACCAGACCTTGCTGACGTGTCCCGGCGGGGCCTTTGTGATATACAAAAGGAGCCAAAGGAAGTTCAGCTTGAGGTTCTCATCGCTGCGCCACTGAAACCCCTCGAACGGCGTACCGTCCGGGTCCGGTGTAAAGCTGTCCCATACCCATTTGCCCCTGGGAAATCCCTTCCCAAGATGGCTGACTGTCTGCCCTTCTTTTTTCCACGGCTTGCCATCGATCCATAGAGCCTGCTCGCCGTTGTGTTCCGTCACGGGGTCGTTCATCTTCATCATTAGCTCGACGCACACCCATTTAGCCCGCTCGGCATTCAGGTCCGCGTCGTTTATGAAGTCGTGCCCCCATGATTGCTTGTCGGGCGAAGAGCGCATCCCCATCCAGTAGGAGTAGAAATCCCACCTCCATTGCCTGCCGTACGGCTCGATACCGGTTGTGAATCGCTCGTCGCCGGCAGGCCGGATTCCCGCTCCTCCCTGGGGCCACGACGTCGAAGGATTATAGCCTCCGACGTGAACAAAATGATGAATCGGGTAACAGTCCGGGGCGAACTTGACATAAAAGCGAACATAAAGTTGCTCGTAGCCCGGCAAAAGACGCCGGTACAGATGCCCGCCCGTGCCTTCGCCCCCGACATGCGTCATCAAAAGTGAACGTTTGCCGGCGCTGCCCGCAGGCACATCGGTTGAAAGCGACATGATCTCAATGCTCTGCACGCTCTCCCATCGCGCCTTCACAGCATCCAGAGAATCCTCGAAGTTCTCCACAAAGATCACTTCGCGGTTTTTCTCAATCCCTTCATCGCCTTTGTACCGGCTCGCAAGCCCCAAGATTGTTACCGGCTGTATCTTGCTCTCTTCGCCTCGTGCGTAAGCAGGGAGGCAAAAAGCAAGTGCCAACATCAGAACCTGAACGGCGGCCGAAAAATGCCTTGCGAATCCAAGATCGACCATTTGAGATCCTCCTAATGCGTCGAAAACCGGGGAACGAGGATTCGAACCTCGACTAACTGATCCAGAGTCAGTTTCCACAACTTCCAAAGTCCCCACAAACAAAACACTTGCAAGAATAGAACAAACCGACTTGGCATTGTGCCTGGCGCAGATTATAGAGCAATACCCGGAATTGGCAACTCTTATCGAGGCTTGGCCTGTGCTCTCGGAGGAGGTCAGATCGGCGATTGCGGCGGTTGTGTGTTGAATATTCAAGAGAGAGTCGATATTCTACCGGAAATTGGACTCGGTAATGTGACTAAGCTTGAACAGGTGGAAAATGTCGTCCGATGGAGAAATGATGCAACGTACCATTGCAATCCTCAATCAAGTTCTTCTTGTTCTCTTATTGCTCGCTCTACCGCCGATCATGGGCTGTAAGACAAGTAGCGAGAGCTCTCAGGAAGACGCACTAAATGCCTTACTTCACTCAGGGGATTTACAGCTCAAACATGAAGTTCCACTTGAATTTGATACTCACCATGTGCAGGGACTCGATCTCACGGGGCAATTCTATTTTGTAACCTCAGTGGACAACGAGCAAAAGCGAGGCTGGTTATTTAAGATTCATAGGCAAGACGCCAGCCTGCACTCAAAGATGGAACTAACTGATGGCACTTTGATTCATCCCGGAGGCGTGCAATATGACGGCCATTACCTCTGGATTCCAACCGCCGAATATAGAAGAGAAAGCCGGACGACGATCTACGCTGTTGATCCCAATAGTCTGGAGATACGCAGGTCGTTTCCTGTTGATGACCACATTGGCGCCCTTGCATCTGACGGGAAAAACCTTCTTTATGGCGTCAATTGGGACGCGGTTCATTTCTATATGTGGGATTTTGATGGACATCAGTTAAACAAGGTCGATTCACCCACGTCAATGGCATATCAGGATATCAAGTACTTTGCAGGAAGACTTCTATGTAGCGGTCATAAGAGCGATGATTCCGCTATAGATGTTATCGATCCTGAAAACTGGACATTAGTAAAACGTATCCATTTGCCGCGAGCAGGTGGGAAAAACACGTTAAGTCGCGAAGGCATGACGTTTGATGGAAGCCTATACTTTCTTCCTGACGACGGGCCAGATTCTCACATTATGATTTTCACTTTAGATTGAAATCCACAACACCGACCCCGCCCCGCGGTTGAGTTGCGGGTGGGCCCCTTCCTTGTTCAAAATCCGGGCTATCTGATACGGCCCCAGCCGCTTGCCGCCTCCGGGTTTTCGGTACAATGGCTTGATCCGCTTAGGACTACTATGGACGGGAGCCCTCCCTGACTGCCAGAAAAAAACTGGGGAACGAGGATTCGGACCTCGACTAACTGATCCAGAGTCAGTTGTGCTACCATTACACTATTCCCCAAATACTCAGTCTGGTCACCTGTTGCCGTAGTTTACACTCCACGCGACGACAATGCAAGAAAATTTGAGACCGGATAATTGCGTCAATGCTGAGATTGACAAAGTACCGCGATGCCATTACCTTGTAACGGCCATGAACAACGCAGCCGCCGGCAAGGAGACAAAGATGATACCCAGACGCCAGTGCACACTTATCATATTTTCGTTATTGCTTGCCTGTTCCGGGGGCTGCGGCTCCAAAGGAGCAGCCCGGCAGCCACAGATGCGAAACATCGAGATTCTGCGAGACGAATGGGGCGTTCCCCACGTTTTCGCTGATACCGACGCCGGGGCGATGTACGGGCTGGGTCACGCCGCAGCCGAAGACCGGGCCTTCCAGATTTACTACAATCTGCGAATAATCCAGGGCCGGCTGGCCGAGCTTGTCGGCGATGTCAAATTCGGCGTCACGGAGCGGCTGCCCCAGGGCAGAGGCTCGGCACTGCAAAGTGACATCAAGATGCGCACGATCGGATACTACCTCGCCGCACAGAAGGTCGCTGCAAGTCTCGACGGCGAAGCCCTCGCCCTTCTTCAGGCGTACAGCGACGGCGTTAATGATTACATCAATGACCACCCGGACGACCTGTTGTATCTGTTCGAGAAGTTCAACCTGAAACCCGAGCCCTGGACACCGGCCGCATGTATTGCCTCATGGTGGCGGGTGGCCCTGTTTTTCTCCGGCGACGGGCTGCGCGAAATGCAGGCGTATTATCAAATCAAGGACGGCCAGAGGAAGATTCGCACGTTCGCTCCGGACGATGCCGCGGGCGCCTTTCGCGGCCGGCCTGCAAGGGACGATGCCTCCGTTATCCAGCGCCACGACGTCACGGACGAATGGGCAGGCAAGGTGATGGACTTTGCAAAGCAGCACAATATGACCCGAAAGGTCGATTCGGGTCCTCTGATGCGAACTGCCCCGCCGCCCCGGTTCAGTCACGCCTGGGTGGTCGGCAAGAGCAAAACCACCAATGGCACAGCCGTACTCGTCAGCGACCCCCAGACGCCAGTTCGCAATCCTTCGCTGTTTTACGAATTCCACGTCGGCGGCAAGACGTTCAACGCCCGCGGCATGGGCGTCGCCGGAAGCCCCATCATTCTGATCGGCTTCACAGAAAACGTCGCGTGGGGTCTGACCGCACTCGGTGCCGACCAGGCCGATTTGTTCGTGCTCAAGACCGACGCCATCCATCCGAACCAGTATCTTTTCGACGGCAAGTGGCGCGACATGGAGGTCCACGCCGAAACAATCAGGATCAAAGATGGCACTCAGCGAACCATCACATTCAGACAAACGCACCTCGGCCCGATAGTAACATCTCTGGCAATGGGCGTCCGGTCCGGCGATGAAGTCGCACTGAAGCGCATACCGATATGCGAGCCGAAGTACGATACTTTTCAGGGTTCGCTGGCCATGATGCGATCCAAAGACGTGTGCGAATTCCAGAAGGCCGCCGGGCTCTGGCGATTCCCCAGCGCCAATTGCATATTCGCCGACAGCAAGGGCAATATCGGGTACAAGACCATCCTTGCGCTGCCCATCCGCTCGTCCCGCGCTCTTCTGGATGCAATGGCCGCCCACGAAGGCTGGAGTTCCGAGACCGACTGGCAAGGGATACTGCCGCACGAGCTGCTGCCGCAGGTCATCAATCCCAAACAAGGCTGGCTCGTCACGGCTAACCACCGGCCTATCGCATCCTTTTACCCCATACCTATGGGCATTTCCACCGGCAGTCTCGGTGACAGCGACCGCTCGTGGCGGCTCAAGGAGCGGGTGCTCGCCAAAGAAATCTTCACGCCGCAGGACGTGCTGGACATTCATTATGACACCGTCGCCCCAATCAAGCGCGACCTGGTCCGGCTCGGCTATCATTTGCGCGACATGCTGAAATCTCCGCTGGAAGAAGAGACTCTCCAGGCGCTTCGATATCTCGAAAACTGGCGCGATGAAGGATGCAAATCCGAGATGGATATCAAAGGGACGGAAACCGTCAACCTTATGCCGATGGCGTTCAGACAGAACTTCACGGCGGCAACCATCTACGGCGGCGGCCTTTCGGGCCTGTGCAACATGCTTCAGACCATCAACGCCCGCATCGAAAAGGATCCGAAGGCTCCGCTGACCGGGCCCGAAACCGAGTACATCAACCTTATCCTGAGAGCCGCCTGGCGATACGGCAAAGCCACTTACGGCGACGACCCGGCAAAATGGCACGAACGGGCCAGAGCCGGACTCCTCGAAACAAAGCTGCCGTATTTTTCAACGCTGGACGGCTTCGAATCGCTCGACGAAGAAAACGACCTGACGATGCCCGCTTTAAGCTGCATAGAGGGCGGGACGATTCTCTCCCAGCGGGCACAGTCTTATACGCAGTATGTGACGATGGGCAATGCAGACCAGTCGCAGGCGCTGCTGCCAATCGGCCAGTCCGAGCAGCCGAATAGCACATACAGGCTGAGCGGTTACGACCTGTGGAGCAAAGGCAAGCTGCGCCCCGCGCCGCTGTCGCGAAAAGAAGTGGAAAAACTCGCGAAGTCAAAGAAAGAACTTTAACCCATGTGGATCAAAGCCGGTAAAAAAGTCACAGCACAAATCTTTCTCCTGGCTCTCGTTTTCTGGGCCGCAGTCGCTCAGGAGAATATCATCGCTGAGGAACGGTCCATTGCCGAGCGTGTGGCGGGCCGTGACTTTCCTTCGGTTTTTCAGGCGTGGTCGCCGGCGGACAATCTGCGGGGCGAGGATGAGCTGACAGTTACGGCCCGGCACGACTTGCTCTGGCACGCGGCCGAATGGTATGGTTTGGTCTGGGACAAGCGCCCGTCCGGGCTTGCCGAGGCGTTCGAACCCGAGAGCATTGAAGCAGGCCGCAAGAAACGCAAGGCACTTCTCGAACTGAATCCCAACATAATCCTTATCGCAGAGATTCGCTATCGTGACGCATCAAAACGTTTCCTGCCGGAAGGCCACGAATGGTGGCGGCGCGACAAGTCCGGCAAACTGGTCGAAGGCTGGGACGAGGGCGGATTTATCCAGCTCGATTTCGATAATCCGCAGTTTCGCGAGCACGTGGCCCGGCGGGCCAGGGCAGTCGTCGAATCCGGCGTCGTCGATGGGGTTCTGCTCGACTGGTGGTCCGATGACGACAGCCGCCTTGAGCTGGTCAAGCTCGTCAGGCAGGCCGTAGGCGATGAGCATTTGATTCTCGCCAATGCCAACGACAGGACGACGCCAAAGACAGCCCCTTACATTAATGGGTATTTCATGGAGTGTTACAGGAGCAAAACGCCGGCGGACTGGGAGAGAATCGCCGCGACGCTCAAGTGGGCCGAGAAGAACCTTCGTCCGCCCCGCGCTAACTGCCTGGAGACATGGTACCACAATTCGCAAGCCGACCTGAACCTGATGCGGGCGACGACCGCGCTTAGCCTGACACGCTCGGACGGATACTGTCTGTTCTCGGATCCCAACCCGCTGCCGAGCCCGGACCATCGGCACAACTGGTATCCGTTTTGGGATACGAAACTGGGCAAGCCCACGGCCGAAGGTGCAGCCATGCCCGACGGCACCGTCCGTCGGGAATTCGAGAATGGAACCGTCGTTTACAATCCAATGGGCAACGAAACCGCGACAGTGACGTTCGACGAAACCAGAACCAGCGTAAGCAACGGCGAAAAAGCCCACAACCACGTACTGAAAAGTTGCGACGGCGATATCTATCTGAAGAAAAACGCGAGATAATGCGGCCTGCTAATGAGGAGTTCGATATGAACCATTTCAATCTATCGCAAATAACACGCCGGGCTTTTCTTAAGAATGCATCAATCCTCTCGGCGACGGTCGCACTCGACGCCAGCGCCGCTCGTTCGGCCGTTGGGCAAAGGCGGAAGCCGAACATACTCTACCTTATGACCGACCAGCACAGAGGTGACTGCCTCGGCTGCGCAGGCAACAAGATAATCAAGACGCCCCATCTGGATTCAATCGCAAAGGACGGCGTTCTCTTTTCAAGCGCTTACAGCTCAACGCCGAGCTGCACGCCCGCCCGCAGCGCGATTCTGACGGGCCTGTCCCCTTGGCATCACGGCATGATCGGATACGGCCGCGTCGCCGGCGAATATCCTTTCGAGCTTCCCACTGCTCTTCGCGACGCCGGCTATTATGTATTCGGAATCGGCAAGATGCACTGGCACCCGCAGAGGAATCTCCGCGGCTATCATAAGATACTGCTTGATGAGTCCGGCCGCGCTGAGACGCCGGGATTTGTCAGCGACTACCGCCAATGGTTCAAAGAGCAGGCACCGGACCTCGACCCGGATGCGACGGGCATAGGCTGGAACGATTACCGCGCGAAGGCATACGCCCTGCCGCAGCGCCTGCACCCGACGAGATGGACGACCGATACCGCTGTCGATTTTATCGAGAAATACGACCGCAGCGAGCCGTTCATGCTGAAGGTCTCCTTCGCCCGGCCGCACAGCCCTTACGATCCGCCCCAGAGATTCATCGACATGTACGACGAAGACGATATGCCCGCCCCCGCCGTCGGCGACTGGGCCGCTCGATACGCCCCGCATGACGAGCCGCCGAAGCCGAGTCTCTGGCAAGGTGATTTGGGCGTCGAGCAGGCCAAGAAATCCCGCCGGGCCTATTACGGCTCGATTACCTTTATCGACGAGCAGATCGGCCGTATTCTCGCCGCCCTAAAGAAACGCAACTTGTACGACAACACGCTGATAATCATGTTCGCGGACCACGGCGACATGTTAGGCGACCATCACCTCTGGCGAAAGACCTACGCCTACGAAGGCTCTGCAAGAATCCCCATGCTGCTGCGCTGGCCGAAGAGCATGGGAATGGACAACCAGCGGGGCAGGACACTGCCGCAGCCGGTGGAACTGCGGGACGTGCTGCCTACGTTCCTCGACGCCGCCGCAGCGCCCATTCCGAATCATCTGGACGGCAGGAGCATGTTGGAATTAGTTCGCGGGAACACGAAGAACTGGCGGCCGTACATCGACCTCGAACACTCCATGTGCTACAACAAGGACCACTGGAACGCCCTGACCGACGGCAAGTTCAAATACATCTACTACGCCTTCGACGGCAGAGAAGAACTCTTTGATTTAAGCAATGACCCGAACGAGCTGCGCAACTTAGCCGCCGACCCGGCGCACAAGAGCAAGCTGCTTCAATGGCGGCAAAACATGGTCGAACACCTCTGCGAACGCGGCGAACCCTTCGTCTCCAACGGCAAACTAACCATCCGCAAAGACCGCCTGCTCTATTCCCCCCATTTTCCAAAGAAAACCGCGGGCGGTTAACATGTGGATGGAACTGACTGGTTTTCGCTGTCATTCCTTCGGCAAGCTCAGGCTATTCCGTAAGCAGATCTACCATCAGATCCCAGAAGCGTTTCTCATCGATTGCCATGAGGATACGGGCCTTTTGAGTACCTGCGGGTCCTTGTTCGCGATAGCCGAGACTTCGGCCGTAGTCCAGGCCGTAATCAGAATTGACATCGACCCACCGGGTTTCCTCTTCGACAATCAGCGTCGGATCGATGACGACTGCGGCGGCGATGGTGTCCCAGACTAATCGAGTATAGTCAGGGTCCTTCCTGAATTCCGGCCCGTATTTTCTCTTAAACATTTCTGCAATTGGCGTGTCCACAGCCGTAATGCGGTTATAGAGGTTCTTGTTGAAGCGATACTTCTCACAAACATCCAATCCCACAATGAGCTGGTCAGAAAAAGGGGCCCGAACAGTCATTTTGGCCGCCTCCGGGTCAAACCACCAATTGAATTCGGCCGCCGGAGTCGTATTTCCGGGGACGTCAAATGCCCCGCCCATGTACACAACCCTCTTTATGAGGCCAATTATCTCCGGGGCAATTCTTATGGCAATTGCCAGGTTCGTACACGGGCCTATCGGCATGACAGTAACTTCTCCAGGGTTGGCCTTGATAGTATCAATCAGAAACGTAACTGCATGCGTGTCCACGGGCTTTATTGTCAGATCAGTCCCAAATTCACTTCGATACACATCAAGATATGACGCGGGTTCGGCCCTTTTGAAACAACCGATATAGTCGGAGCTAAAACCAAACATCTTCCGCTCGACTTCCATCGTCTCGTAACGACCAGCTCGAATCGGGTAACGAATTCCAGGAGCGACCGGAACGTCCGTGCGATGGAGCAGCTCAAGCTGGCGGATGGCGTACGCTGTCCCCTCGTGAAGCCACGTGTTCCCGGGGACTATCGTCACCCCGAGCAGCTCTACGTCCGGATGATTCGCGAGCATCATCATCGCCACGCCGTCATCATACAAGACGACCATATCGGTATCGAGAATGACCTTCTCTTTGGCTCCTGCGACAGGACCGTGACCAACAAGTAGCAGTGCTACTGCGGCAAGCACGATACGCAAGTGTCTCGTGGTAAACATCGTCTTGTCCTTTCTCTTGGTGTTATCCTGAAAATCAACCTCCGGCAGATGGACATACGTTCGTTCTCCGCCGCGAATATGCAGAGCGGTTTTCCCCTCGAACTCTTCCGCTGCGGCCGCTCTTGCCAAATTGAGAACTCACGTTTGCCCTCGAAAAGAAGGCCCTACCGCTTCTTGAGGGTGACACCGAGGCCGGAGCCGTCCATCAGGAGAAAGGACGTGTCGAGTTTCGGGTTCTTTGTTATTGCCTCGATGTAGCGCGGGTCTGGCGTCGGCCTGCTCATATTGTGCGCAAAAATCAGGCCGCCGGGACGTACCAGCGGAAGCAGCTTATTTAGATAATCGATGTACCCTTCCTTATCGGCGTCGAGGAAAACGACATCCACCGGCTCGGTGTACTTCGTGACCGCCTCGTGCGCATCGCCTACGACGACGGTAATAAGGTCATCGACGCCGGCCCTTTTGAAATTCTCCTTCGCGGTCTTTGCACGCCCCTCGTCGATTTCGTGCGTGATAAGTTTGCCGCCGGTCGAACGCAGCGCCAGCGCTAACCATAGCCCCGAATAGCCGGTCGAAGTGCCTATCTCTATGACCCGCTTTGCGCCGATTGACTCGGTCAACATCCGCATCAGACGCCCGTCACTCTGTGAAACGCTGAGGTACAGCCGGCTTCGGTCGTTTCCCATCTCCTCAAGGACGGAGAGAATTTTCTTCTCAGCGTCCGACCTCGCCAACGGCGTGTTTTCGATAGACGATGCCTCGGCGCGAGCCGGCGCGCCCGGCCTTCGACCCCGATCCTGGGCCTGGCCCCGGGGGGCAATTACAAGTACGGCGGATGCCGACAAAACAACTGCTACAAAGCTCAATACGACTGTCTTCGACATGGCTGGTTCCTTTCAGAATTTGCGGTTCTCCGCTTGTTTGTTTTTCAACTTCTCCAGGTGACCCTGACTTCCAGCGGAACATATTACAAGGTTTGCCCCGGCGATTCAAGTTTTCCGGCCGCACCTGCGTTTGATCTCCCTGATGACGGCTGAGTTGTCCAAGTCCCCATCCCCCGCTTCGACAGCCTTTTCCAGGACATCCAGGTGCGCCAGGGACAACGGCAGCTCCTGCCCGGCCTTCTGTGCGTACTTCAGGATCAGTAAGACATCCTTATGGTGCTGGCGGACTCTGGCCTGGGCGATGAAATCACCCTTCAACATCTTTTCGCCCTTGGCATCCATGATGGCCGAATAGGCGGGCGTGGCTTTGAGAAGTTCAAGAAAAGCCTCCAGGTCGAGGCATAGCTTCTCGGCAAAGACAAGTCCCTCGGCAAGCGCCAAGCGGTTCAATCCAAGAATAAGGTTGCTCGCAAGCTTGGCTTTGGATCCGCTTCCGGATGGACCCAAATAAAATACCTTCTCGGTGAGTGCATCAAAAACGCTAGTACACCTCTCGAACGCCACCTTCTCACCGCCAACCATAAAGACGGCCTCTCGATTCCTGACCTGCTCGCTGGAACCCGATATCGTCGCATCCAGAAAACAGATTCCTTTCTGCGCCAACCGCCCTGCGAGTTCCATCGTTCTCTCAGGGTCGCCGGTGGTGGTATCGATAATGTATGCCGGCAGGCGGCTCGCTTCCAGAAGCCCACCGTCCCCTTCAACCACCTGCTCTACGGCGTTCGTATCCGGCAGCGAGAGGACTACATGCTCGACCCGATCCGCGAGTTCCGCCGGACTGGCCGCCGGCGTTCCTCCCAGCTTTTCAAGATGGGCGAGCCTTTCGGGACTGATGTCGAAGCCGATGACGTCGAACTGCCGGGCCAGCAGGGATTCGGCCATGGCCGTACCTACGAGACCGAGACCCACAAGTCCGATCCTGTTCGTCATTGTCCGGCCCTCAGTATTGCCAACATCACCAGCACACAGGCCACGCAAATACCCAGAGTGATAACAAAGCCCACCCACGACTGGCGCGATGGCTTGACGATAAACAAGCCGCCCGAAGTCAACCAGCGATTCGAAGCAGGCACTGCTTCATCGAGTGACAGTTCGAGTTTATTCTCCTGGCCGATTGGAACGTAAATCTTCTTGAAGAACTTCTCAATCTTCTCAGGCTTTGGAGGCTTCGTGAGCAGACTGCCGATTACGCCGCCGGCCAGGCCGGTCAGTATCGGCAATCCGATAGTGATTTCACGCGAGCAGTCAAGTTTGTATCGAGTCACGAGGAACGTAATGACGGCGGCAATCGTGCTGCAGAACATCCCGGTGGAATTCATCCGCCGCCACAACAGACCCATCGCCGTGGAAATGCCCACAAGGCTGAGGATATTGAAATAGTCAAGGATCGTCTTGACCAGACTATGCCGCATCAGAATTGCACCCACAAGCGACAGCAGGGCGATAAAAATCCCTACGACCCTGGTCACATGTACCAGCCGTTTTTCATCGGCGTTCGGATTAACGAAAGCGCGATAAATATTCTGCGAGAACAGACCCGCCACCGTAACCTGGACCGCATCGCCGGACGACATCGCCGCCGCCATCAC
Organism: Planctomycetota bacterium; assembly: GCA_043820045.1. GTDB lineage: Bacteria > Planctomycetota > Phycisphaerae > Sedimentisphaerales > Anaerobacaceae > JBDREF01. Next base: position 1,364 of record JBDREF010000268.1, on the reverse strand, counting down.
GCACGCTAACATCACCCCCTGGAGCACCGGCGGAAATAAAGTCCTGATAGAATTTCCAAAGGCGGCGTCTTTTTGGATTTCCGCGCCCGAGTTCATCAGATAGACCAGCCAGCAGAGCCCGAGCACGCACCAGCCTATGGTGCAGACGCGCTTGAGAATGTTGCCGTAGGTGAAACCGACCCGCCCTTCCCATTCGGTCCGCCCCGCGCCGCAGACGCTCATCAGGTGCGGAAACGCCAGAGCGGTCAGCGGCGCATTGATACTGAGCAGCAGGACCACCCATATATTGAATCCGTTCGGGTCGAAGAGACTCAGGTACTCGGCGCCCGACGATGATCTCGCCGTCAGTGTTGCGTGCATCCCGGCAAGGCCGCCGACTTCCTGCAGCCGAAGCGCTGCAGGGATAGCGATGAACGACAAAGCGATTATCATCAGTCCCTGAATCATATCGGTCCTGATCGCCGCGATGATTCCGCCCCAGTAGCTGTAGATGATAAAGACCGTCGTGCTGACCAGCAGTATGCCGAAGAACCACGCTTCGCCCTCGGCGCCTATGGCCTTTCCCATCATGCCCTGCACGGTTCGGGTCGTCGCAAGAAGAACTCCGGCCAGAAAGACGATCATTCCGACCGCCGCAACGATTATATACAGAACGCTGGCCGCCCTGCCGAAACGCTCCTCGAAATAATCGGCCATCGTCAGGCACCTCATACGGCGAATGACCGGCGCGATGATCCAGTAGAAAGGCGTGCCGAACAGCCACATCCACGAGACCCAGACGCTGGAGGCCCCGCTCACTACCGCCTCGCTCATCACCCCGGCGACGTTGCCCGGGTGAGTGCCGGCGCCGAAGGCGTGCATGATCATCATCCACACGCCGAACTGCCGGTTGCCCAAAAGGTAACCCTCCTGGCTGTGGGCGCCCCGCTTGCTCCACCAGCCCATCAGCAGCATCCCGGCAAAATACAATGCCAAAACTATCCAAATCGCGTAATGCAAACCAAGAAAGCTCATACTGACTCCTAAATGCCGTACCTTAACCGTTATTACTCACCATTGCGAAACGTCCATGTAACCGTGTTCAGTCCCTGTTTCAGGTCTGCCAGTGGTCCGGCGATTGGGCGCGAGTATTTCCTGCCGTTCAAGTCGGTGTCCACTTTGACAGGATTGCCGTAACGGTCCTCTATTGTCTGCCCCACGGTTGAAAAAACGCCAACGAGGTCTTTATCCACCCACGGCCTTTTCAAACCAAGAGCTGCGTCATTGACAGAGAACTTGACTGTAACTCCCAGAGGATCGTCCTCAACGGCAAACCCGGTCACGAAGGCATCGACAACGCTGTGCTCGTCGCCGAAGGAACTCCT
>JBDREF010000267.1:0-15262 GCA_043820045.1 Planctomycetota bacterium | reverse complement strand
CGCGGTTTGGCGACGACCTTAAAAAGAAGGACCTTGAAAAACTCGCGCCAAAGGAAGAAGGCCTTAACATCGAGGCCCTTTGCGCGTCAGCCGACGGCAGGACAATCTACATCGGGTTCAGGAATCCCCGTCCTGTGGGCGTATCGAGTCGCCGGCCGCAGGCGCTTATTGTGCCTTTGCAGAATGCGGATGGAATTGTCGAAAGGGGCGAGACGCCTGTCTTTGGCGAACCCATATTGTGGGACTTGCAGGGTTTGGGGATAAGGAGCATGGAATATTCCGGTTTCCACAAGACGTATTTTATCATTGCCGGCGGCCCGGACGATGACGATGCCGGGTTTGTTCTGTATCGCTGGTCGGGAAGAAAAGGCCAGAAGCCGGTTCTGGTGCGGAAACTGGACACGGGCCGCAGCGAATTCACGCCGGAAGCATTGATACCGTTTGCTGGTTCCGATAGATTGCTGCTTCTTAGCGACGATGGTTCAATACCGGTCAAAGTCGCCGGCCCGCACGAGTGTTTGGAAGGTGAATTCGAGAAAGACGGGACGTGCCTGAACAAGTATCTGGCCAACCCCGACAGGAAGACTTTTCGTGGAATCTGGCTTCGGTTATAGGACGAAGACGTGGCTTGCAAATGCCAGAGGTGTAGGGATCAGTCTTCCAGTATTTTGATGTTGTCCATGTCCCCGAGCGGGCCGTTGGCGAGGGTCAGGTAGGGCAGTTTTTTCGGGTTGTGGCCGAGCAGCTTGCTGCCGATGGTGTCCACGGCGACGGGGTCAAAGCCGGTCAGGATAAGCCCCAGTTTCTTCGGTTTGCCGGCTAAGTGCATTCCCGTAAGAGCCACCGAAGCATCCACGACCGACAGACCCGGCTTTTTGTACGTGCATATATCTACGACGGATTTGTCGGTCGAGGGGCTGTGCAGCTTCGCTTTGTTCCACGAGCCGGCGTAGAATCTGCCCGGGGCGATGCCGAACATGTTCTTCATTGCGATGGTGGTTTTTGTGAAGCTGTGGTCCTTCAATACGGGCAGTGAAATTATGAAAGCCTGCCGTACAATGCGCGGAATGTGAAAATACTTCAACTGCAGGGCGTTATCGTTTTTGACGATCGCGGTCTCCGACTCGTTAAAATCAATCAATTCCAGGCCGTATTTCTCGGCCAGGTGGCTGTATCCAAGGGCGGAGAATACATCGGCGGTTGTGCCGCTCCCGCAGCCCTCGCCTATCGCAATCTCGGCGTTTGTGTGCGCCCGGCAGTAATTGTAAACCGCTTCGGCCGCGGCGACGGCCGTCGTTACCGGGGGCGGCGACGAATTCGTGAGGTTCGGCTTAATAATTATGAGACCCTGTTGCGGCAGCCGGGCGCCGGCTCCAAGCAGGTCCAGAGCTTTGGCCACGCTGCGGGGATAATCGACGAATTTTACGCTGGCTACCTGGCTCATAAGTACGCATTGATAATGTGCTTTTTAAGCTCGCGAACAAAATAATCGGCAGATAGGTATTGACTGTCAAGGATTTTTGGGTAGATTTATATATCTTCGTGAGAGCCTGGGAGGTTGGGGGCAAAGGTTGGTACATGTTTTTTGGAGATAGACATGATCGAGGTCAAAGAACTTCGGCGTAGTTTTGGGTCCGTCGTTGCTGTTGACGGTATATCGTTCAGTGTTGAGAAGGGGGAAGTTCTGGGTCTGCTCGGGCCCAACGGGGCCGGCAAGACGACCGCGATGCGAATACTGGCGTGCTTTCTTCGACCTGACAGCGGTACGGCCAGCATCTGCGGGCACGATATTCTGCAGGCTCCCATAGCGGTCAGGAGATCGCTTGGCTATCTGGCGGAAAATGTGCCGGCGTATAACGAGATGACGGTAGGGGGCTTCCTGAAGTTCATTTGCGACGTTCGCGAGATCAAGGGCAAAGCCCGCAAAAAGGCGCTCGACCGCGTGGTGCCGATGTGCTCGATTGACTCGGTTTACCATCAGACGATCGAGACGTTGTCGAAGGGGTACAAGCGGCGCGTGGGATTGGCGCAGGCGCTGATTCACGATCCGGATGTACTCGTCCTTGACGAACCGACCGACGGCCTGGACCCGAACCAGAAATATGAGGTCAGAAAGCTGATCGACAAAATGTCAAAGAACAAGTGTATTATTATCTCGACCCACATTCTTGAAGAAGTCGAAGCGGTCTGCTCGCGAACAATAATCATTGCCAGAGGCCGCGTACTTGTCGATTCAACCCCCAAGCAGTTGAAGGAAGAGCACCAGTGCAGTCTCGATGCGGTTTTCCGAAGGATTACCAGATCAAAAAGTGCATAGAAGCTAAGTAGCAGAGTTGATGAGTACGACATTGCATTTCTGTAGAGGAATAAGAAATGAATAGTTTTTGTTCTGTGTTCAAAAGAGAATTGAAGAGTTATTTTACGACGCCTCTTGCGTACGTGTTTCTTGTGATTTTTCTGTTTTTCTCGGGCTACCTGGCCTTCGAGAAGCAGGGCTTCTACGACATGCGGCAGGCGGACATGAGCGCGTTCTTCATGAACCTGCCTTTGCTGTTTGTTTTCATGGTACCCTCGACAGCGATGCGTCTGTGGGCGGAAGAACGCAAGGTCGGCTCGATTGAGCTGCTGTTTACTTTGCCGATTACGATAAACCAGGCGGTTCTGGGTAAGTTCTTTGCGGCGTGGCTGTTCCTGGCGATTGCATTGGCCCTCACTTTCCCCATGGTCATAACGGTCAGTTACCTCGGCAACCCGGATATCGGCTTGATCATAACCGGCTACATCGGCAGTTTGCTGATGGCCGGCGGATTCCTTGCCATAGGTTGTTTCTTCTCGGCCCTGAGCAAGAACCAGGTCATAAGTTTCGTTCTCTCGGTAGTTGCCTGTGCGGTGCTTGTTTTTGCGGGTATGCCGACGACCCTGAACTACGCCGCAACTTTCCTGCCGACCGGCTTGGTCTCGGCGATAGAGAGCATGAGCTTTCAGACGCACTTCGAGTCGATGCAAAAGGGAGTGCTTAAATTCGGGGACCTCTCCTATTTTGTATTGCTGATAGTTGGATGGATTGCCGCTTGCAGTATTGTTTTGGATGAAAGGAAGGCGAAATAATGAACCGAACGATACGAGCGATTATTGGGGCGGGCTTTGTCCTGGTGATAATCTTCTCTGCGATAAGTATTTGCCAGAATATCGGCAGGCCGCTTAAGCTTGATGTCACGGACCAGAAGCTTTACACGCTTTCGGACGGTACAAAGTCAATTCTGGGCAAGCTCAATCAGCCGATCACGGCCAGGTTATACTACGCGAAAACCGCTGCGCTAAAAGGGCCGGACCAGATTCGGTTCTTTAACAGTTATTACGAGTTCGTCAGAGCATTGCTTGAAGAGTACGTTGCCGTCTCAAAAGGCTTGGTTCAGTTGGAGATCATCGACCCGCGGCCTTTCTCCGATGACGAGGAGCAGGCATTGAAATACGGCCTGCAGCGATTCCCCATAACTGAAGAGGAAAACTTCTTCTTCGGCCTGGTCGTGCAGACGCAGTTCGGAGTGGAAAAGGCGATACCTTTCTTCTCGCCGGACCGGCAGAATTTCGTCGAGTATGACATCAGCTACCTGATAGATACTGCAGTTACCCGGCAGAAAAAGACAATAGGCATAATGAGTTCGCTGCCGGTGATGGGCGACGATGTGAGCGGGTATATGGCGCAGATGATGATGAGGCAGGGCCAGCAGCCGCAGCCTGCGTGGACGTTTGTCGAACATTTGCGCAAGCAGTACGAGGTCAAAGCTGTACCGACAGATGTGAACGACATCAACGACGTTGACATCCTTCTGGTTATTCATCCGAAAGACCTTCCTGAACGGACCCTGTTTGCAATAGACCAGTACGTGCTCAAGGGCGGCAGGGCGATTGTGTGTGTCGATCCCCATTGCTTTTCGGACCGGCCGCCGGAGATGCAAATGCAGATGCAGATGCAGCATCCTCGCAATTCCGAGTTGAATAGGCTGTTGCGAACATGGGGCCTTGAGATGCCGGAGAATACTTTTGCAGGTGACAGGAACCTGGCGGCGATGGCGTCTCTTCGTACGGGTCAAAGGCCCGAGAGAATCATCGGTTATCTCAACTTGACGCCGGAAGGACAGTGTTTTGCCGAGGACAATGTTATCACCGCCCAGCTTAGCAACGTCAGATTCTTGTTCTCCGGCGTGCTGAAGGAGGTTGCTGATCCTAACGAGGGCTCGGAAGGCGGGGCAAAGATCGAGCGACGCCCGATCATCAGGACGACAAACCGGGGCGGCACATTCAGGATAGACAATCCGTATGAGCTGATGATCCTGGACGCGACCATGCTGATGCGTAAGTTTGCCGATGGATCCAGGCCTGAGACTATGGGCTACTTGCTCACCGGCCGCTTCAAGAGCAGTTTCCCCAACGGTATCGAGGTTGAGGTCGCCGCGAGCCAAGACGAATCCGCAGGGGAGCCGGCGGATCCCAATGAGGAGAAGACCGTGAAAAAGACGATCACAGGATTGAAAGAAGCGGCACAAGACTGTGCGGTGGTGGTTTTCGCGGATGTTGACTTCATAAGCGACTCGATGGCTTACCAGAATTCATTCTTCGGCAAGATAGTCGTCGGGGACAATAGCACTCTGATGCTGAATGCGATTGATGATTTGAGCGGTTCGAGCGATTTGGTATCCATCCGGTCGAGAGGCAACTTCAAGCGGCCGTTCGTCGTGGTCGATGAGATCGAGCGGCAGGCCGAGGCTGAAACGGCCCAGGAAGTCGAGAAAATCAACCTGCAAATTGCCGGCTTCCAGAGCGAGTTGCAATCTATCGTCAACTCGGCAAAAGAGGGTGAGGAGCAGGTTATCGGCAGCTCGATTGTGCAGAAGAAAAAGGAGCTTGAATTAAAGATACATCAAGCCCAGCGTCAGTTACGCCAAGTCAGAATGACCAGGCGCGAGCGGATTGAAAGCCTTGGTAACAAACTGCGCCAGGCCAATATGCTCGGTGCGCCGGCGGTCATATTGATAATCGCCGTTTTGCTTGGTATCCGTCGCAGTGTTAGAAAAAGGCATTATATTAGTCATGCCAGCGATGCTTGATATGATGTAGGACTAAGGAGTCTGATTAGATGAGTAACAAGAAACTTACGATATTGGGTGTTGTGGCCGTCTTTATGGTGTTGTGGGCTGTGGTGCAGTCGCGGGTCTCGAACAGACCGGCTGCCGAGCAGGATGCACTGGTCTATCTAATCCAGGGGCTCGAACCTTCCGGCATAGGCGGTATCGCCCTTGGCGCCGGAGAGGATGCGGTTACCCTCAAACGACAGGAAAACGGTTTTGTCGTGGTCAACAAGGACAATTACCCTGCCAAGACGAGTGAAATCAACGATTTGATCTCGAAATGTCTGGACATTCAAACGTCTGAATTCGTCACGGATAATCCCGGCAACCACGAAGACCTGGAGGTCACAGAGGACAAAGCGCGCACAGTTATCAAGTTCATGACGCCGGAACCGAATTCGACGATTCTTGCAGGCGTTGTTGTGGGCAAGACCAAAGAGCTTGGGCAGGGCACGTATGTAAGATTGCTCTCGAAGGACAGTGCCGTGAGCAACAAAGTATATGTCGCCTCGGACGTCCCCTGGTTTTCAACCGGCGTGATGAGTTATGTGGAGCAGGAGCTGATTTCGGCCAAGCGTGACGACATTGAGTCGGTCGTGGTTACTTCGGCGGATGGCGCGTACACGTTGAAAACAGCCGAAGGCGGCACAGATATCGTGATGGAGAACGTTCCGCCGGGTAAGAAGCTCAAGAGCAGCGACGCCCAGAGCGTTTTCACCGCTCTGACCAGTCTGAGTTGCGACGACGTCAGGAAGAAATCGTCCGACCTGGCCTTCGATAAGCAATATGTCTGTAAACTCAAGGATTCGACAGTCTATACCCTGAAGATTGCACAGAAGGACGACAAGACGTACATCACTTCGACGTCGGATTTTATGGACACGACGCCTGTGACCAAGGGCAGCGACGTTGAAACGGAAGAAGAGTTGAAGGCCAAGGAGGCCAAGCTGCTGGCCCGAGACAAAGCCGAGGAATTCACCAAGGCACATCAGGGCTGGGTTTACGAAATTGCCGACTGGAAGGCGAAGAATCTGACAAAGGGGCTCTCGGATCTGCTCGAGGACGAGGAAAAGCCTAAAGAAGAGGGCAGCGAAACCCCCATCACTGTGATGCCTGATTTGACTGCCGCGCCATTGTTCGAGGACCCCAATACTGTGCCTGCCGAAGATCCCAATACGGCCAAGGCAGAGCCGTAGACGGTTCACTACGACAATCGGCTTAGCTGAGCCTCCATGGTGTACATTGCAGAAGCTGGCCCTCGGGTAAAAAGTATTTGGAACGTTCATTTTAGAGGCTGGTTCTATGAGTACGATTTCCCGGAGACGCCCGATATATGGCCGAACATGAACACTCAATTGTCCGTCAAATTCGAGGGCACAGAAGGCTGGGTTTACGTCGATGACGGAGGCAATGTCGACGCTATGCCCAAATCGCTTCTGGAGGACATAAAGTTCGAGAAGCAGCAATGGACAGACGCTGCAAACTGGCAGGGCCATCATCGAAATTTCCTGGATTGTGTTAAGACACGTGCGCAGACCATCGCTTCGGCCGAGGCGGCTCATCGCTCGACGACTACCTGCCACGTGGCAAATATCTGCCTGCGACTTGGGCGAAGCCTGAATTGGAATTCTTAAACGGAGCGTTTCGTTAATGATCCTGAGGCCGACAAAATGATGTCGCGGCCCATGCGAAGACCCTGGTGCCTGTAAGGGCGGGAAGGACGAGATATGAATTTACATAATTACAATCATCGTGGCCGTACTGTGGCTTCTGTGCTGTTACTGGCGGTTCTTTTGCTGTCAGCTTACTCGGCGATCGCCGCCGCGCAAGAGCCGGTTAAATTTGTTGCCCACCGCGTTGGGCGATTTCGCAGCGAGGCCTGTGCCGTCGGAGACTTCAACAATGACGGGAAACTCGATATTGTAGCCGGACCTTATTGGTACGAATCTCCGGATTGGAAGCCGCATTTGTTTCGAGCCCTTGAAGGCAAGGCCGATGACAAGGGCAAGACCTACAGCGTCGACGAAAAAGGCGCAGGGTACTGGGACGACTTCATGAATTTGGCGATGGATGTTGACGGTGACGGGTTGCAGGATGTCGTGACGTGCTGCTGGTTCAGCAAACAACTCGACTGGTATCGGAATATCGGGCCGAATGCGGAGCAATGGCCAATGACCGTCAGCGATAAGAACGGCAATTATGAGTGCGGAGAGTTGTGGGATATTGACGGCGACGGCAGGAAGCTCGAGATTTTGCCGGATACTCAGGATACCAAGTGGTATGAAATCGGCGTGACGAAAGAGGGCAAGAGGGGGCTGGTCAGGCATGATGTCTCCTCGAATCAGAAACTGTTCGGCGGCGGTGTAGGTGATATCAACGGCGACGGCCATCCCGATATTCTAAGACCCGATGCCTGGTACGAGGCGCCGGCCGATCCTCGCAAGGGCCAATGGAAGGAGCATCCTCTGGCGGTTGGCTCTTTGACCGAGGGCCAGGCGGAGCATACGCCACAGATACAGGTTTACGATATTGACGATGACGGACTGAACGATATCCTGACCAGTTCCGCCCATGGACATGGAATCTTCTGGTACAAGCAGACAAAAGACGGAGCCGCCAGGTCATGGAAGCAACATGTGATCGACAAATCCTGGTCCCAGGCTCACAGCATCATATTGGCAGATATGGACGGCGACGGCGATTTGGATTTTGTCACGGGCAAGAGATTCCTTGCACACAACGGCAATGATCCGGATGCGCATTCGCCATTGGGCGTTTACTGGTACGAACTCAGACGCGGCGACGCTGTCCGATGGGTCAAACACGTGATTTCCTTTGACGAGGGTATCGGCTCAGGCTTGAGTATTCCCGTGGTTGATCTCGATGGCGACGGGGATCTCGACATTGTGGTGACGGGAAAATGGGGCGGTCCGGTCTATTTTGAGAACACTGCCAAATCCAATTGATAGTCGAAGGGGATAACGGTGACGATATCCGCCAAGTCGCTATGTGCTTCATCGCTCGCGGTTCTGTTTTTTCTGCTGCCGGCGCGGGCTCTCGCGTTTGATAAGGAGGATATTGACCGAAAGCTGGGTGCAATAGTCCATTACGACCGCGGAATGGACAGGCAGCCGCTTATCGCTGTTGAAGAGCTTATTCGCCAGTCGCAGGACAAGCCCGGGGAACGCAAATACATCGAGGTGCGATTGGCTGAATTGCTCGGCGACGCGACGTTTGAAGCCAAGTCATTTATCTGCAAGCAACTCTGGTTTATCGGCACTGCCGAATCTGTCCCTGCGGTCGCAAGGCTGCTGGTGGATGAAAAGACAGCGGACATGGCCTGTTATGCGATCGGACAGAACCCGAGTCCGCAGGCCGCACAAGCTCTGCGGGAGTCGCTGGGCAAGACCGGCCCTGCGGTGCAAATACGAATCATAAATGTGCTGGGCGACCGGCGTGATGTTCCGAGCGTTGAGGCGATCGGCAAGCTTGTCTTCGGCCAGGACAGGCAGGTTGCCGAGGCGGCACTGGCTGCATTGGGAAAGATCGGCGGCGAGCGAGCGAGGGAAATACTGGCCCGGGCCAGAGTAAAAGGTGATTCGGATTTGCGATTTGCAGCGACTGACGCCTACCTGCGGTGTGCTGAGGATCTGGTTGCAGAGGGCAAACGGGAGCAGGCGGTTGAGGTTTACAAGGAACTTGCTGAAGAAGGTGAAGCGTCGATCATTCGCAGTGCGGCTGTGAAAGGCCTGGCTGATGCCGGGGGCCGGGATGCCGTACCGCTGGTCATCAGGGCTTTGCAGGATCAGGACCGCATGGTGCGAAGTACCGCAAGAGGGTGTGTCAGAACGATGCAGGGCGAGGGTGTTACCGAACTGTTTGCCGCCGAGCTGCAGAAGACATCGCCCGATGAGCAAGTGCTCTTGATCGGCTCGCTTGCAGACCGTGGCGATCCGGCTGCGCTGCCTGCGATAGTTGCAGGAGCCAATGGAGCAGACGCCGGGGTCAGAATGGCCGCTTTGTCGGCTATCGGGAGACTTGGTGACTCATCGCACGTTGACTTGCTTGTTCAAGTCGCCGCCAAAGACATCGGTTCTGCGGAGAAGAGCATTGCGTTGAATAGTCTTACACTGCTTCGTGGCGACCGTGTCGATGATGCAATTGTAAGAAACATGCAGGATTCGAAGCCAACCATGCGGTCTCAATTGATTGAAGTGCTCTTCGACCGCAATGCCGTCGAGGCCGTCCCAGCACTCTTGCTTGAAGCGGCGAATCCTGATCCGAAGGTTCGCAGAGCGGCGTTCAAAGCCTTGGGCAGGCTTGCAGGCGAAAAAGATCTGCCGTCGCTTGTTGGGCTTCTGACGAATGTGCAGGATGAAAGCGGCGGCAGGGAAGCCGAGAGGGCGGTTGCGGCAGTTGCCCGCAAGATTGCCGATGAGGACGAACGGGACGACGTCGTAGGTGCTGCACTGGTCGGGGAAAAAAGGGTGGCTGTCAGATGCTCGCTCCTGCGAGTGCTCGGAGGCATTGCGAACAAAGAGGCGCTCGAAACAGTGGCGGGGTCATCGAAAGATGATAATGCCGCGGTGCAGGATACCGCGGTTCGCGCGTTGGCCGGATGGCCCGATGCGGCGGCGGCAGAAGTCCTCCTGCAAATATACTGCCGGACGCAGAGCCAAACACACCGCCTGTTAGCACTGCGTGGTTTCGTCCGCTTGTTGGCTCTTCCGTCGAGTGGCCGTACACCGCAGGAATCGCTGGGATTGTGCCGGCAGGCGTTAAGTCAGGCCGAGACTGCGGCGGAGAGAAAGCTTGTTCTTTCCGGCCTGGCAAATGTAGCCGATCCCAAAGCGCTGGAGATGCTCGAACCGTTCCTGCAGGCCGAGGCCGTCCGTCTCGAAGCGGGGATGGCAGCGATAAAGATCGCCGGTTTCATAATGAAGGATTGTCCCGAGGAAACGAGAATAGCGATGAATAGACTGCTCGCTGTTTCGAAAGACCGTGACATGCGGGAGCGGGCTGAAGCAATCATACGGCAGATAAACGAGGCCGAAGCGGCCGCGCGCAAAGCGGAAAAATGACAAGGTGATATCACTCTCGCCGGCGGTCCCGGTGGCTCTGATACAGCTTTTTTCCTTGACCTGCGGCTGTGGAGACGGGATAATACGACAGTGTCGTCTTTTTTGGCCCTGTTACAGGAAAGGTTCAGCGCAAGAATGCACAAACCGCGAGGATTCACATTAATAGAACTGTTAGTGGTGATTGCCATCATTGCGCTTTTGATGGGCATATTGATGCCGGCGCTTCAGCGGGCGAGGAAACAGGCCAAGGGAGTGATCTGCCAGAGCAATTTGCGCCAGATAGGCATAGGGGCCAATTTGTATGCGGAAGAGCATGACCAGTTTGTCCCTCGCGGGCTGGCGGGGGGGACAGGAAAGGCGTGGTTCCAGCTTTTCATGCCGTTTCTGGCTCAGAAGCCGGTAAACAATGATTACCGTACTGTGGACATATATCGCTGCCCGGGTTATCCCGACAAGGAGCAAACCGTTTGCTACGTCGTCAACGGCTGGGACTTCAGGAACAGAAACGACATGGAGGGCGTGGAGATATTGAAGCCGTCCAAACTGAGCGAATCGACGCAGCGGGCATTTACGATCTACCTCGCTGACAACGAGGACGGGTCGTGGCGACACATAATCAGGAAGGCCGATGACGACGGTAATAATCGATGCGATGTGTGGACTCCGGGACACATGCCGTCCTCTGACAGTGAGGATGTGACAAGGGGCAGGCGCGTCGCACGGGCTCGGCACAGAAAAGGTGCTAATTGTCTTTTCCTTGACTGGCATGTCGATTGGGTTGCTGCTGAGGATATGACCATAGACATGTGGAGATTCGAGAAGTAACATTTTGACCGGTCGGATGAGTTGCAAAGGTGAAGATCATCGCGGGGAAGCAACGAAGAATATCGGTGACGCCTAAAGCCGTTCTGCCGCTCTTTTTGGTGTCAGGAGCGGTGGGGCTGATTTATGAAGTGACCTGGACCAGGGCTTTTGGCGTAGTCTTCGGCAATACCGTCTTTGCTGTCAGCACTGTTTTGACGGCTTTCATGTTAGGCTTAGCGCTGGGGAGCTGGTTCTTTGGGAGAATTGCCGACAGAAGTACCCGTCCCCTCTTTCTCTATGCTGTGCTCGAATTGCTCATAGGTGCTTACGTATTTATCTTTTTCCACTTCCCGGGGATTCTATCCTGGATAGATGCTCTATCCGAGGCGAATGCAGTATATGGCTGGCTACTTGCCTTGCCGAGGTTCCTCGCTCGGATAGATGTTCTTTCGGAGATAGACGTTTTTTACAGTTGGTTCTTTCGCAGCTATCACCCGGGCTTCTATCTGATGAGCTTGGTCCGGTTTGCCATCTCTGTGATTATCCTGCTGATCCCGACAGCCTTGATGGGAGGGACACTGCCGGTCTTGAGCAAACTATGGGCAGGGTCTTATGAGAAAGGGGCCGGCGAGGCTGATGTCGGGCAGAGTGTCGGATTTCTATATGCGATCAATACGTTCGGCGCAGTGGCGGGGACTTTTCTTGCGGGCTATTTTCTGCTGGGTCTTTGGGGAGTGAGCAACACGATATTCCTGGCGGCGTCCGCGAATATCATGATAGGGGGTCTTGCTCTGGTCCTGCACGTTTTAGGCGGCAGGCAGTTAGGTGAGCACGCTGGCGATTTGTCCTCAGCACGGGGTGGGGAGCGTCGGCCCAGACGGACAAAGGGAGCGCCTGTTGACGGTTCCGTTTCGCAGGAGCTTGGCGCCAGGTATCCGGTTATCCTTGCTGCTGTGGCAGTCGCCGGATTTTGCGCCCTCGCCCTGGAGGTATTGTGGACGAGAGTGCTTGTCTTTGTTCTCGAAACATCCGCCTATGCTTTCGCGTGCATGTTGACCTGTTTTGTTTTTGGGATCGCAGTAGGCAGCTTTGTTTGCAGCCGTCTGCTGCTGCCCAGAATCAAGAATCCGGTCTTTGCGCTGGGTATCGTGGAGTTCCTGGTCGGGCTTTCCGTGTTGGGGTCGGTGCGGCTGCTTGGGGTGTTAGGGCAAATTGACTACGTGCTGACTCCAAGAGAGCCTGTTATCAGTTTTTGGAAGGACGCTGCGATCCACTTTGTTGATGCATTGGTTGTACTGTTGGTCCCGACGGTTCTCATGGGCATGGTTTTTCCGATAGCGGTGAAAATCTGCACCAGGTCCTGGAAGACTGCCGGCAGGAGGATTGGGGACGTTTATGCATCCAACACGGTCGGCTGTGTCCTGGGCTCTTTTCTGGCGGGTTTCGTGATAGTGCCTCTGCTGGGCTTGCGTGACAGCTTCCTGGTCGTCATCGCAGTGCAGTTTCTCCTGGCAGTTTTCGTGCTGTTCTTTTCCGAGAAGCACCGAGTGGCGCTGGGCGCATCAGCAGCGGCGGTATCGCTGGTGCTGATGACCGGCAGCGTATTCTTCCTTGACCGTGATGTATTCCTGCAAACGATGAATACATACCATTATCCGAGCGATGTCGTTTATATCGAAGATGATGTGACCGGCACCGTCACTGTACACGACCTTCCTGACGGCGACCGGCTCATTGCGGTCGATGGGGTGGACGTCGCGGGAGTTGATTTGATGCTGCGAACGACGCAGAAGCTCCAGGCGTATGCTCCGCTGCTTGTCCATGGCAATCCGAGCAGAGTGCTTCAGATTGGCTTCGGCAGCGGCGAGACCTGCGGTGTGGGTCTTGCGTTCGGAGTGGAGCAGTACAGCATCGTTGACGTCTGCGCCGGGGTCTTTGAGGCCGGCAGATTCTTCGAGCAGATCAATCGCGGCTCGTACAAGGATCCACGGCTGAGAAAGATTATTATGGATGGAAAGAACTTCGTGAAGCTGACCGATGAGAAGTTCGACATCATCATGAACGATTCGACGTATCCGGGAACTACGGGCAGCTCGGCGCTTTACACTTATGACCACTTCAGGCAGTGCCGCGAACACCTTACCGCCGACGGTGTTCTGTCATGCTGGGTCCCTTTGGACCTCCGCCCGGAGGATTTTGCGATTATCGTCAGGAGCTTCCAGGCTGCGATGCCGCACAGTTCTCTATGGATGGTCAACAATTGTCTTAACAAGCACGCCGTTTTGATGGGTACGATGGCTCCCATGCAGATTGATTTCCAGCGGGTCAGAAGACTTGCTGAAAGGCCGGACATCTCTGCCGATCTGGAACAGATCAATGTTCATTCGGTGTACGAGTTCCTGGATTGTCTCGTGGTTGATGAGAAAGGATTGCAGCAAATCGGCGGGGATGGGCCGCTCAACACTGATGATCAGCCTTCTCTGGAGTTCGGAGCGGCGATAAAGCGAGATAACGACGGATGCTGGATTGATATCCTCACCGGAATGAGCCGGAATCATTCACCTGTTGCTGCCTATACCGTGAACATGGGACAGACCGAGCAGGAGTCTCTACAGGTACGTGAGGTTATGGATCGATACTTCGAGGGGACAGTCCATGCCTTGCGCGGCCTTGTGGCGATGTTGCAGGGCGATCCGGATGCCATGAACCGGGAATTTGAGACGGCCAGGAAGATTAACCCCGAAGACAAAGATGTAGAGAGTTGTCTGAAAGAATTGGACAATGAGATAGAGGCGCTGGTCAAGGCGGTGGAGCGCACACCTGAGCAGGCACTTCTGCGGTCGCGTCTGGGGAAGCGGTATCTTCTCTTGCGGGATTACGAAAGCGCCGCCGAGCAATACGGCAGTTTCGTGGAGCTGGAGCCGGGCAACGTTGCGGGGTGGAACAACCTGGGGATTTGTTACAACCGGTTAGATCAGTTCGACAGGGCCATATGGGCATTTGGCAAAGCAATCGAGCTTGATCCCCGGTGGATTCCGGCCTACATAAATCTGTCCAGTGTGTATGAGAGAAGCGGCGATTTGGCCGCGGCTTGCCGGGAGCTTGAGAAGGCGCTTTTGATTGACTCAGGCTTTACTGCGATTTCCACATACGACAGGCTGGCACGGCTGTACTTCTTGCAGAAGAAATACGATCTCGCCCTGGAGACCCTTGAAAAGGCGCTCGAGTCGGCACAGGACGATCCGGAGGCGAGAACATTCCTGCAAAATAGAAAGGAACTCGTATTGCGTGACGCTGAAGGATCACGGCAATCCGAATCTGCAGGAAGCCAGCCGTGATTTATGTATCCGGCCGAGATTTCATGCGGTAAGATTGTGCAGTTGGTATTACTACAGTTGTCCTGAGAGCAAATTGACGATCACTGTAAGGAGATGACCAAATGGCGAAGGTTCATATCGGAGTGAATATGGAGTTTGTGCGCCACGCGGACAAGTCGTTCGAGTGGGGCGTGGAAAAGGCGGCTCAGTTAGGCTATGAATACGTGGAGCCGATGGTACACTGGGGACGGGAGTTGTTGAGCGAGGCCGGATATTTTCACAGCGTCTCGATGCTGGATGATCCGTACCGGGTCAAGCGAGCGTGTGAAAAGGCCGGTATCAAGCTTTCCGGGCTCTCGGCGCATACGCCGCTGTGCAAGCCTGAGATAAGCACCGAATACCTCAAACAGGCGATTCGGTTTGCGGCTGAATGCGGCGCGCCTGTGGTGAATACCGACGAAGGGCCTAAAGCCGTCTGGACGACGGAAGAGGAAGACTACGTTCTGATGCGTTACGTATTGAAAGAAGCCGCCGCGGTCGCAGAGGCTCGCGGGATATTGATTGGAATCGAACCGCATCAACAGTACAGCCAGCACCCCGACGGTCTGGACAGGATTTATGATCTGGTTGATTCTGAGGCTATCGGAATCAATTTCGACACCGGCAACAGCTATCTTTCCGGCCACGACCCGGTTGAGTGGCTCAAGAGAGTCAGGGACAGGTTAGTCCACCTGCACGCCAAGGATATTTCGGTGCAGCAATCCAAGGACGAACGCGGCAAGGTAACCGGTACGCCGGTTGGCTGCGCGTGCGGCGATGGAGTCATTGACTGGAAGAAGGTGATAGATGTATGCAGAAGTGCGCCGCGGGATATTGTCTTCAGCGTTGAATGCGGAACTATCGAACAAGCCGGACGAAGCATCGAGCATCT
>JBDREF010000266.1:0-9841 GCA_043820045.1 Planctomycetota bacterium | reverse complement strand
GATTTCATAATTGAAAACCTGGTTGTTGTTGAATTGAAGGCGATTTCGCAATCACGGTCTGCACCTTCGCCCCGCGAATCGCCCAGACCGCGTGCTCGCGCGACGAGCCGCAGCCGAAATCCTCGCCCGCGACAATAACGTCTCCCGGCCGTACCTTCTTCACAAAGTCCCCGTCCAGGTCCTCCATGCAATGACTCGCCAATTCCATCTCGTCGTCGGTATTCAAATACCGGGCGGGGATTATTTCGTCTGTGTTTATGTGATCTCGTTTGTAAACGTGTGCTTTAGACATCGATATCCTCTTTTCTTTTTTAACCGCGGATTGCGCTGATTATATGGATTTTGTATTAGCAAATCGCTTGTATTCAAGCGATTGCGCCCCGAAGTTCAGCAGTAATCCAACCGGTAGTTTAGTAGCCTTTAAATAGTTCAAAATCTGCGCCTTTTCGATATCACTTAGTTGTGAGATCGCCTTCAATTCAACAACAACCAAGTTTTCAATTATGAAATCGCATATAAAATGTTTTGCAGGTTTTCCTTTATAGAAGATGTCAATAGGATGCTGTCGTTTATAAGATACGTTCCGCAAATCCAATTCTATGGCGAACGCCTCTTCATAAACACTCTCCAGAAAACCGGGGCCCATAATTTTATGAACTTCCATTGCCGCCCCAATCACGGGACCCGTAATCTCAGAGTGCAAAAGTTCTATTGCCATATCTAATCTGCGTAATCCGCGTAATCCGCGGTTACAGGTATTTCCTCGGATCCGCTATCTTTCCTTCTACTGCACTGGCCGCAGCGGTCGCCGGGCTGGCGAGATAGACTTCGCTCTTGGGATGTCCCATTCGGCCGACGAAATTGCGGTTGGTCGTGCTGATGCACTTCTCGCCCGAGGCCAATATGCCCATGAATCCGCCGAGGCACGCGCCGCAGGTCGGTGCGGCGATCACGCAGCCGGCGTCGTAGAATATGTCGAACAGGCCCTCGTCTTTCGCCTGCTTCCAGATTACCGGCGTCGCGGGCACGATGAGCGTGCGAATGGCGACTTGCCTGCCCTTTATGATATCGGCGGCGATTCGCAGGTCCTCGATACGGCCGTTCGTGCAGCTTCCGATATACGCCTGGTCCATTTCCATGCCGGCACACCGGCCGACTGGAACGCCGCCGCTCGGCAGGGGCGGCAGGGCGACCATCGGCTCCAGCGCCGAGCAGTCGAACTGCTCGACCGCGATGTATTCGGCGTCGGCGTCCGATTCGTAAACGGTATATTCCTTCTTGTCCGTGAGGTGCTCGTCGAGGTACTGCTTTGTCACCTCGTCGAAGCCGATGACGCCGCTCTTTGCGCCGGCCTCGATGGCCATGTTCGTTATGGTCATTCGCGCTTCCATCGACATATCGGCAAGAGCCGGGCCGACGAATTCCATCGCCCGGTAGAGCGCTCCGTCCGTGCCGATTCGGGCGATTACCGCCAGAACCACGTCTTTGCTATAGACGCCGGGCCCGAGCGAGCCGTTCAGGACGAACTTTATCGAGGCCGGGATCTTGAACCATAACTGCCCGGTCGAGATTGCCGCCGCGGCGTCGGTCGAGCCTATCCCGGTGCTGAAGGCCGCGAACGCCCCGTACGTACACGTGTGCGAGTCGGAGCCGACGATGACCTCGCCCGGGCGGATGTGTCCCTGTTCGGGCAGCAGCGCGTGACATACACCGGCACGGCCGAGCTTGTAGTAGTGCTTAATGTTGTGCCGCCTCGCCCAGGCATCCAGACGTTTGTGCAGCTCGGCGCTTTTGATGTCCTTGGCCGGCTGAAAATGGTCGGGCGTGACGACGATCTTTTCCCGGTCGAACACGCGGTCGATACCCTTTTCTTCGAGCATCGAAATCGCCGGCGGCGTGGTGACATCGTGACACATTACAATATCTATCTGCGCATCGATCAACTGACCCGGCGCGACCTTTTCCTTACCCGCCGCTCTGGCCAGAATCTTCTCTGTTATTGTCATTCCCATCTTTATCGATTCTCCATCAATTAGAGTTATTCTTCCACTTCGGGCTGCCGAGGCGCGTTCTGCGCCGCGACCATCCTGTTAATTGCATCGACGTAAGCCCGCGCGCTGGCCTCGATTATGTCGGTCGATATGCCACGGCCTATGAAGATTCTGCCGTTCTCGGTGATCCTGACCGTGGCTTCGCCGAGGGCCTCCTTGCCGCCGGTGACTGCTCTGATGGAGTAATTCTCGAGTTTCGGCGACAGTCCCGTCGCCTCGCGAATCGCTTCATACGCCGCATCGACCGGCCCGTCGCCGCACGCCGCAGCCTGCTTTATTCCGTCTTTGGTCTTGATCTTCACGCTGGCCGTCGGCAGAGTGCCGGTCCCGGACGCCACGTGCAGGTACAGCAGCTCATAGACCTGCTCGATTGCGTGAATCTCGTCGCTGATTATCGCCGCGAGGTCCTCGTCGAATACCTCGTGCTTCTTGTCCGCAACCGCCAGGAACCGCTCGTACGTCTTCTCCAGCTCGTCCTTGGACAGCGAATAGCCCATCTCTTCAAGGCGATGCCGCAGCCCGTGACGGCCCGTCCGCGCAGTCAGCACGACGCGGCTCTCGGCAAGGCCGATGTCCTCGGGCTTCATTATCTCGTACGTCTCACGCTTCTTCAGGAATCCGTCCACGTGGATGCCCGAGCTGTGCGCGAACGCATTGCGTCCCACAACCGCCTTGTTCGCGGGAACCGGCATACCGAGCATGTCCGCGACCATGTGCGAAGTCCGATAGAACTCGCGGGTGTTGATGTTCGTCTCGACGTCGTCGAAGAAGTCACGCCGCGTATGAATCGCCATGACTATCTCCTCGATAGCCGCATTTCCTGCCCGCTCGCCGACGCCGTTTATTGTCCCTTCGACCTGCCGCGCCCCGTTCTTGACCCCGGCCAGCGAATTCGCCACCGCCATCCCAAGGTCGTTATGACAATGGACACTTATGGTTGCCTTCTCGACGTTCCTCACGTTGGCCCGAATATCGCGGATAAGCGCCCCGTACTGCTCCGGCATCGCATAGCCCGTCGTATCCGGGATATTCAGCACCGTCGCTCCTGCCTCGATCACCGCTTCGAGAACCTCGTACAGATACGCCCGGTCGGCACGGCCGGAATCCTCGGCGTAAAACTCGATATCCCGCACGTACTGGGCCGTATGCTTCACCGCCTCGACCGCCATCTTCAGGATAGTCGCCTGCTTCTCGCCCATCGTCTTGCCGTATTTCTCGTCCGCGAACTTGCCCGCGATATGAATCTCGGAAACGCCGATCCCCGTATGTATCCGGGCCTTCTTCGCCTTCGCCAGCGCCTTACGGCAGCTTTCGATGTCGTCGATTCTTGCCCGCGTCAGGCCGCAGATGACCGGCCCTTCGATCTGCTCGGATATAAGCCGTACCGCCTCGAAATCCTCCGGCGAAGAGGCTGGGAACCCCGCCTCGATGATATCGACGTTCAGCCGAACCAACTGCCGGGCGATTTCCAGCTTCTCTCTGGCCCCCAGGCGAGTTCCCGCCGCCTGCTCGCCGTCCCGCAACGTCGTATCGAATATCTGAACCTTTTCTTTGGCCATTTTCTTTTTCTCCTATCTTTTGCCACAGAGAGCACAGAGTTCACCGAGATTGGTATGTCCTGTGTCCTGAATCCCGAATTATGCCCCAATCAGGGCCAAATTGCCAAGAATTATGGAAAAATCAACCACGAATAGACACGAATGAACGCGAATAATCAGCGAAACTTGTGCCTTAGGTATCCGCGGTTAAATACATATTTAGATTGTGGTGGGGTATCTATATCGCGCCTAACGGCGCAGTAGGAGGCTGTTGAGGCCAAGCACGGCCTCGATGATTACTGAACAAAATGGATATTCCTTGCTCATACCACTAATTATATCGACCAAAACCCATATTGCAACCGCGGATTTCGCGGATTTTTGAGATTTTTTTCAAATTACCAGAATTCACAACCCGGCAGGGGTCAATCGAGCCCGCCGGCTTCGACTCAGGACGCCCAATTCACAGTCAGCTTCTTGTGCGAATGTGCACACTCCCGCAGGTATAGGTTGATCAGGTTCTGATAGGGAATTCCCGTTTCTTCGGCCAGACCCTTGAAGTATTCGATCACGTCCGTACCCAGGCGCAGCGTTACCTGCTTTTTCAGGTGTTTGGCGTAAGGATTCTTACGGCCTTCCATCTTCGAAAAGTCATATTCTTTCTTCATAATTATATTATATTGCTAATATCATTATCGATCAAGCCAAAGTAGGAACTGTTTCCCAATATCAACAATATCGAAGATCCCGAAACCTCGGGATTCAATCAAAAACCACCGCTGTTCCCCTGTTTTCCTGATGTTTTCTGAGCCCTTCCACCCCCAAAATCAGCCCAAAATCGGCGATTTCGCAATGTTTTTTCATTTATTTCAAAATCTGCCAAATTGACCATCAACATTTGGGCCGCGAGAATCGCTTTACATTATAGAGAACGGAATCGGCCGGGGGGACCCGGGATAGATTATTGGATAGGGCTGTCAGGCAGGGCACTATTGCTGCCAAGATAAGGGGTAATTGAATGGAACCGCGGCAAGTGGACGACAGGGCTAAGTTGCAGTTCGATTATGCGTGGAAATGGTTCGAATCCCATCAGAGGCAACGCATGGTAATGTTCTACTATTACTGCATCATCGTGGGTATCCTCGCCAATGCTTTGGTTGCTTCATATGAGGAAACTCTTTCTGCGATCAGAGTCCCGGTCGGAATGATGGGCGTCCTCACATCTTTGGCATTTTTCTTCTTTGATATCCGAAATCGCGGCATGACGGAGGCAGCAGAGCAGGTTCTTGAAAAACTCGAAAATGAAGTCATTTTTCCTCCGGATTGCGTGGATAAAGACGGCAACAAAATGGGACATCTGTCTGTAGAAAGAAGAATGGGAATGAGAGAAGACCAAAAGCAAACTCTTAAAGCCAAATTCCTGAAACACAAATACTGGATTCGGAGTATGCAACTGATTGTCGCTCTGTATTTCCTTTTTGTTGTTGTCAAGGCGGTAGTACGTTAAGATAGGGCATCGGTTTCATTTTGACGGTCAGTATGGCGTCCAGTTTTGGATAGCTGGAGCGAAGCAAGGAGCATGGTTAGGTTGGCAAGCGGGTGAGTTCAGGAAAGGAAGGAATTCGATGTCCCAAAAAACGGCGTTGATAGGACAAGACGTGGATGTAAAGAAAGTACGGCTTGACCAGATTGACAAGGGACCGGCCCATATCAGAACGTGTATCAACGAGGAAGCGCTTGATGAACTCAAGGATAGTATTGAGAAATTGGGACTGCTTCAGCCAATCGTTGTAATACGCAAGAAGAAGGCCAAGCCTGATGGGCGAGAGTATGATCTGGTCATAGGGTCACGAAGACTTGCCGCGCATGAAAAACTTGGAAGAAAAAGAATACCTGCGATTATCCTGGGCGAGAACAACAAAGAACAAATCTTAGCAGCATCTTTGGCCGAGAACATGTTCCGCGCGCGGCTTAGCCATAAGGATACAGCCAAAGCAGTGACAAAACTCTATAAGCTCTATGGAAATGACGAAAAGAAAGTAGCGAAACAAACAGGAATGTGGCCAGAAACAGTCCTGCGGTATGTATACCTTAAAGAGTATGGTACAGAGAAAATGTTGCGCTGGGTTAATGAGGGTAGCGCGACTCTTCTCGATGTAAAGAGAATGCTACATGCTGCTCAATGGAACATTACAAAGGCTGAGAAGTTGCTAGAACAAATGATTAAAGAGGAGATGACACCGGCCCAGAAGAAGAATTATGCTGAGTATATGAGTAATAACCCTTCAGCCAAACCAGGAGAAGGGGTAGAAGATGCGCGAAAACCGAGGGTGAAGAATAAGCTACTTATTGACTTGCCTGCAGAACTTCGAGAAGGCATTACAAAGGCTATGAAAGAATGGCACATGGAAGCAGATGAGATTGCGACTCAGGCATTGTCCGACTGGTTAGAAGAACAAGGCTATATCGAGTGACGACGGTGCGGGAAGAGAAAAGACTTAACAGGAATCAAAAAGCTCGTCTGGAGAAAGCGCTGGTTCGTCTTGTCGGGAGTACAAGACGGGCTCGCCGAGCTAAGAATCTTCTCGAAGTTGCAGAAGAGCTTGCTGTTGCAGAAGACCTGTTGACGAGCAGGAAAACAGTTGCGGAGAAGATTGGCGTCTCTGAAGAAATGCTCCGCGAGTTTGCGAGTGTCAACAGACTTAGTAAGTCAGTGAAGGAGATGGTCAAAGATGGGCATTTAACCGGCATCGACGTCACATACCGTATCAGCATGCTTCCCAAGTCAGAACAATTGCAGGTTGCAACTGAATATGTCAAAGGTCAAATCTCTGGGAAGGATGTCAGGGATGTCATTGCCTTGCGCAAAGGGAATCCTAAATGGAAAATCCAAGAGGTGATAGAACGCGTAAAGAGTTCTCGGGACATAACCCACTACCTCATTAGGTTTAGAATTTCTGAGAGTGCACGAAAGGACATACTCCAAAGCAAGTTTGCAGATATCCTTGGCGATAAGAATATTGTTTCTTTAGAGATCAACGGGAAGATAGTGAATTTAACCGTTACAGAAGAAGGACGCAAGATACTTCAGAGAGAGGCCAAGAAGCGGAGAATTACCAAAAGGAAATTCATTAACCTTATGATCGAGAGGGAATAGGGAGTATGAGGAAAGGTCCAATAAAAGCGTTAGGCATACTTCAAAAGGGAAACTTGGCCGAACGGTACGGTTCTTTGTGTAAAAAACTTGAAAAATACCGCATCGAACGGGAGTTATTCGAAGCAAGGAAAACTGTACTACCTTTTGTCACTGGTCTTCGCTTTTCTGCGCTACTTATATATGAGATGAGGACTATTCTAAAGAATACCCATCTTGCTGTAAATTGGGGGACGATTATTGACGATGGCGGTCACAAGTGTGCAGCTGAATGTGACATTCTTGTCCACAAGAATGGATCTGAGTTTGCTTGGAACGGGGAGATTGATGTCGGTGGAAGTGTAATGGACTTCCATTTTGTAAATAAACAAAATGTGAAACTCGTCGTTAGTTGCAAGGCCTTCAAAGTTTCGCAGATTGATCAGAACATGAAGGATGATGTTGTAAAACTAGGTGATTACATAGAGAATGTTTGGCTTTTTGTAGAATATTGCAAAGCAAAGCAATTGCGTCAACTTCATAAAGATGCAAAAAATGCTGGTTATAAGAAGTTCTACCCCCTCTACTTAGAAAAAGAAGATGGCTTTCTTGATTATGACGAGAACATCTGGTGCGAGTTTGCACAGTCCCTACGGCAGTTGGCAGCAAAGTGAGAGGCCCAAAGAGGGAAAAACTATAGAATTGGACACGTGAGAGCCGATAAGAAGATGGTTAGTAAGCTTTAGTATTAGCTTTTAATAAGACCGTTTGGCCAGATAAATCGGCAGGACTTTGCGATGACAACAATACCAAATCACGTGTCCAAGTGGGCAGATAAGCTTCATGGCATGGTCTCGCCATTTCATTTGAGAGGAATCCGGGTCGATTGTCCGGTTTGTGGGGAGAGGGGCACAGCGACATCGAGATGGGTCAAAGGGCCAACGGTCAAACCGATTTATGTTATTCACAACAATAACGGCACTGTGAAAAGCGTATGTGGTCTTGACGAAGAGCATGCCAAATGTGTCCGGCCGGAAGTTAAGGTTCACAAGAGTGATCTTCGCAAGATTCTGAAGGGGGCTCAGTGTTTTGTACTGACGAGCGGCGGCAAAGACAGTCTCGCCACATTGGTTCATACGAAAAAGGTGGCCGAAGAAGTCGGGGCCGACCTGCGAGCTATTCATGGCGATACGACGGTCGGTTTCCCGGAAGTGACTAAATATGTTAGGAAGGTGTGCCGACAACTTGGCATTAGGCTGTCGATTGTACGACCTGAGAAAGACTTTTTTGACCTTGCAGAGGATTGGGGAATACCAAGTTTCAGATTTCGCTGGTGCTGCAGAGAGTTGAAGATTAAGCCCATACAAGATTTCTTGGCTAAGATCCCAGGGCGCAAGGTCGTTATCGATGGTATCCGTGCTGAGGAGTCCAACTTGCGAGCGAAGTATTTGCCCGTCTGGTATCATCCGAGTTTCAAATGCCTGTCGGTGAGCCCCATATTCCGGTGGACGAAAAAACAAGTCCTGCGTTATGTTGACTCAGCGGGCTTGCCGGAGAATCCCGTACGGCAATTAGGCTGTTCGGCCGAATGTTGGTGTGGCGCATACAAAACCCAGACGGATTTTCTTAAACTTAAAGAGATCAAGCCTGAACTATTCGACAAACTGTCAGACTTGGAAGAGCAGAGTCCTACCGGATATACATTCCTCTACAAAAAAGGCCAACGCCTGCCTCTGCGAGAACTCGAACTGACTTCCTCGTAAATGCTCTGATTCTTTGGCCGTAGTTGAAATTGGCTTGAGTCTTATCTCCGCGTTTTCTGCGTTCTCTGCGGTTAATCCGGGAAATTCAGTACGGCGAAATCGCCGTGGTGGTTCTTTGCGGCTTTGTCGTATGCCTTTGCGGCTTCGATTTCGTTGTCGAAGGATCCGATGAATTTGCTCTTGCTGTTATAACGTATCTGGACATTCCAATTCTTTGTTCGCTTCTTCCAGCTCACACCTTTATATTTTGAGGATGGATTCTTTGTGAAGTGTATCCTGTTGTAGCTGTTTTGCCTGTGTGTGGCGGTTCGAAGGTTCGCCTTTCGATTATCCCATCCTCTGTGGTTGATATGATCGACGTAAAGATGGTCCGGCGGGTCCATAATCTCGCGGTGCATCTTCATATGCTTCCACTTGTTTCTGCCCACATGAATCCTCCGGACGGCATAATGGGTGTTTCTGATCTTATTGGCGTGCCATTTGTGTTTGCTTAATCGCTCGTAATCTTCCGGATCTACGATTGCGTATTTGCCCTGGGTCAGGGGTATGCGGCGGAATGCGTAGCCGTAGCGGATACGGCGGTATAACAGAAGCAGGGCAACGAAAGGCGCTGCCAGCTTGTCGGGAATCGTGATGGAAAAATCGAGATTGATAACCGCCCTCCACGGCGTGGGGAATTCCTAAATCCTAAGCGCCAATGACCAAACGGCTCAAACGGTCCGACCCGGAACTGGCTTGCGGCGTTTGTTTCGGATTTGTGCTTTCGGTCATTAGTTCTCTGTCACATGCAATTTGCGTAGTTGTCATTCCGCACTTGATGCGGAATCCACAAGTTCATTTACGCTTCTGGACCCCCGCCTTCGCGGGGGTGACAAATAGTTCGTAGTTCGTAGGATGGGCTTCAGCCCATGCTGCCAGGTATTCTGGGCGTTTTTCGTCAGAGGCTAAGAAGCGGCGCCTCTATAGTTGGAGCAACATTCACGTTTGATTCGAAAAAAATGGGATTCCGGAGAGGAGCCGGAAGCGTAAATGACTGGCCGGAAAGGAATTAAAAAAAATTTGCGAATTTCGATTTTTGCCCGGGGGTACCGCCGTATTTGATTCGAAATTCTACCGCCGTGGATGGCTTTCTGAATCGTCATTGCGAGGCCCGGAGGGCCGTGGCAATCTCGCGTGTGACGCGCAGACTGGCGTGTAGAGCAAGCCGACCAAATCCGCGTGTGCAACAAGTTGCACACCCTATTCATGAAAGACTGCCTGCTGTCAAGTAACATGTTTCCTCTTTTTTCATCTTTCGTTTTCTTCAGACAACCTTTGGCAGTGTAATGATTTATCGATATTTGCGGTTTCGTAACA
>JBDREF010000265.1:0-50474 GCA_043820045.1 Planctomycetota bacterium | reverse complement strand
GCTTGATCTCATAGTAGAAGTTATACCATTCCTCCTCGCCCCAGAAATCGTCCACCATGAGAAACCCGCCGTTGAGCAGGTAGCGGCGAAGATTAACGATCTCTTCTTCGCTGAAAACAAGATCGCCCGGTTCCACGATATAGATGAACGGGTAATCGAAGAGCCTTTCGTCTGTAAGTTCGAGGACTATTCCGTCCGGATGAACGTGCATCGAAGTCAATTGCTGCAGACGGTAGGAGAAATTCAGATCGCTGTCCGGATAGTCCGTTGCCCACCTGCCGCCCCCGTAGCCTCGGCCATAGCCGCGCCCATAGCCTCGTCCGCCGTATCCCGATGAGTACCGGATTCGCACGAATGTGAAAACATCCTGTGAGAATTCTTTATCTGTTTCCCAGTTGGGCACGCCTCTTCGGTCGAAGTATCTCTGCGCGAACGTCAAACTGCCCGCGACCCCTGCGACAATCAGAAGGATGGTAAACCACGTCGATTTCCTCATTGCCCACCCTCCCGGACTGTTTGCGGCTTATTTTGGTTTTCCGAATCGTAACCGGGTGGTTTGCCGGTCTCGCCGGCGATCTCCAAGAGCAATCGATGGCCCTCACGGAAGCGAGGGGCTTCCGCCAGAGCCTCGAGGATGTGCCTCTTTGCAGCCACGGGATCCCGCTGGCGGAGCAGCCGCGCGAGACGGTAGCGGACCTCGACGGGGTTCTCCGGCTCCAACAAGAGCAGGCGTCGATATGATTCGACAGCATCTTCGTCTCTGCCGAGTTCTTCATCTGCCCTGCCAAGTTGCCAATGGACTGTGGCCAGCATGGGATAGACCGCCATATATCTCTCGCCGTTCGTGACGATCTCCTGCCAATTCTCTTGTTCGGCGTCTATCTCCATGAGCCGCCCGTAGGCGTAAGCCTCATCGGGCGATATCGATGCCAGGCTGTTGAGCACGCGGCGCTCTTGTTCGGTCTCTGCGAGTTCGTGGTGCACTTGGGCAAGAAGCCGATATGCGTTGCCCTCTCCGGCGTACTGCGGGTATAGTGAGATCAGCTTTTCGAGCGGTTTCTTGGCCTCCTCGAATTTACGGTCGGCCAGAAGCCTGTTTGCATACAGGCTCAGTGCCCAGAAACTGTTTGGATGCTCCGCCAGCCATCCGGCAAGCGACTCCGGGTCGGCGAAATCGACCTGTCCTGATTCTGGTTGTTCCCAGCCGACCTCGGGGGCCAGATCCTCCGCCCGCTTGCGGGCGAAGGCGTCGAAATCCTTCTCAATCTCCTCGATCGGCGCGGCGCGTTTCGAAATTGCATTATTGATTTCCTCGCCGTTCCCCAGGTCGGTCAGGATTGCCCTGAGGGTCTCATATCCGAACCGGTTCACGAGAAACTCCACCACGAGTGACGATTGGTAATAGGCGAAATGCAACTGCATTGAGCCGGGCGCATTCATAAATGCGGCACTGAGATTGCTCACAGGCGTCAGCTTGCCCTCGAGGATCATACTGCGATACTGAGGATTCATCTGCTGGCCCCAGGTGGGATCACGCTGCAACTCTTCGTAGACCGAAATCCCTTCGCTCAGCCAGCGGGGCATTTTATTTTGCGTCAGATTCAACGTTATCACGTGGCAGAATTCGTGCCACAACATTGCTTGCCAGTTAGAA
Source organism: Planctomycetota bacterium (assembly GCA_043820045.1). Taxonomy (GTDB): domain Bacteria; phylum Planctomycetota; class Phycisphaerae; order Sedimentisphaerales; family Anaerobacaceae; genus JBDREF01. The sequence goes on along the minus strand of JBDREF010000265.1, from coordinate 48,820 downwards.
GGTTTCTGAGCCTTGGGACTGTTGGCTGTTATCACGTTGCCGAAACAGACGCCGAGGAAGCCGTCGCCGCCGGGCATACCGAACGTGCGCACGGCGAAGTCCTGCTGGTTCGGAAACAGCTCCACGGTGACCGGCTGGTCCAATTCCAGGGCATATTTCTTGCACAGTTCCGACCTGGCCTGCCGCAGCAGCTCTATTACCTTGTCGCCGTAAACAGCCGATTCAAGTTTATCCATCCGGACGATCAAACCGTCGGGCCGCAGCGTTTCGAATTTGGCCAGATTGTCTCGCAGGTTGACAAGGTTGTAGGCCTCAATGTTGTACGCATCTTTCGTATGTACCTCATCGGCCAGCACCCAACCCTCCTGCTCGGCGCCGAGCCGAAGGAGGTCTTGCGCCAGTTGAATCTTTGCCGGCAGATATTCGGCGTCGAGTTTCAGGGCCTGACGTTGATACGCGGCGCCTTCGGTAAAACGGTATTTCTGGGACAGCTTTCTTCCGATTAAGTAATCCACCTCCGGGTTGGTCGGCCAATACTTCAGCGCGTTGGCCCGGTGTTTTTTGGCGGCTTCGTGATCGTTGTCCAATTGTGCCAGGACCGCCCGGTATGCCCAGGCCTGGGGATTCCAGGCATTCAGGTCAATTGTCCGCGCGAGCAACTCGGCTGCTGTGGGGTAAGCTTCGCAATCGATTTGGTGCTCGGCCAGTAGTATCAACGAAGGTTGATGCCCGGGGTTCAAATACAGGGCAGCGTCGAGCGATTCGATCATCTTGGCGCGATCGCTGTGTGAAAATGCTTTGGCCAATCCGAAGTGTACGTCCGGGTCCTTACCGAATCGCTTCAGGGCTTTCTCATACTGGCCGGCGGCCAGGTCGTAATCCTGCTTGGCCAGTGCCAGCTCACCCGCCGCCAGATAGGCATCGAGACAGTTCGGGTCTCTCTCGATTGCTCGGTTAAAGAACTCGTCCAACACCAGCCGGGGTTCGGCTCCGATACGCAGCAATGATTTTCCTATGGCTGTGAGGTCTGTGGAATTCATGAATCTGACGTCGCGCATGCTGCCTATCCTGAAGGCTCGGCTGAGTACCTCAGCGGCGCGGTCGCCTTCGCCGTTGTGCAGATACGCTCTGTGGCCAAGCTCCAGGAGGCGAAGACTGACCGGATAGTTGATAAGGGCTGTGCCCGCAGTGTCCGCCGCCTTGTCATATTGACCCAGCTCCATCATCGATTCAATCAGCAGAATTCGCCAATCCACCGAATATGCGCTGTCATCAATGGCTTTTTGGGCTGATTTGAGGCATTCGGCATATTTGCCGGTTTTAAACTGTTCCTGCGCCACCTCTATTTCTGAGCCGAATGCAGGTACGGCCCATCCCACCACGAGAGCGATACAGGCCGTCAGGAGAATCAACAGGTTATTCTGCGGCGTGCGCCTGAGCGAGGAAGTCGCATCACATCTATTGGACTTGCTGTACATCTAAACCTCCCATCCCGCAACCCGGGTGGATCCGGCTTACCGGCCTTCTCGCCGGCGTCGTAAACGCAAACTTGCGGCTGCAACACACGCATTCTAACCACAATATACGTTGTAGTCAATACAATATGTTCTGCACAGATGTTCAGGGGGTTTGGAAGGCCGCACTTATTCGTGGCAAGTTTACGATTCTGTCTCGGGAAGCTCGATTTCCACTCCCTTGAAGCCCAGCCGGAGGGCAAGGCGACTGAGCATGACATAAAGCGAGGGGACTACCACCAGTGTCAGGATTGTGGCAAAGCCCAGGCCGAAGATGACCACGACCGCCATGTTGCGCCACCACTGCGTGGATTCACTCCGGGTCGCCCAAGTGAGCGTGTGAATGTCGAAAGAAATGCCGACGGCCATGGGGATTAAACCCGTGATCGTCGTCATGGCCGTCAACATGACAGGCCGCAGGCGTGTCACACCAGCCTCCGCGGCAGCGGAGACGAGGTCCAGCCCCTGCTGCTGCAACTGCCGCGTGTAAGCGAGCAGCACGATCGCGTTATTCACGACCACACCCGCGAGGCTAATCACGCCGATTCCCGTCATGACGATGCCGAAGGGTAAATGGCAGATGAGCAAACCGATCAGAACTCCAATCAATGAAAGCACGACCGTGGTCATGATAATCAGCGGCACCATAAGGGAATTGAACTGGATCACCAGGACCATAGTGACCAGCAGCAGCGCCAGAGCAAAGGCCTTGGAGAGAAAGGCCTGAGCCTTGTCCTGCTCTTCTTTTTCGCCGGCGTAGCGGATTTCGTAGCCGGGCGGCAATTGAAGCGCCGTTAGGCGGTCCTGAACATCAGCCAGCACCTCCGTGCCGAGGCGTCCTTCGGCATCGGCGGTGAGCGTGACTACGCGTTTCTGATCGACTCGGTTGATCGTGCCAAATCCGCCGCGATACTCGAACCGGCCCAGCGAACTCAGCGGCACGGCCTCACCGGCGGCGTTGGGAACCTGCAACCGATACAAATCATCGATCTTCGTTCGATCCGCTACCGGCAAACGCACGGTGATGTCGTACTCGTCGTTGTACTCGCGGTAGGTCCCGACTTTGCTGCCGAAGATGGCCATCTTCAGGAAGTTGCCCACGATGGCGGTGTTGACGCCGAGGAGCATGGCGACGCGACGGTCCACGATGAAAGCCAGTTCCGGGCGTGTGGCTTCCAAGTCGCTCCGCAGGTTGACGATGTTGGGCACATCGGCGATCATGCGCCTGGCCTGCTCGCTGAGGCGTTCCAGCGTTTTGAAGTCCTCTCCCACGATGCGTGCCGTCACCGCGGCACCGGTCGGCGGGCCCATCTCCTCCTTCTCGACCTGAATCTCGGCCCCCGCGAGGTCGGCTATTGTCTGGCGGATCTCGGCGATAATCTCCGTCGACGGCCGTTCGCGCTCGGCAAAGTCATAGAAGACAAGGGTAACATTGGCGAGATGTGGGCCACCGGTGCTGGCCATAAGGCCCCCCGTGCTTCCTCCCGAGCCCACGTTCGTGACGACATGCTCGAGCCACGGCTTGTACGGCTGGACACGCTCCTCGATCAGGCGGGCGATTTGGTCGGTTTCATGAATGTTCGTTCCCTGCGGGGCGCGCACCGCAATGACCGCACGATCCGGGTCACCTTCCGGGAAGAACTCCACGCCCTGCCCGATCTTACCATACAGGGTGCCTATCGCAAACAGCAGACAAAACGCCAGGAATAAGGTCAGACCCGGATTGCTCAGCCCCACGTTCTGGATCCGACGATAGCCGCGAATGAACCAATGGTCTTCCTGACGCGGGGCCGGTGAGCGGCCCGCCCAGACCGAGCAAATCACGGGATTGAACACGAGTCCCACGAATAGCGAGGCCAGCAAACCGATTGTCAAGGTAATCGGCAGGTACTTCATAAAATCGCCCATGATGCCCGGCCAGAACATCAGCGGCAAGAACGCACAGACGGTCGTAAATGTGGACGTGATAACAGGCCAGGCGACCTGCCGCGCGCCGAGTATAGCCGCCTCGATGCGATTGTACCCGAGCTGAAGATGCCGATAGATATTTTCTACAATGACGATTGCGTTGTCCACGAGCATCCCCAACACCAGCACAAGGCCGAACAGGACAATCATGTTCAACGTGTAACCCAGCATCTGGACGATGAAAAAAGTGATCAACATGCTCAGTGGAATTATCATCGCGACGATCGTACTCGGGCGCCAACCCAGGAACAGCAACAGCACCGCCGTCACCAGGATCAATGCAGAGGCGATGTTGTTTTCCAGATCCGCGACCATGTTGCGGACCATCTTCGACATATCGTATGTGATAACGAACTTCAACACACCCTGAGCCTGTTCCTGCGCTTTGTTTATCACCTCCTTAACATAATCGGAGACCTGGACGGCATTGGACCCGACGCGCTTGCTGACACTCAGCGTGACATTGGGAACACCGTTGAGCCGTGAGTAGCTGGTTCGGTCTTTGAACGTATATCGTACCGCCGCAATGTCGGACAGATAGATGGGCTTGCCGTCTCGCACGGTCAGCAGCAGATGATCCACCTCTTCGGGCGCAACGAACTCTGCCGGAATACGGACGTTGAATTTGGTGCCGCTGGTCTCCAGGCCGCCGGCTGAGATGTTCACATTCTCCGACGGAATGAGAGCCAAAATCTCCGCGATTGTCAGGTTGTACTCGGCAATCCGGTCGGGATCGAACTCTAATCGAATCTCAGGTTCTAAGTCGCCTGCCATCTCCACCTTGAGCACGCCGGGCACCGCTTCGAGGGCATCCTGGACGTCGTCTGCGACCTCTTTAAGCTGGACCGGCGAGACCTCTCCCGAAATGCTAATGAGCATGATGGGCAATTCGGCAAAGTTGATCTCTTTGATAACCGGTTCTTCCGCATCCAGGGGCAGCTCCCCCTGAGCTAAGTCCACACGGTCGCGCACGCGCTGCAGGGCCACTTCGCTGGGTACGTCCGGATCAAATTCCACGCTAATCAACGACATCCCCTCGGCACTGCTGGAGGTGATTTCCTGGACGCCACGAATGCCGTTGAGTTCTTTCTCGATCTTCATCGTGACCGAGGTCTCCATGTCCTCCGGTGAGACGCCCTCATAGGTCGTCGTGACCAGGATGTAAGGGATCGGGATATCCGGGGCCGCCTCGCGGGGCAGCGAGATGTAGCTGTAGCCGCCCGTAAGGATAATAATTAGGCCCAGGATGCCCACGGTGGTCCGGTTCTTGATGGCAACATCGGTCAGGATCATGGCGGCTATTTCTTCTCCGACACGACGTTCACCTTCTGTCCCGGCGCGACGAAGCGATGGCCGGCTGTTATCAGTCGGTCGCCCGGCTTCAGGCCGCTCGTCACTTGGACGCGGTCTCCCTTGATGATTCCAAGCTCCACCTCGCGTCTGTGTGCCTGCTCGGAATTGACCACGTACACGGCCTTGCCGTCTTCCATTGGAATCACCGCCAGCAATGGTATCAGAACAGCATCTTTCAAAATCCTGCGCGTCAGGCGGGCACGCACGATCTGGCCGCTTCGTAGAAGCCTTTCTTTGTTTGTGAGTGTGATCTCCATGCGCGTCGAGCGTGTCCGCTCATCGGCCAGCTCGCTGATAAAGGTAATCTTTCCCTCTATCGACTTCTCATAGCCCTTGACGTCCGCCAGGACCTGCGCCATCTGGCCGACGCTGAAGAATGCGATGTCCCTCTCAGGTACTTCCACCACGACCTTAACCGTGTCGGTATCCACGACCTGAGCCACCGGCGTGCCGAGTTGAACATACTCACCTTCCTCGACCGGCAAGTCGTTCAGCACTCCGTTTGAGGGGGCGAGGATACGCGTTCGCTCGATACGCGCACGGGCCTGTTCCAAAGTGGCCTTGCTAATGGCCAGGCGGGTCGTGGCGTCGTCCAGATCACGCTGCGGCGTGGCGTCATCTTTGACCAGATTTGTCATGCGCTCGTACTCGATCTGGTCGCGCTCCACCTGTGCCTCGGCCATCTCGAATGCCGGTTGTAGAAGGTCTGCATTCAACTGGATCAGCAAGTCTCCGGCGTGAACTGTGCTGCCTTCGGTCAGAGGAATTCGTTCGATTCGAGCCTCAATCTCGGCCGAGACCGTCACGATCCGGTTCGGCTCGACTATCGCCGGCAGGTCAAACGTATCGGCAAGCTGAGATTCCGCGACCACCGGCATTACCGTGACGTTCACGGGAGGCGCCTCGCTCGCGGGGGCCTGTCGTTGCTGTTTCGGAAGCATTGCGACCCCTACAAGTCCTGCTATTGCGGCGAGAATTATGACCGCTTTCGGGATATTCCGGCGAAACCACCCTCCGGATGCCTTGCCTGCTTTGGTTTTGGGCGATTTATCGCTCATCGGCTATGTCTGTCTCCTGATAGAACTAACGGCTCAATATCTGAAGCATCGTTCGGTACACATATTATAGAACCGAAGCCGTAAAAATGCAAGACCATGCGCACGGCACCGATAGCCCCGTACAACGGCATCTATCTGCTTTCAAAAACCGGGAAAATCTCGCTGTTGTATTCGGCCTGCAATCCGTTGAGGTCTATGTGGCCGGAGTCGCCGCGGTGGATGATGAGGCGATAGCGCAAAACCAGAGGCTTTTCGCGGGAAAGCAGAACGGGGTGACGGCCCGGATAGACCGGATTCTGGGCACTGCCCTTTCTTCTTAGTATCCAGCGCTGGGGGTAGCCGGGGGAAGAATTGTGACATAGTATCGCCAGGCCGCTTACTTTGCCGTCTTTGCCGAGATTGCCTGAGAAGTCCAGCCAGGGGCCGGCTTCCACGCTCAGCGTCGTTGGTTCCACCGGGCCGTCGGTGCCGATGAATGAGAGGCCGTCGGGCAATGGTACTCTTGTTGTGAAACCGCCGTAGCCCTTTTCGTCTTCGGAGCCGCCGAGGCGCATGTCGTCCTCGAGAGCGAGCAGCTCGATCTGAAAGTCCACTTTGCGGATGTCATTTTCGGCGCGGTGGACCCGGATGGTCGTTGTCTCTTTTACAAACGGTTTTTGCTTTCCGGCTGCATCAGTCCAGAGCGGCGACTTCCAGTAAACGCGAACCTGCAGGGCGCGCGATTTGGAATCAGGCGTCAAAATCTTAGCGTCGTAAACGTCCCAGAAGGCGTCTGTTGCGGCCCAGGGGTCGCCGAGTTTTTTCTCGCCCAGCCACACCTGGTGCCAGGCCCAGAATACGCCGCGATGGTGCAGATGATCCGGCGGAAAATCCTCGGTAAGAATCTCGCCGTCGAGGCCGTAGAGGGGATGGATGTAATTGGCTCGCGTGTATTTTCCGTCCAGGGATTTGTGTTGGCGCTGATAGACCATCACTTCTTCTTCGCCTTCCGTGACGACGAAGCCCTGGCCGGTTTCCGAAATTTTGACGGGATTCAGCGTTGCCGAGCTGCAACCTGTGAGCAACAGGAGGGCTGCAATTACCGCCGAGACTGTCAAAATTCTGCTTCTGAAATCTTTCATCTCTGGTCCTTTCTTCAAGACAATACGATCACATCTCGTCGCTCGACATACGACATATGAGAATTGTAACCTTTCCAGCCCTGAGGTAAAGAGTTGTTCTTCGTGCGGAACCGGGCAAGTGAGAAATAGCCATTGTATAGATGAAATGCATTTGATATTCTTATTGAGACGGCAGGAAAGTGAACCGAAGTTGACAATGGAAAATGTGAGGCGAAACTCCCGCTCAGACCATGACTTATCAAGACAAGTTCGGATACAAGACGACAATAGAAAACGAGCACTGGCGCGCCGAAGAGTTCCAGTGGGCGCGAATTCTTTCCTCCGGCGACCCTGCCAGGGGTATGGTACTGCTGTACATACAGAAAGCGTGTACCGCATTTCACGAATTCGAGCCGGCCTGGAAACAGGGCGTATTGCAGCCGGGGCAGGTTGACTTCTTTCGCCGTCGGTTGGCGACGAGGATCGGGCATGTGCTGACGACGATGAAAAACAACGCTCTGGACGCAATCAACGGGGCCGCTGAGCTGAGGGAGATTCTGCACGCTGTCGAATCGGCTGAAACACTGAATGAACTGGCCGAGTTAACTGAGGAATTGCACGCTGTCAACCATGTGCTTCTTGATTCTCTGGAAGGCAGATAGCCTCAAGCCATAAGTCAGAACGGAGGTAGATCATGAAATATTTTACCCGTCGTGATTTCGTCAGAAGTTCGATTACTGCTGGAGTTGTTGTGGCGATGCCCTTTTCGCGCGTGCGTGGAGCTAATGATCGCATTCGCGTGGGCGTGGTCGGCCTCGGCGGCCGCGGCACCGACGCGCACATACCGTCCTTTGAGAAGCAGGCAGGTGTCACCGTAGAAGCTATCAGCGACGCCGACCGGCAGCGGATGGGCGCCGTGGCCAAAGCGATCGAATCAAAGTACGGCCACAAGGTCAAGCAGCATCTCGACATGCGCGAGCTGTTTGACCGCAAGGACATTGACGTCATCGGTAACGCGACGCAAAATTACTGGCACGGGCTGAGCACAATCTGGGCCTGCCGGGCCGGCAAGCACGTTTATGTCGAGAAACCTCTGTCGCACTACATTTGGGAAGGCCGGCAGATGGTGAACGCAACGAGAAAGTACGGCCGCATCGTCCAGTGCGGCACCCAACACCGTTCGGAGAGTTTGATACGCGAGGCCATTCGGTGGGTTCGTGAAGGCAATCTCGGCAAAATCAAATACGTTACCGCGTTTGCCAACAAGCCGCGCGCATCGTGCGGCAAGCGAGAGACGCCGCTGCCGATTCCCGATACTATCGATTACGACCTCTGGTGCGGCCCGGCTAAGAAAGTGCCGATCTATCGCGACAGGCTCCAGTATGATTGCAGCTTCGACTGGAACACCGGCGACGGCGAATCGTGCAACCAGGGCGTCCACGAGATGGACGTGGCCCGCTGGTGCTTGGGCGAGAAGATGTTGCCCCGCCGGGTAATGAGCATCGGCGGCAGGTTCCTGTTCAACGACGCCTGCGATGTGCCGAACACTCAGATTATCTATTACGACTTTCCCACGGCGCCGGTGCTCTACGAGGTGCATAACCTCACCAAGGGCAAGAACTCAAAGGAAGCACCCGCCTTCCGCGGTGAAAGGGTAGGTGTGATTGTCGATTGTGAAGGTGGAAGCGTAAATCTCTACCGCGGCATCGCATGGGACAACGACGGCAAACAAGTCAAGTCGTTCAGCGGCGGCGGCGATCATTTCGCCAATTTCATCCAGGCGGTTCGCAGCGGCCGTCGTGAAGATCTCAATGCCGAGGTCCTCGAAGGCCACCTTTCGACTGCAGTCTGCCATGCCGGTAACATTTCGTTCCGTCTCGGCGGCAGGGCATCGAAGCAGCAGATGCGCGCACAGGTCCGCGACATCCCGATCTTAAATGACATGTTCGACCGGCTTCTGGAGCATCTTGCGGCCCAGGAAATTGATGCCGGGACGGTGACACTCGGACCATGGCTTGAGATTGACCGGGCGAACGAGTGCTTCAAGAATAATGAGCAAGCCAACCGCCTGGTCCGCGGCATCTATCGAGCGCCGTACACCGTGCCGGATTTGTCGAGTTGAGCGCAGTATGTAGGATGCGATGAAATCGCACCGAGCACTCGTGGCATTATTCAGCTACCGCTACCGCCTGCCTAAAGGAAGATTCAGCGTTTAAGTTTCCGCTGGTCGAGGCGCTCGCCCTGGGGGCGGAGCACGGGGATGTCCAGCCCACCGCTTGCCTCAAGCTCGTCGAACAGTTGCTTTTTCATTGCGGCTATCTGCTCGCTGTAGGCGGGGACATCGATCAGGTTGTGCCGCTCGTGCGGATCGGTCTGGAGGTCGTAGAATCCATCTTGGTCCCACAAGCCGTGGTAGAAGATATACTTATACCGATCCGTGCGGATTGCGAATACCGTCGGCGTGGCGGGGAAATTCCACTCCCAGTAGTACTCGTAAAGAATGTGGTCGCGCCACCGGGCGGACCGGCCCTGCAACAGCGGCAGGAATGATTGCCCGTCCAGGCCCGCCGTCTTGGGCGGCTGCACGCCTGCGGCGGCCAGCACCGTCGGAGCAATGTCGATGTTCTGTACCATCTGCTCCACTTTCGTGCCCGGCTTGATCATACCCGGCGCGTATGCGAGCATCGGCACGCGAATAGATTCCTCGAAGGCGTCACGTTTGTCATAGAAGCCGTGCTCTCCAAGGGCGAAACCGTTGTCTCCCATGTATATCACCAGCGTCGATTTGCTCAGGCCCGACTCGTCCAGGTAATTGAGCACGCGCCCGAGGTTCTCGTCCAGCCCGTGCACGGTCTCGCAGTACTGCCGGTACAAATCGTCGAACGACGGCACGGGGTCGTCGTCGTACTGTCCCGTTTCCATGTGATCGACGCCGTGGATACTGTAGCGCCGCTCGCGGACCCAGTGCGGCTGCGTCTGATAGTTGCGTTCGGTGTTGGCCATCGTTTCCGGGCGTTTGACCTCGGCCTTGGCATAACGGCCCTCGTGGCGTCTGGCGGGCTGAAAGGGGTAGTGAACGGCCTTGAACGATAAGTAAAGAAAAAATGGGCGATTGATGTCCCGGCCGTCCTTGAGCCACTTCAGCGCCTGGTCGGCCAAAATGTCGGTGGTGTATCCTTCGAACTGGTGATGCTCGTTGTTGATGTTGAGAGTCGGGTCGAAGTATGTGCCCTGGCCCTTGAAGCCGGCCCAATGGTCGAACCCGGGTCTGGGCGCATCGTCGTCGTGGCCCATGTGCCACTTTCCGACGAAGGCGGTCTGGTAACCGCCATTTTGCAGATACTGCGGGAAGAAAACCGTTCCTTCCGGCTCCGGCCGTTGGTTGTCGGCGATACGATGGTGGTGCATATATTGGCCGGTCAGGATCGACGCACGGCTCGGCGAGCACAATGAAGTGCTGACGAATGCGTTCGCCAAATGTGCTCCTTCCCGTGCCATCCGGTCCATGTTCGGCGTCTCCAGGAACGCCGGCGCCTCCTTCATAAATCCCATGAAGTCATAGCGATGATCGTCGCTGAGCACGAAGACGACGTTCCGCTTCGGCGATCTGGCGTTGCGCTCGGCCCCCGGAGCTTGAGCGGCGGTGCGGAGAAGGGCTAAGGCTGCCAGGCCGCGGCTGGCGGATTTGAGCAAATCTCGCCTTCCTAAACGAATCGGCTTCAAGCTGTTGTGAACCGTCATCTTTCTTGCCTCCTGCTGATAGAAATCTGTCAACTCCGGCATTCGACGCGAACGTATTCTAACAGAAGATTCATTCAACTGCAAAGCTCTTCGAACTTAGCCGCAGGGACGTCCGGATAAGGGGAGTCTGTTGTCCCTGGATCGAAGGAAGGGCCTATACCGAATTGATCGGTACAGGCCCTGAAATCATGCACAGCCAACGTACCAAGCTCAGCCTCGTAAAGTGGGCAAATGGCTTGTTTGCCGCACGCGGAATTCTACCGGTACAGCCGTATGTCGTCAAAGTACATCGTTCCTGTTCCGCCGGCCGCCGGGCTGTTTTTAGTACCAATGCCGATTGTAATTGTATTGACGTTGGCGAGGTTCACGCCCTGATCGGCAAAGCGCGTCAGGTCGATGACCCACTCGGTCCAGCCTTCAATTTGCGTTGCAGCAGAATCCTCGTGGTAAACTACGGCTGTGCCGTTGAGGGCGACATATATACGGTCGGCCGCATTGGCTGCGCTGCCGTTTGCCCAAAGGCTGAGCTTGGTGACGCCTTGCTCGGTCCAGTCTCGCGGATAAACCAACGTCAAGGTTGCCTCGGAGGTCTTGCCGGCATTGTCGTAGCGATAAATCATCGCCTGAGAGCCGCTGTGAACGACGATCCGTTCAGTATATGGCGGCAGATCATTACCGACCAAAGCACCATTTGTAGTTGTTCCGAAGCCGTCAATCCACTTGTCGAATATCCTGTTAATCCCAGGTTCACCTGGCAGTGGGTCTATGTCATCGTAGGACTCAAAATCATCCACAGTGATGAAGTCGGCTACCGTGAAATCCCAGGCCCTTCCTGCACTGACCGTTCCATCGGTATTGTGTTCATCGATACGCCAGTAATAGGGCCCGCCGCCCCATTCAACACCTTCCGGCGGATTGTAAGTGGCGGTGCTCTGCCGGCCTCGATAGATGCCTGTCGTGTCAGATGCGTCAGCGTCTATGACGGCATCTTTGTCCGTGCCGAAATACACGTCGTGCTCAGATGCCGTGTCTCCGGGGGACCAGCTCAGAGGTGTCGCATTTCCGATGTCCGGCGTGGACCCGTTAGCCGGGCTCGGATTCCAGGCGAGCAGCAGGTCACCTCTCATAAGCTCCACGACCTGGACCTGTGTCAGCGCCATATCGTAGATGCGGACGTCATCGACAATCCCAATTAAAAAGTCGCTCGGACCGCCGGCATCCCACTCCTGGGCTACCGACCAAAGGTCAGTTGCGCTGAAACTGTAACCGGCCGCGTGCGTATTTTCCATAAATCCATCGACATATATATATCCGGTTGAGCCAGTCCTGACATAAGTCAGCAGGTGCCATTTGCCGTCACTGACCACCGTGTTGGAGTAGCCTTCGTAAGTGCTATCAGATCCATCGTACATGGTCGCCCGGCTATTGTCGATAGACCACAGGGCAACGTTGCCGCGGCTGGCGGTGTTGCAGGACAGCCAGAGCCCATGAGTGTCGGTTGTCTTGACCCATCCGCTGAGTGTGATATCGTTGCTCGTTATGTTGTCAGCTACAGGATCCATCGTGACATAGTTCGAGCCGTCAAACTCCAGCGCGCCGTCGAAATAGCCCTCTACCCATTGCGGACCGTTAATAAGGGTAGCATGATTCTCGTGACCGGACCAGTCGAGCGCAGTAGTTCCGTAACCTTCATCGAATGCCCACCAGCCAACGAGATTGGGATCAACGATAGAGATGGCTGGTCTGGTTGTGAAGCTCCAGATGTCACCTCTGTGTGTGGTTACGGCATCGAACTCATCGACCCGCCAATAGTAAGTCTCGCCCAACTCAAGCGGGCCGGGAACATAAGTTGTGGCTGGCTGAGAAGTACCACCGGAAGCGGCACTGACATCCTCAAAATTGTTGCCGAAGTACACTGTGTGTAATTTTGCCCCGAAGCCGGCAGTCCAACTGAGGATCACATCCGTGACCATGAACCTGGCCCCATCAGGGGGCGTAGGATTGTACGCAATTTTGGGTTGAACCGTAAAGCTCCAGATATCACCTTTCCAGGGGCTGTTCGGATCTGCATCATTTACCTCATCAACTCGCCAATAGTATGTAGTGCCCGGAACAAGGCCCTCGGGCGCGGGAAACCCGGGAAATCCGACTATCTGGGAGGTCATGGATAGATTACCGACAAAAGTATCCGCAGCACCATTGTTGACGTCGTCGAAGCTGGCTCCGAAGTAAAGATCATGCGAGATTGCGAAGCTTCCCGGGATCCACAAGAGGTTGACCCATGTAGCTCCGAGCACAGCTCCGTCCTCCGGGTCCGGACGCCGTGCAAGGGGAAATCCTTCGCCGCCTTCCCGGACAATCAGAATCTCCTTCGCCGACAGCGCCCAGTTGTAGAGGCGCACATCGTCGATCCTCCCATGGAACCAGTAATTGTTTTGACCGATGTCCCACCCAATCCCAAGATCCTCGGTCGGCGCAATAGGGCCGGGTGGCGGGGTGGTGGTGGCCCAGGTCTGCCCTCCGTCAACGGAGATCTCTTGAGCGTTCCGATCTCTATCCAGAACAGCCGCTACAAATACCCATTCTCCCAACGGCACCGGCAGATAGGGGGTGTCTTTCCTGTTCGCGGCTGTGTCTCCCAGCATGAATCGGTATCCGGATTGGTCGGCACTTCCCTGGTTTCTGTCCGCTCCTACATAATATCCTGCACTGCCTGTATCCCTTTTTGCCACGGCGAGGTCCCAGTTTGTCGACCCCTGGGTACCCGGTGCCGGTTCCAGATACGCCCAGAAAGCAAACGTGAAGCTGTCGGCCGCCGGATTCAAGCTATCCTGATTCGTAATCCGTACATGCGCCTGGTCTCCATCGAAGAACAAACATCCATTGTGCACGCCGTCTTGGCGCCATACCGGGCCATTGACCAGCACGCCGTGCACGTCATGCCCGCTAGCGTCGGCTGCTGTGGTGCCGGACCCCTCATCAAACTTCCACCAGCCGATAAGGCCCGGATCGGCGGCGCGCGTCCGGCTTGTCCAAGCCGAACCCAGCACAAAAAGCAAAGATACCGAGAAGATCAATTTCTTACGCATAGTAGTCCTCCTTCAAGAACGGACAACGTGCTTCGGTCGACAATGGTCTTCATCATGGCACATTGTTCTTAGCTACATTTGCCTGGGATGGTCTTCCGCGGACGAAACATGCCTCCTTCGAGAGTCCGAAAGACAAATAGGGATCCTACCCGGATGGCCCTAAATCCACGAACTTCATCTTACCGTTCTTATACCAGATCGGGTCCCGGCCTGTCAAGCAAAATCGCAGAGTGATTGAGATGGAAGAATCCCAGCCGTTTTACCCGAACGCTCGTCGTATCCGGGATACCGTCGCACGAAGCACGTGAGCCAGTTCCGGGAGCGGATCGGTGTATATGAATCGAAATCCACTGTCGCGCCAGCGAAAGTCAGCGGCCGGTCCTTTTCCGACAAGCCGGGACAACAGCATCTGGAAAGAAGCCGCTGGACGCGCGTATCTGAGACGGGGAGTTTGCCTCATGTCCGGGCATTCGGCACCCAATGCGCTTAGGCAAGCCATAAGCGGGAAATTGACGCCCGCTGTCAGGCTACCCAATAACGATTGCCAGAATCGGGGATTAACCTCCAGGATCTTCACGGTTTTGTCACGTTTATCGAAAACCAGGTCGATGTTGGCCACTCCGTCCCATCCGATCTCGGAGAGAAGGCGTTTTCCAACATCGAGAGCCTGCTCATCGTCTGTGTACTCCACCAATTGGGGCATACGAAAGGGTTTTTTTGACGGTACGAGTTCCCTCCAAAGTGTATAAGCAAGAACCTCGCCGGATTTACAAAAGACGGCTAACGAGAGGTCAACGGCGGGAACCAAACTTTGGAGTATGTACTCGGAATCCTTCATTATGCGCTTGTCACTCCATGCACCATGCAAATCGGAAGGCCTGTCCACCTTTACAATGCCGAAACCACCCCTCATGGATGTCGGCTTTAACAGCGCCGGATACTCGATGGAGTTGAGGTCCTGTGAATCTGTAATTGGGCCTCCCGTTTTGCGAATGAGCACAGATGGCACAACAGGCAGCGCATGCTGTTTTGCTAACTGGTAAAGTGACCATTTGTTGTTGGCCAACTCCAGCAGGTCCGACTTCGGAACGGGTGGAATCGCACAGATTCTTGAGATTGCCTCACTCCTTTGCGATATCAGCCGTATCCCTCGGAGCGTCGCCGGCAATACGACATCAATTTTCCACGGGCGAACAATCTTCTCGATTGTGCCGATCCAATCGTCATCATTTTGACTCGAATGGTAATGAAAACGTGCGCAGTGACGGCTGAATCGAACACAGGACCGGCGATCTGTGGACAGAACATGCACCGTGGTTCCCGGGGCTTGACGCAGACATCGCAGTACCTTTACCGTATCCATCGCGTCTTCGCCATCCGGGATCAGAATTGATATCGGTTGAGAACTTACGCCCATGCCTATTTTTCGTTTTCCTGTTCAGCTTTGCCCACGGATGCATACCGTTTTAGGTTCAGCGTTCCCTGACTGTATCGGCAAATCTCCATGATAGCCTGAAATCAAAGCAGGCCGACAGGTTTCGTAATCAGGCCCCTCGATTCGTACGGCCCTGTGCCGGGATGCCAAAAGGCACGTTACGCTATGGGGGGGTGCAGTGTCTTCAAATCTCGGTGTCCGGGATATATGGCAGATTTGTCCAAACTCTGGCGAGGATGGCCTGCGAACCACAGTCCCGGCAACCGGGACGGGATTTCCTGGCTCAATTTTGTTGGTTTAGGTCGCTAAAAATCGGCCCAAAGCTGGATACATGGGCGATTTTATTGTATACTTCCCGCTTTGTCTAATTCAAGTAGGTTGGCCAGCGGTTCGATATAAAGGTGGTTTTTATATGGATTAATCGAACAAGAAGACCCGTTGGCGCATCTATACCGAGTTTGGGTGCTGAAATGCCGGTTAATATCGGTTATTAACAAGAATTTCGGATTGTCGTTGAAAATATGGGTAAAGACATACTCGACGTGGGAGGTTTTACAATACTAAAGCGCATCGGAAGCGGCGCGCGCAGCACGATTTACCTGGCCTCCAACGAGGAAGACGATACGAAAGTTGCCCTGAAACGGGTAATTTATGAAAAGCCGGAGGACTCCCGGGTTTTCGAGCAGGTGGAGGCCGAATACAAGGTGGCACATCTAATAGACCACCCGTACGTCCGAAAGTGCTATGAACTGCGGAAAATACGCAGCATGTTCAGGGTAAGAGAAATGCTGCTTTCGATGGAGTATTTCGAAGGTAAGAACCTTGAGGACTGCTCTACCTTGAGTTTGGGTGACGTTCTGCTGGTCTTCAGGATGGTGGCGAGCGGGCTCAACGCCATGCACAAAGCCGGCTTGGTTCACTGTGACATAAAGCCCCACAACATCCTGATGAACAAGTCCGGCTCGATCAAGATAATAGACCTTGGCCAGAGCTGTAAGATTGGAACGATAAAGACGAGAATTCAAGGTACGCCCGACTACATCGCCCCCGAGCAGGTTAAGCGCAAGCCGCTCGGTCCGAAGACGGATGTCTTTAATCTTGGCGCCACGATGTACTGGGCTCTGACCGGAAAGCACGCTCCGACTCTAATACCCAAGAAGAACAGGTTCGGCCTGCCCGTCACCGAAGCACGCCGAGCGCCTCACGAACTGAAGAAACAATTGCCCATGGGGATCTCAAAACTTGTGATGGATTGCATTGAGAACGACCCTGCACTGCGCCCGCGCAACATGGTCACGGTCATGTCGAGACTGGACCTGATGGTGCACAGTATATTTGGGGGCAAGATAAAAACCAACAAGAATGCCTCAGACAATAATTGATCTGCTGAAAAACGGCATGGAAGCCAGCATCGCGGACAAGTTTCGGCGCGGTAACGTCGTGCACTTGCCCGCCGAAGGCAGCCTCATTGTAACCGGTGACCTTCACGGGCATCGGCGAAACTTTGAGAGAATAGTCGCCTTTGCCGACCTGGCCAACCATCCCGACAGGCACGTACTTCTCCAGGAGATCATACACGGCGGTCCGGAAGATGCGCAGGGCGGCTGTCTGTCATACAAGCTGCTGTTCGATGTCGTGCGCTATAAGGTTGACTTTCCCGACCGTGTCCACGTGATCATGGGAAACCACGATACTGCCTTCATAAACCACAGTGAAGTGATGAAAGACGGCAGAGAAATGAATCGTGCAATGTGCTCGGCTCTTGAACGAGAATTCGAAGATAACGGCGCCGAGGTCGAGCTGGCGACGAGACAGTATCTGTTTTCACAACCCCTGGCGGTCAGATGCGACAACAGAATATGGATGTCGCACTCACTGCCCAACGACCGTTCCGTCGGTAAATTCGACCCGGCAATTCTTGGCAAACAATTGAAAATAAACGATGTGGTCAGACCGGGTTCCGCTTACCTCTTAACATGGGGCAGGAAGCATAGTCAGGCGCTGCTTGATAATATGGCCAGGCTGCTTGACTCTGACATTTTTATCCTCGGTCACCAGCCGCAAGAACAAGGATGGTGCCAGGCCGGCCGCAATCTTTTGATTATTGCCTCCAACCACAATCACGGGTGTTTGATCCCCATTGACCTGGCAGACTCTTACACTGTCGAGCAACTGGTCGAGTCGATAATTCCGCTGGCCTCCCTGTCGTGAAGCAAAGCACGATCGAAACGTACGGCGCAAGAGATTAAGAATGGATTGGTACTACTACATAGCCTTAGCTGCAATTATTTCACAGGTACTGTTCGTGCTCCAGGCCTTAAGCAACTATCGGTACGCGCTTAACGAATACAAGAAAGAGCGTTCGTGGTATCAGCCGCGGACCGTGCTTATTGTCCCGTGCAAGGGCCTCGATTCGGCTTTTCACGAGAATATCGCCTCCTTCTTTGGCCAGGATTACGACAATTATCTTCTTTGGTTCGTTGTTGCCGAGGAGTCCGACCCGGCCTACGGCCAATTGTGTGGGCTGATCGATAAGCTCGGCCCAACCTCGAAGGCCCAGGATGTGCAGGTATTCGTAGCGGGCCGCGGGCAGTCGTGCAGCCAGAAGATTCATAATCTGCTCTACTGCTACGAGAGGATTGCCGATGACGTGGCCGTATTAGCCTTTGCAGATTCGGACATCTGCATTCGCAGCAACTGGCTGTCCCACATAGTCTATCCGCTTCGAAAGTCAAAGAACGGCGTGGCCAGCGGTTATCGCTGGTTCATACCGACCAGGAACAACCTGCCTTCCCTGGCCCTGTCGGCAATGAACGCCAAGGTCGCTCAGTTACTCGGCAACACGCGTTTCAATCATGCCTGGGGCGGGTCCATGGCAATTCGCGTGGATGTATTTCGGCGGCTCGGACTCGACAAGATTTGGCCAAAAGCCCTGAGCGACGATTTGTCACTTAGTTGTGCCGTCAAGAAGGCCGGCCTGAAAGTCGCTTTCATTCCCGCCTGCCTGGTA
Organism: Planctomycetota bacterium; assembly: GCA_043820045.1. Taxonomy (GTDB): domain Bacteria; phylum Planctomycetota; class Phycisphaerae; order Sedimentisphaerales; family Anaerobacaceae; genus JBDREF01. The sequence continues at coordinate 30,552 of JBDREF010000265.1, read as the reverse complement.
GCTTCGTACGAGAGCACGACGTGGGGAAAACTTTTCGAATTCGGCCGCCGCCAGTTCTTGATCACCCGTGTATGTGCTCCGAGGACCTGGTGGTTCGGATTATGCAGCAGCCTGTTCTCGGTGTTGGGGATATGGGGCACGGCTCCCCTGGCACTCTACGCCGTGCGCATTGGAGATGAAAATACATTCACTTTTGCCGCTGTGCCCGTCGTGTTTTTCGCAAGTCAACTGGCGCGCGCAATACTGCGTCAGGCAATGGCCGGCAAGCTGCTCAAGCGCGACCGCAAAGGCATGCGAGTCGCACGCCTCGCCGATATTCTTGCCTTCTGGGTTTGGTCGGTGCTGTTATTGGCTTTTATCATCTCCTCGGCTTTTGGCAGAACCATCTGTTGGCGCGGAATACGCTACAAACTGCTGGGGCCGACCGAGACAGTTGTTGCCGATAACGAGAAATCGGCCTAAAATGAGCACAAGAGCACAACAAGAGCATAGGAGCACAAGCCTTATGCACCTTTGCCTTATGCACTTATGCTCTTGGAACGTGTGTCGGTTCGTAAACTGGAATTGACTGTTTTCAAGGGAGGCGAATCATGGCAGAAACCGACCAAAGCTCGGCGAATCCCAGAATCGAGCCGGTGGAAAAGCCTGCCGGCGCTTACGACAGCGGCAACGCCGGGCCAAAATGGGTCACTGGAGAAATACCGCGGGACGCCCGCACATGGGCGATGCTATGTCATCTCTCAGGGGTAGCTGGATTATCGCCTCTGCTGCCTGTAATCGGCGGCGTGATCGCACCGCTGATCGTCTGGCAGTTGAAGAGGGATGAGTTTGGGTTTGTTGACGAACAGGGAAGAAGGGCGGTGAACTTCCAGATCTCCATGCTGCTCTATGCGTTCATAGGTATTTTCCTGTGCCTGCCTGTCAGTGTCCTGATGCCGTTCGTCATCTACGCCGTGGTTGTTGTTGACCTGATCTTCCTGGTCATTGCGGCGGTTAAGGCCAACGACGGCGAGCACTATCGTTGCCCGCTAACTATCCGGTTCTTCAAGTGAAGAGGCCGGGGCTCGGAGCCTCCGGCGGAATATGAAATTAGTGATCAAGCTGCTGATTAGTCTGTGCGTTATCGCCTTTTGCACGCAGATAGGGCGCAAGCTGCCCACATTAGCCGGACTTATTGCCGTCATGCCTCTGACCGGGTTGCTTGTGCTCATCTGGCTGTATCTCGACAATCCCGGGAATTCGGCCGTGATGACCGCTTACACGAAGGGGGCTTTGTGGGGCATCGTGCCGAGCATGTTATTCTTCCTTGTTGCCTTTGTATGTTTCCGCGGCGGAAAACCGCTGTGGTTTGTGCTGAGTGCAAGCTCGCTTGCCTGGCTCGCCGCGGCGTTCGTTCATCAGTGGCTGCTCAGGTGAGCGGGCCACTGGACGATTCCTTCAAGCTTATCCAAGAATTCTCACCAGACTTTGATCACCGCCGTTTGTGCTCTTGCCGGATCGCGGCCACCCGGATATTATAGTGCGAAATGGCTTCTCTGAATGCACCAAAAACCAGTTTAAGGAGTCCTTCTATGAGACCGGAAATCAACCGCCGTCAATTCATTAAGACTTTGGCCCTGACTGCCGGCACCCTCGCTCTGCCCGGCTGTGCTGGTCTGGGAAAGTTGGGCACTCCGCAGTCCTCGGGACTCCTTACGGAGGACGCCTCACGGCGGAGCAAGTCAGGTGGGAAGAAGCCGAACTTCATCATCATATTCTGCGATGATTTGGGCTATGGTGACCTGAGCTGCTACGGCCATCCGACGATTCGCACGCCCAACGCGGATCGTATGGCCGCAGAGGGTCAGAGATGGACAAACTTCTACGTCGGCGCCTCGGTCTGCACGCCGAGCCGGGCGGCGCTTCTGACGGGAAGGCTTCCGATTCGCAGCGGCATGTGCAGCGACAAGCGGCGCGTATTGTTCCCCGATTCGGCCTCCGGTCTGCCGAAGAGCGAAGTTACCATCGCGGAAGCTCTCAAGACCCGGGGTTACGCCACGGCCTGTGTGGGAAAATGGCACCTCGGACATCTTCAGCCGTATTTGCCGACCAATAACGGGTTCGATTCCTACTTCGGTATCCCGTACAGCAACGACATGGACCGAATCGCCGGCGACGGCCGGCAGGCGTTCCTCGAACCGAAAACCGAATACTGGAACGTTCCCCTGATGCGGGACGAAGAAATCGTTGAACGTCCGGCCGACCAGAATACCATCACAAAACGCTATACGGAGGAGGCGGTCAAGTTCATCACGAAAAGCAAAAACAAGCCCTTCTTTCTCTACCTGGCCCACAATCTGCCTCATGTTCCCCTGTTTGTCTCGAAGGACTTCAGAGATAAGAGCCTGCGCGGTCTGTACGGCGACGTCGTCGAAGAGATAGACTCCGGTGTCGGGCGGATATTGAATACGCTTCGACGCGAGGGTCTGGCGGAGAACACATTTGTCGTCTTTACCTCCGACAACGGGCCGTGGCTTATCTTCGACGAGCACGGCGGCTCCGCGGGCCCGCTGCGAGAGGGCAAAGGCTGCACGTTCGAAGGCGGAATGCGCGAGCCGTGCGTTATGTGGTGGCCCGGCAGGGTTAAACCCGGCGTTGTCAACGACATCGGTGCGACAATGGACCTTTATACAACGATTATCACATTAGCGGGAGCCGAAGTGCCGAGCGACCGCGTCGTGGACGGCATGGACCTGTCACCCGCTCTGTTCGGGACCGGTCCCAGCCCTCGCAAAACGATGTTCTATTATCGAGGAGCGAAGCTGTATGCAGTTCGTAAGGGTCCCTATAAGGCACATTTCATAACGAAGTCGGCCTACGGCAAGGACAAGGAAGTCGGGCACGAGCCGCCTCTGCTCTACCATCTCGGCCATGATCCTTCGGAGAAGTACGATGTCTCCAAAGACCACCCGGAGGTCATCGTCGATATAAAGAAGGAAGTCGCGCTGCATTTAGCCAACTTGACGCCGGGCGAAGATCAACTGGCCAAACGTATCGAGAAAAATTGACGGACCATTCTGCTTGAAGCTCATGAGTCCCCAGGAGAAAGGAGACAACCTGTTGTGAAAGCGAGAATAAATCGAAGACAATTCATCAAAGCGATTGGTCTGGGCCTGGCCCCAGGGGCTGCAGCGGCGTTTGCCGTTCCCGGATGCGCGAGTGCATCCGCGTCCCGCACCGCTGAGCACCGCCGGCCGAATATCGTACTGATTATGGCCGATGACATGGGATATTCGGATATCGGCTGCTACGGCGGAGAGATTCATACTCCCAACCTGGACAGGCTCGCCGCCGAGGGGCTTCGCTTTACGCAGTTCTACAACACCGCCCGTTGCTGTCCGACGAGGGCGTCGCTCATGACCGGTCTCTACCAGCACCAAGCTGGGGTGGGGCACATGATGGAAGACAAAGGTTATGAGAGCTATCGCGGCGATCTGAACAACCGCTGCGTCACCATCGCCGAGGTCCTCAAACAGGCCGGCTACAGCACGTATATGTCCGGCAAATGGCACGTGACCCGATATCGCGGGCCGGAGGGCCCGAAGCACAACTGGCCGCGTCAGCGCGGATTCGACCGTTTCTTCGGCACAATCCACGGGGCCGGAAGCTATTACGATCCCTGTTCGCTGACTCGCGACAATACGCAGATTCCGCCCGACAGCGACGATTTCTATTACACCGATGCCATCGCCGACAATGCAATAAATTTCGTTCGTGAGCACGCTTCGAGCTCGAACAAGCCTTTCTTTATGTACGTTGCCTTCACGGCGCCGCATTGGCCAATGCATGCTTTGCCGGAGGACATTGCCAAATACAAAGGCCGTTATGCCAAGGGCTGGGATGCGCTGCGCGCCGAGCGGCACAAGCGCATGATCGAGATGGGCATCGTCGAAGAAAAATGGAAAATTACGGCTCGTGATTCGAGCGTTCCGCCGTGGGAGGAAGCTGAGGACAAGGAATGGCATCAGCGCCGCATGGAGGTATATGCGGCGATGGTTGATCACCTTGACCAGTGTGTCGGCCGTATCGTCTCGGAGCTGAAAAGAAAGGGCGATTTCGATAACACGCTGATTTTCTTCCTGGCCGACAACGGCGGCTGCGCCGAAGAGTATGGCAGTCGCGGTCCGATCAAGCCGGACCCGTCGGAGGAAATCCCGCTGCGACCGATGGCAAAAGGCGAACTGCAGCCCGATATGCAGCCCAAAGTTACGCGCGATGGCAAACCGGTGCGGACCGGCGAGGGTGTTATGCCCGGCCTGGCCGATACATACATTGCATACGGCAAGCCTTGGGCCAACGCCAGCAACACGCCGTTTCGTCTCTACAAGCACTGGGTCCATGAAGGCGGCATAAGCACGCCGTTAATAGCACACTGGCCGGCACAGATAAAGGCGCATGGCGAGCTGCGGCGGCAGGGCGGTCACCTGATCGACATTATGGCGACCTGCGTCGATGCCGCTGGCGCAAAGTACCCTGCTGAACATAAAGGCAATAAGATAATACCGATGGAAGGCAGGAGCCTGTTGCCCGCCTTCGATAACAAGCCGATCGAACGTGAAGCGATTTACTGGGAGCACGAAGGAAATCGCGCCGTCCGCCAGGGCAAATGGAAACTGGTCTCCAGACATCCGGGCGGCTGGGAGTTGTACGACCTCGAGGCCGACCGCACGGAGCTGAATAACCTCGCAGAAAAACATCCGGAAAAAGTTGAACAGTTAAAGGCATTGTACGAAGCTTGGGCGGCCAGATGCGCAGTCCAACCCTGGCCCATAAAAAAGAAATAATACGCGGGAGATTCGACTGAAAAAACATTGGATTAAGTGTCAAAATTTTCAAGAAAATGAGCAGAATTTGACGAAATTTACTGAATGAGAAAACTTATTTCTGGTACAATCGTATATAGAGTTAGGCGGGCTTAAAGTTAATTATAATTTTAGTCGCTGTCATATTTGCTTTTTATATCATATCCCAAACCCGCCTGCCGAAGACGAGTTCTTTGAGTTTTAGCGTGTGCTTCTGAGTTTAGGAGAGCTTTGCGCGCGGTTTCTGCGCCGACATGAAAAACAAAGCACGGTCAGGCAGGTCGAAAAGCTTATCATAATTCAGGTTGTCATCATCCTTACTTGCCATTTCATATCCCAAACCTGCCTGCCATCGAATAGACACGGCCTTTGAGATCGGATTCAGCTTTGACGGTAGAAGTACCCGATTGCGCGGAGCGTACCGGCAAAGGTTGTCTTTTGGACTTGTTTTAACCGACCGTTTTTGAGCGAAAAGAGCTTTAACCATGGAGATTCGCAAAGAAACGGCGTTGAACGCCATGAGTTACTTTTTGGCAGTCCCGTGAGGGACGCCTAACGGCGGGACTTCTCGAAATGAGATCTGAAGTAGTCAGGTGCACTTATTGATAAGAAAGATTTTCAGAAAATGTGCTCTGAAGCGGTCGGGCAGGCGAATCTCCGAAAAAGTGAAGGAGAAGTAAAATGAAACGCAAAGGTTTTACATTGGTTGAGTTACTGGTCGTGATTGCGATCATAGCTCTCTTGATGGGCATCCTTATGCCTGCCCTTTCGAGGGTCCGGCAGATCGCCTTCCGGATGGTCTGCGGGACGAACCTCTCGGGCCTCGGCAAAGCAATGCTTATTTATGCTAACGATTACGACGACGAATTGCCGCGTTCCGGCGGCAGGAACAGCACCCGGACACCGACCATACCCGCCTGGGATGCTGCCAATCGGTTCGGCGCCTACGGCCTGGCGGCCGACGGCAGCGGCGGTACGGGAAGCATATCGTCCTGCTTCTATCTGCTGGTCAAATACGCCGAGGTTACGCCCAAGTCATTCATATGCAAAGGCGATTCCGGGACGATGGAGTTCAAGCCCTCCGCATACGGCGCAGGTAATAAAGAACTCATTGACCTGTGGGATTTCGGCCCCGAGCCGCAGAAGCATTGCAGCTACGCCTACCATATGCCCTTCGGTCTTTACGCTCTGACGACATCGAGCGAGCCGGGTATGGCGATAGCGGCCGACAGGAATCCCTTCGTCGGTACACCTGCGGCAGAGGCTAAGCAACTGGGTATGTTCAATCCTGATGGCGGCAGAGAGGCTGTAAAAGCCGGCAATGCCATCACTCACCAGGAAGACGGCCAGAATGTCCTGTTCCTGGACGGCCACGTCAGCTTTGAGAAGGTCTCGTTCTGCGGCATCAACGATGACAACATCTATACTTTCTGGGACGGCGGAGACATACGACGAGGCGGTGTGCCTGTTCTTACGAGTGAGCCCCAGGCCAGAACAGATTCAATGGTGGTACACGATGCCGAAGGTGGACCAACTGGACCCGACCAACCAAAGGGCAGGACTTGTTTCCCTGGCGATACTCTCGTGTGGATCGATGGAACGCTGGTACGGATCTCCGAAGTTGTCGCAGGACAAGCCGTTGAGAAACCACTAAGTGCCCGGACGGTTGCCTGTTTGCAACAAGCGGTGTGCTCACGCCAAATCGAAGGCATCGATGAGCACGACGAGTCCGAAGGGCCGTGGGAGTGCTACGATGTGGTGCTCGAAACCGGAAACTGCATCAGTGTTGCAGATTCGCACTATTTTCTGCTGGATTCCGGACGGTGGGCTCTCGTGCAGGAGCTTGCGGGCGGGTCAAAGCTGGTATCGCTGGAAGGCCCGGTCGCCGTCAAGAGTGTTACAAAAAGACCGATGCCTTGTGTCGGCAAGGTTTACAATCTGAAGGTCAGGAATTCAGACCGCTATTTGGTCGGTAAAGATGGAGTGGTAGTACGTGATTGGTAGCCGGATCGCATAGAGAGAGTCCCTGGTTTTGCTGTTTGCTGGCTCACCTTGTGTCCTTAAGCGCAAGGTGAGCCTGTTTAATTGATTCTTGGAAATAGTCTCGTCGGGAAGATTTGTCTTCAGGGGGTATTTATGTTAGACTGCACATTTTGGTTTGGTAAGGAGCATAAGAATTGGGACAAACGCTTGTTTATAAGATACTTAGCAAGCACCTTGTCGAAGGCAAGCTTGCAGCCGGTGAGCAGATTGGGATTCGCATCGACCAGACGCTTACACAGGATGCCACGGGCACGACGGCGTTCCTGCTGTACGAATCGATGGGGGCGGCAAGAGTAAAGACCGATTTGTCGGTCAGCTACGTTGACCACAACATGGCTGGCTTCGGGCCGGAGAACCACAACGACCATCTGTATCTTCAGACGATAGCCGCCCGCAGCGGCGCATACCACTCGCGGGCCGGCAACGGCATCTGCCATCAGGTTCATTTGGAGCGGTTCGGCAAGCCCGGCGCGACGTTGTTGGGCAGCGATTCTCACACTCCGACCGGCGGCGGAATCGGCATGTTGGCGATCGGAGCCGGCGGCCTGGATGTGGCGGTGGCTATGGCGGGCGGGCCGTTCTACCTGAAATGCCCGAAGGTCGTGGGCGTGAAACTGACGGGCAAGTTGAACGATTGGGTGGCGGCCAAAGACGTAATCCTCAAGCTGCTGAGCATACTGACGACAAAAGGCAATGTCGGCTGGGTAGTCGAATATTTTGGTCAGGGTGCAGAGCGACTTTCTGTGCCCCAGCGGGCCACGATAACGAATATGGGAGCGGAATTGGGCGTTACGACCAGTATTTTCGTCAGCGATGGGCAGACCGAAAGGTTCCTGGCCGCCCAGAAGCGCCAGAAAGATTACCAGCCTCTGGCAGCCGATGCCGACGCCGAATATGACCGCGTCATTGAGATAGACCTGGATGAGCTTGAACCCATGGCGGCCTGTCCTTCTTCGCCGGACAACGTAAAGCCTGTCCGCGAAATCGCCGGTGTAGCTACGGGTCAGGTTGTGGTAGGCAGTTGCACCAATTCGAGCTACGCCGATTTGATGATGGTCGCAGAGGTCCTGAAGAGACGGCACATAGACAAGATGATAGAGTTTGCAATCGCTCCCGGCAGCAGAGAAGTTTTGAACATGTTGGCGGAAAACGGGGCGTTGGCCGAGATGATCTCGGCCGGAGCGAGAATTCTGGAATCCGGCTGCGGACCCTGCATCGGGCAGGGCTTCTCGCCGGCGGATGGCGTGGTGAGTCTGCGGACGTTCAACAGGAACTTTGCCGGAAGAAGCGGGACGAAGGGAGATCAGGTCTATCTGGTCAGCCCGGAGACGGCGGTGGCCTCGGCTATGACCGGCCGGATTACCGACCCGCGCGATTTGCCGGAGTTGTTCGGGCTGAATTACCCGAAAGTAGAGCTGCCGGACAGATTCGTCATCAACGACAACATGATTGAAAAACCGCCGGCCGAAAAAGACGCCGCGAAAGTGGAGGTCCTGCGCGGGCGGACCATTGTCGTGCCTGAGCCGCCGCAGCCGTTGCCGGATAAGCTCAATGTCAAAGTACTGCTCAAATGCGGCGACAAAATAACCACCGACCATATTATGCCTGCCGGTACTTTTCTGAAGCTTCGCTCGAACGTGCCCGAGTATGCAAAGGTAGTCTTCAACTGTTTCAATGAAGAGGGCAAGCCGACATTTGCCGCTCGTGCGCTCGAGTTGAAGAAAAAGGCCGTAGCCGGTATCATCGTGGCGGGGGAGAGCTACGGCCAGGGCTCTTCGAGAGAGCACGCAGCACTTTGCCCGATGTATCTTGGCGTGCGGGTGGTGATTGCCAGGAGCATCGAGCGAATCCACAAGGCCAACCTTATAAACTTCTGCATTGTGCCGGTCGAATTCGCCGAGCCGGCCGACTACGACAAAATCGAGTACGGCGACGAGTTCCAGATAGAAAACCTGCTCGAAGCGGTTAAGGGCAACGACACGATCAAATTCGCCAAAGCCGATGGTTCGTTCGAATTCGCAGGCAAGCTGGATCTGTCCGCCAGGGACAGGGAGATTCTGCTTTCGGCCGGGCTTCTGAATCGCACGCGAAAGGTCGCTGTCAAATGACGGCGGTGTGAAGAGGCGAATCATGAAAAATGTGCGAATCTTGTCGGCGATACTCGCGTTCTTCTGCGCCGACATTTCTCTGTACGATTGCTCGGTTGCAGGTCGGGCTAACGACACCGTCATCTCCGATTTCGCTCATCGGCTTGAGTCGGCGGGTCTTGCCTACAAGAAATCCATCTGGCATGATTATGATCGCTATGACTTCACCTATGACAGCCGCCATTGCATTGTTGTTATCCCCAGGGATCCGGCCGGTCATCTGCCCTGGATATGGAGGGCGCGTTTTTTCGGCCATGAACCACAGACTGATCTTTCGCTCCTGGAGAAAGGATTTCATCTGGTTTATATGGATGTGGCAGACCTTTTCGGCTGTCCATCGGCGGTAAATCATTGGAATGCCTTTTACGACTATCTTACCGAGCATCACGGCTTCCATCCGTGTCCTGCCCTGGAAGGGATGAGCCGAGGGGGGCTCATCGTTTACAACTGGGCGTGCGCGAATCCCGAGAAAGTGGCCTGCATCTATGCCGACAATCCCGTCTGTGATTTCAAGAGCTGGCCCGCCGGGCGAGGCAAAGGAAAATACCATCAACCCTCCTGGGAGGCCTGCCTGAAAGCTTATGGCCTGACGGCCGAACAAGCTCTGGAGTACAAGCACAATCCGATTGACAGTATTGAGCCGTTGGCCCGTTCGGTCGTGCCTGTTCTGCACGTATGCGGCACTTCCGATACTGTCGTTCCAATAGAGGAAAATTCTGATATCATCGAGAAACGCTATAGGGAATTCGGCGGCAAGATCACCGTCATTCGCAAGCCCGGGGTGGACCATCATCCACACAGCCTTGAGGACCCGCAGCCAATTGTTGATTTCATACTGACTCATACAACAGTTGATTACGACAAGTACCATTTCAATTTGCGGCGTGGCCTGACAAACTGCCGGGTTAAATTCCAACGGGAAAAGAAAGGCCGTGTGGCCTTTCTGGGGGGCTCCATTACCTACAACCCCGGGTGGCGGAACATGCTCTGTCGGTACCTGCAACAGCGTTTTCCTGAGACGAGATTTGAATTCATCGCCGCCGGGATACCTTCTACAGGTTCTACTCCGGGGGCTTTTCGTCTGTCACGGGACATCTTCAAGAACGGTCCGGTCGATTTGCTTTTTGAGGAAGCTGCCGTCAACGATGCGACCAATGATGGTACGAACATAGAACAAATTCGTGGCATGGAAGGGATCGTCCGGCGCGCCCTCGCGCTCAATCCCTGCATCGACATCGTGCTGATGCACTTTGTCGATCCTGAGAAAATGAAAGTCTATAACGAAGGTTTCGTGCCGGTGGTAATTCGCAACCATGAAGAAGTAGCTGAACATTATCAGTTGCCCTCGTTGAATCTGGCGGTCGAGGTAACTGAGCGCATAAATGCCAAACAGTTTGACTGGCCGAATGACTTCCGCAATTTGCATCCTTCGCCTTTTGGGCAGAACGTCTATTTCCGTTCGATGAAACATTTGCTGGATGCCGCGTGGGCCGAGCCGTTACCTGAAAAAGCCGAATCAGCGTCCTATGCCATACCCGCCGAGCCTCTTGATCGGTTCAGTTATTATCGCGGTCGCTATGTGAGTATCGATGATGCCGAACTTGTCGAAGGCTTTATCCATGATGCCGCCTGGAACCCCAAAGACGGTGTCGGCGTTCGGAAGGGTTTTGTCGACGTGCCTGTGCTTAAAGCCGATAAGCCTGGCGCCGTACTCAGGCTAAAATTCAAGGGTACTGCCATTGGTGTTTTTGTCACATGCGGTCCCGATGTCGGCATCATTGAATACAGCATCGATAACTCATCTTTTCGTCAAATAGATCAGTTCACTCAATGGAGTTCCAATCTTCATCTGCCGTGGGCTTACGTCTTTGACGCCGAGCTGAACTTGGGCGTCCACGAACTTACCCTCAGAACAACCGACCGGAGGAACCCAAATAGCCAGGGTTATGCCTGCCGTATTGTGCATTTCCTGGTTAATTGATTCAGATGATGTCCAGAAAGACGGTAACTATTTTCGGGACCAGCAGAGCCGGGGCGGGCGACCCTGTTTACGGGCTGGCCCTGGAGACAGGCCGGTTATTGGCTCGGGGAGGTTTTACCATCGCCAACGGCGGATATGGCGGAACGATGCTTGCCGCCGCCAAAGGGGCCGCCGAGGCGGGGGGCGAGGTCATCGGCGTTACATGCTCGGCCTTCAAGTCGAGCAAGACGAACGAATACGTCACGCGTGAGATTGTCACCAATTCGCTCGATGAACGGCTGGATAAATTGATTGAGTTGGGGCAGGCGTATGTCGTGCTGCCGGGCGGAACGGGGACGCTGCTGGAATTAGCAAAGGTCTGGGAATTGAGAAACAAGGGCTTTCTCGACGCCGACAAATCAATTATACTTGTGGGCGAATTCTGGAAGCCGCTGGTCGAGCTGGTCGCTGTTGACGACCCCCGAAGCAGTCGGCACGTGAAACTGGCCAATGGGCCAGGGCAGGCCGTCGAAATGATTATTTGAACCCTCAGGGGCGGACTATTGAAGAGCGACTTCGCAAAACCGTCGATATGAGCAAAATAGCCATATTCCTTATTTCAGCATCCTTTGCGGGCTGGGTTCTTGGAGCAGTCCCGGCCCTCCCCTCGGGGGCAGGGGGCCCAAGGGCGCGCCGGGACGCAAAGACGACCGCCGAGACGCCGCTGTTGCGGGACGGCTTTGTCCTCAATGGGGCTGAGGGCAAATTGGTCGGCCCCGACAGTAACGATGTCTGGTTCTTTGAGTTTGGCTCTGATGTGAACGATTACCCGGCCGTTGTAAAAGTGGGGACAAGGCTGGAACTGTTGCCTTCATCGGCGCTGGGCAGGATGATCGCAGATGCCGGCAAGGATTCGGCCCTGACGTATCGGTTGTGGGGCGCCAGAGTCACAAAGTACAAGGGCAGGAACTTCATATTCCCGAATTACTTTCTGCCTCTGAGCAGAGCGGAGCAATCGCAGCCGCAAGATGACATTGAGCAAGCTGGGGCCGAATCCGAGCCGCAGCCAACGCTGGAGGGTGAACTCACTGATTCGAACAGTGTGCTGAGCATACCGCCGGAGATATTGAAAAAGCTCAGGGCCAGACGGCAGAAGATAGCGGATGTCGGACAGCGGATATCGGACAGCAACACGGCCTCGGTCGATGAACTGAAACAGACGGCGGCAACGGGAGATTTTCCGGACGTCGAACGCTACACTCAAAGCGCCGACTCGGTCCTGGTGGACAGGACCGGGCTCCTGGTCTCGCAGCCCCGTAAGGGACGCCTTTCGGCGGACGATAGCCGGCTCGTATTCGTGCCGGATGCGCTTGGCCGCAATGTTGGGTCTGCCCTTGGCACACTACGGCTGTTGCCGTGCGAGATTCTGGAGCTGACCGAGTTGAAACAGGCCGGCCAGTTGGAACAGGTACGATTCAGGATAGCAGGAATCACAACCGAATACGAAGGCAAAAGGTATCTACTGTTGCAGACGGCGGCTGAAGTGTATAGTCACGGGAACTTCGGCAGATAAGGAACAGGCAAATGCCCCACGAACTCGACCACATCCTCATTCTCTCATCCGCAGCCGATTTCGAAAAAAGGATGCGAAAGCTGCGCTCGGTGATTATGCACGAAGCGAGGTTTGCCGGCTATGGCAGTGAAGAAAATCAACTTGTGGTCGATATTCTTCGCAATGTCGGCGAGCGCGGCGACAAAGCCGTCGCAGAATTCACAGAGAAGTTCGACGGTGTCAAGCTGACGCCCGAGCAGTTCCGAATTAGCAAAGATGAACTGGACAAGGCCTACCGGGAAATCGACCAGGACATCCTGGCTTCTCTTCGCCAGGCGATTGAAAACGTTCGCATGTACCAGAAAGATATACTAATCGACACGGATAACCTGCCCCGCGGAATAAAATACACGCCGATAAGAAGGGTCGGCATCTGCGTGCCGGGGGCCTCGGCGCCGCTGCCTTCGACGGTAATAATGACTGCTGTCCCGGCACAGGTCGCAGGCGTCGAGGAAATTGTCGTGGTCTCGCCGCCAAGGTGCGAAGGAAGCATCCATCCGGTTATCCTGGCGGTCTGCTGCGAGTTGGGAATTGATGAAGTGTATCGCGTCGGCGGGGTGCAGGCGGTGGGCGCGCTGGCTGTCGGAACTAAGACAATCGGCAAGGTTGACAAGATTGTCGGCCCGGGCAACAAATGGGTCCAGGCGGCCAAAAGGCAAGTCTCCGGCGATTACGTGGGAATTGACTCGGTCGCAGGACCGAGCGAGGTCCTGATCATCGCCAATGAGCAGGCCAACCCGGCGTACGTAGCGGCCGATATGCTCAGCCAGGCCGAACATGCAGCCGATAGCAGCGCTATCGTTCTGACGGATTCGAAGCCGCTTGCAAAAGAAATCCTTGCGGAACTGACCAAACAGCTTTGTCAATTGCCCAGAGCGGCTGAGGCGAAAAAATCCTTGAAGAAGTTCAGCGCCGTCGTAGTGGCCGAAGATATGGAAAAGGCGATTGAAATGGCGAACGATTTCGCCTGCGAGCATCTTGAGGTCCAGTGCGGCGGCGAAAGCAGAGAAATCGCCGAGAAGATAAGAAATGCCGGGGCGATCTTCATCGGTTCCTACACACCTGTGGCCGTCGGGGACTATTGGGCCGGGCCGAGTCACACTCTGCCCACCGGAATGCGTGCAAAGTTCGCAAGCGCGCTGACCAGTAACGATTTTCTCAAGTCCATCAGTATCATTGAATACGACCAGGAAATGTTAGCGGCCAGCGCCGATGATATTATTCAGTTGGCCGAGGTCGAAGGACTCGACGCCCACGCCAGAAGTGTAAGAATCCGGCAGCAGGATTGAGACTCGTGCCTCCAATCACAAGCCCCATTTGAGCTTGTCCTTATGCCACCAATAGAACCAGCCTAAACGACCCGCCAGCACGAACGCCAGATAGACTTTCAGAGCTTCTTTGAGAAATTCCCAAAGTGGGAGTCTCGGTACGACTGCTACAACAGACCCACCGACGACGATAAAGAACAGAACCAGCCCACAGTACGGCAGCAATGCGCGGCATATCGACGGGACGATTTCTATTGGATTCAAGGCTTCAAAGGCATCGAACATGATTCCTCTAAGTAAGGACATTGGCAGAAAAAAGACGCCATATACCGACAATGCCCAAAACCACAAACCGGTTCGTTTAGCTAAGACGGAATAGAGTAATACAGGTGACAAACAGACGGCTACACTACCGATAAGAATAAATGCCTGCGAAACAAGATCACCTATGCTGATTGTGTCCGGGATCGTGACGTCCCAGGCCCGGCGACGGCCACGGGCGCTGTTAATTACACAGTCTGTGATGTAATAACACACGTAGCTGTAGAAGATAGTATAAAGGATAATAGTAATGGGCTCGGTGATCTCACCAGTTGCAGGCCCAAGGTGCGGCTTCAAGAAATACTCCATTAATCCGATGAATCCTGACAACAATAAGGGCAAGATTACAAAGACTGCAAGGTGAATCATACCGGATGCGCTGATTGGATAAAGGAAGGCGTCGATAAACCAGGGCAGTTTGCATTTATCTGCCAACGGAGGTTCTTCTTCAAGTATCTTCATGACGTCTAACCTCGTGCTATGTATCCGACATCTTAGTCAGAGCCAATCATTAAACGTCCCAGTTGAGTTCATTTTCGTAGCGATGATAGAACCACCCCAGCAGGTGAGCCGCCACCATTGCCAGATAAATACCGACAACCCAGATCACAAAAAGCGTACCGGACGGACCCCGTGGATTGGGTACTCTCTCGAAGATGAAAGCGCCCGCCACCATGAACACCGCAATCATCGCGCAGTACGGGAAGAATGTGCTCAATATTGAGCCTATGAAAACGATCGGATTAAGGGCTCGTAAGGAGTCAAACAGCACAAAGGCTAACAGGCTCATCGGAAAAAAAAATACGCCGTAAACCGCAAGGCACCAGAAAACGGTGTCTGTTTCTCCGGCCTTAAGAAAATAGAAAACTGCCGGGCCAAGGAAAAAGGCAAGACAGACAATAGTTCGAATCAGTCGCCAGAACATTTCGCTGAGACCCGGGGCATGTCCTATTATCTCCGGTGCTCTAACTCCCCCGGCCGCACTGTCACGGACACATTCACAGAAGTACCAATACAAATACAGATATAGAATGACTCGCACCAGAAGACCAACAATTGCGAGTACCGCAAAGAAAGCAAGAAAAGGTAGAAAGCTTCGGGTGGATTCGCCCATAGCCCGGACCATTACCCTGAAGAACAGTCGTATAAGTGTGATAACGGCAATAGTCACCAGGCCGGCTTTGCTCGTCGGATACAGGAATATGTCGATGGGCCATGGCAGCTTGCGTTCAGTGACGACGTTCGGCTCCTGTTTGAACTCTCTGATGCTGCCTATCTGCAACTGTTTGAACCGCTCTTCGGACTCGTCAATTTCTTGAACAGGTTGAATCGGGACTTCTGTCTTCCGGGCGGGACTCTCGGGCAACGGGACGGCCATATAAGAGCTACAGTGGGGACAAGGAATGAGTTTCCCTCTCGAACTTTCCGGCTCCTCTATCTGGCGGTGGCACGTTGCACACGTAAATCGAATAGCACCGGAGCCGCCGGGGGGCCCGCTTCTTAGGGCGGGTATGGCTAGAATGAAGTTGCACGCGGGGCATTTGGCGTTCTTGCCTGCACATGTCTTGGGTACACGTATTTCATGCCCGCAGTTTTCGCATTTTAGTTCGATGGTATCGGGCTTGGCAGGTACAACAAAGATAACGTCGCATTCCGGACACTTGCCCCGTTTACCCACGTATTCATCTGGAACGCCGATTTTTCGGCCGCAGTGTTCGCAACAAAAGCGAATCATGAACTCCCTCCTGAGTCGCGCACTTACGCTTCAGTTTCCACCGAATCAAAGGCCGTACATCGGCCCGCTCTATAAAGAATACGCTCCGGAGATGATATTCTTCAATCAAAACAGCCTGAGAGAACTACCTTTTTTGCGATAGCGGTTCTTTCCCGGATCAATCAGGCGCTCAGCTTTTGCCTTATTATCTCGGCTGCCCTGGCGAGGGCGTCGTCGATCTTTTCCGGATTCTTTCCACCGGCCTGGGCCATTTGAGGCCGGCCTCCTCCTCCGCCGTCAACGATTGGAGCTATCTCTTTGACAATGTCGCCGGCCTTTAGTCCCTTCGCGACAAGATCATCCGTCACACCGGCTAAGAGCGTCACCTTGCCCTCGTCGTCGAAGGCTAAAACAACGGCGGCAGACTTCGCTTTCTTCTTGAGCATGTCAACGGCCTCACGAGCCTGTTCTACCGAAGTTGTTGAGACCCGACCGACGATGACGGCGGCTTCGCCGATTTTCTCGCAATTTTCGAGAAGCAGTTTTGCCTCGCTTAGACAATCAGAGCCAGAGCCCTTGGGGCCGGCTTTTACTTCCTTTGCGAGTCTCTTGTTGTCCGTCAGCAGCCGGCTGACCCTGTCAACCAGCGACTCGGACGGGACCTTGAGCATCGCTGTCAGCTCATCGACCAATTGACCGGCTTTTTCAAGGGCGCTCTGCAGCGCCGGACCGGTCAGGGCGGTAATCCTGCGAACGCCGGCGGAGATGCTTTCTTCCCTAATAATCTTGAATCCGCCAATGGAGCCGAGCCTTTCGACGTGGGTGCCGCCGCAAAACTCCCGGCTGAAAGCTTCGCCGATTTTACCTTCGTTCTCGGCGCCGAGGGCCACGACCCGAACTTCGTCGCCGTACTTCTCTCCAAATAGAGCCATCGCGCCAAGCTGCTGTGCCTGCTCCTTCGGCATGACTACGCAGGTGACCGGCAAGTCGGCGGCTATTCTTTCCCTGACTAGGCCTTCCGTCTGCTTCAACTGCTCGGCGGTCGGGGCCTTGGGGTAGGTGAAGTCGAACCTCAAATAGTCGGGGCCGACGAAGCTACCCTGTTGAACCACTGATTTGCCCAGGACCTCTTGCAGCGCCCACTGCAACAGATGCGTTGCAGTATGATTCTTCTTCGTAGCGGTTCTTTTTTTATCTACAGTTGCGGTGGCCTGTTGATCAGTATGAAATTGACCTGTAGCATGTTTCCCCCAATGAATTATCGATTCACCAAATTTCTCAGTTGTATCAACAATAAAGTCACCAGTAGCTGATTTTATGATTCCAGAGTCCCCGACCTGACCCCCGGATTCAGCATAAAAACATGTCTCTTCTAACACAAGGCCAAAATCCATGTTGGCGTTAGCGGGATCAATGCCACCAACTACGATATTGGACTTCTTTCTGGGATCTATTATGTTTGTAATTCTGGTTTCACAAACGTCACTTTCATACTTCTTAGAGTCGTCGGTTGTTGGCAGGTAAGCCGATCCAAGCAAATTCATTATAGAGGAACTTTTCTGTGCGGCCCTTGCACGCTCACGCTGTGCTTCCATCAGCTCGGCGAATTTGGCCGTATCGACTTTCAGGCTGCGTTCATGGGCCATGAGCTGCGTCAGGTCCAGCGGGAACCCGTACGTGTCGTAAAGTTGGAAGGCGTCTTCGCCGTTGATGGTTGCGTCTTTTGATTTCTGTGCGCGTTTGGCGGCGGAGTTGAATATCTCGATGCCCCTGTCGAGTGTCCTGCCGAAGCTTGCCTCTTCGGATTCGATTACCGTCGAGACGTGGTCCGCTCTTTCTCTTATCTCGCCGAAAGCGTCGCCCAGGCAATCGGCGACTACCGGAACAAGCTTGTAAATGAACGGCTCGTGCATCCCCAATTCTCTGCCGAACCTGGACGCCCGGCGAAGTATCCGGCGAATCACGTATCCCCGCCCGTCGTTTGAGGGCGCTGCGCCGTCGGTTATTGCGAAGACAAGGGCGCGAATGTGGTCGGCTATGACTCTGAAGGCGTTGTCGGTTTTGTTTCCGAGTCTGGCCGTATATTTGTGGCCTGTCAGCTCGCCGGTCCTGTCGATTATGGGCATGAATAAATCGGTGTCGTAGTTGCTCGCCTTTTTCTGCATGACCGCGACGATTCTCTCCAGGCCCGCGCCGGTGTCAACGTATTTGGCCGAGAGCGGCAGAAGCTTTCCGCCGGCCTGGCGGTTGTATTGTATGAATACGAGATTCCACAGCTCGATGTACCTTGCGCAGCCGCTGTTGACGCGGCATTCGTGGCCGGGGACGTCTTTCATGTCGCACCTGTCCGGGCCGAGGTCGATGTGTATTTCGCTGCAAGGTCCGCAGGGGCCTGTCTCGCCCATTTCCCAGAAGTTGTCTTTCTTTCCGCACGCCAAAACTCTCTCGGCCGGTATCGGAGTCACCTTGGGCCACAGCTTTGCGGCTTCTTCATCCTTCGGCAGGCTATCGGCTTGGTCTCCTGCGAAAACCGTCGCCCACAACCGGTCGGGGTCGATACCCCAAACCTTTGTGAGAAGCTCCCACGCCCACTCGATTGATTCGGCCTTGAAATAATCGTCGAACGACCAGTTGCCAAGCATCTCGAAGAACGTATGGTGGTACGTGTCCTTGCCAACTTCCTCGAGGTCGTTGTGTTTGCCGCTTACTCGCAGGCATTTCTGACTGTTGGCCACCCGGCGGTGCTGTGCCGGTTCCAGTCCGAGGAAGATCTTCTTGAACTGGTTCATCCCCGCGTTGGCAAAAAGCAGGGTATCGTCGTCGCGCGGTACTATGGGCGAGCTGGAGACGAATTCGTGGTCCTTGCTCTTGAAGAAGTCTATGAATTCGTTTCTGATTTGCTTTGCAGTCTTCATCTGGTACCTGGCGTTTCCTATCTCGCATGGTTCTCTGGTGGACACTTTTCACGAATCACACAAGACCCTTTGCGGCGAGAACTTTGCTCCTTACCTCCTCGCACAGGTCTTTATTTTCATTCAGAAATTTCTTGGCGTTCTCCCTGCCCTGGCCGAGGCGGACTGTGCCGTAGTTGAGCCAGGCGCCGCTTTTCTCTACAACCTGGCAATTGGTGGCCAGATCGAGCAGATCGCCCTCGTAGCTGATTCCGCTGTCGAACATGATATCGAACTCAGTGTCGCGGAAGGGCGGTGCGATTTTGTTCTTCACCACCCTGGCCCTGATTCTGGAGCCGATGGCGCCGGTGTTGTCCTTTATGGTCGTTATTCTTCTCAGATCGATTCGTACCGAGCTATAGAATTTCAGGGCTTTGCCGCCTGTCGTCGTCTCCGGATTGCCAAACATTACGCCGATTTTCATGCGAATCTGATTTATGAAGACCAGGGCCGTCTTACTTTTGCTAATGATGCTGGTCAGTTTCCGCATCGCCTGGCTCATCAATCTCGCGTGCAATCCCATGTGGCTGTCGCCCATCTCGCCCTCGATCTCGGCTTTCGGCGTCAGTGCCGCGACGGAATCGACGACTATGATATCGACGGAGTTGGAGCTTATCAGCATCTGGGTGATATCAAGCGCCTGCTCGCCGGTGTCGGGCTGGCTGACCAGCAGGCTGCTTACATCGACGCCAAGTCTTTTCGCCCAGGTTGTGTCCAGGGCGTGTTCGGCGTCGATAAATGCAGCAACGCCGCCTGAACGCTGGGCGTTTGCGATGACGTGCAGTGCGAGAGTCGTCTTTCCGGACGACTCGGGCCCGAACAGCTCGGTAACTCTGCCGCGAGGAATGCCTACACCGCCAAGCGCTATGTCGAGCGATAATGCTCCGGTGCTTATACCCTCAATCCTGGCGTAATTGTGCTCGTCCATCTGCATAATAGCGCCTTGACCGTACTGCTTCTCGATTTGCGAAATGACGCGCTCCAGCGCGTTTTCCTTGCTGGTCGCTTTAGAAGCGGCCTCGACCTTTTTTGTTTTTGCCATTCTTGTTTTTCTCCTTTTTTTCTATCTCGCTTAAGGCTTTACGTTTTTGCGACTATTGTAAGTCATAATTTCCCAATGCCGTATAAAGAGGACCTTTCGGCGTCAACCGGCTCTGGTAAACGCGGACCGAATCGGCTGAGACGATCCCAAGTTTCAAATTTTCATATTCGCGCGCTGCCTGCACGAGTTTAATACCTGCCTTTGGATTCCTTATCCTGCACAGGGTAAGATGTCCTGAGAACTTTCTGGTTTCCCCGGGCCAGCCGGCCGAAGTCAGCTCTTCATCCAGGTCCTCCTGCAATTGTAGCAGATTATTGCAGCCGTGTCCTGCGCCGACCCACAGGACCCTGGCGCTTCTGCCGCCGAAGTGCCCGACAGATTCCACAGCGAAATCGAAGTTCTTATGCCGGCTCGCCACGTCTTTGACTATGTTGCACACCTCGACCGCCTGTTCATCTTTGATTTCGCCTAGGAATTTCAACGTCAGATGTGTCGCCTCTGGACTCACCCACTTGACGTCGCTGCTCCTGATATCAACTTTGCCTTGCAGTTCGTTCTGCAAATTGCTCAGGCTCTTTCTGATTTGCTCGTCAATGTCTATTGCTATAAAGCACCGCATTCCACCACCAGGGCTGCTAAAACGCAGTTACGGCCCGCAACGTCTCTATTCTATTGTCGATTTCAGCTCTGTCTGTGCCGGTCAATCCGTTCAGTGAGAAGTCGGCGATTGTGAAGGAGGCCGCCACCGTGCCGTAGGCGACCGCCGTTTTCAACGTCTCAAAGTCGGTCCTGCCGCTCTGCGCCAGATAGCCCATAAATCCGCCTGCGAAGCTGTCGCCGGCGCCTGTTGGGTCTTTGACCTCGGAGGCCGGATAGGCCGGAAGAACAAATATGTCTCCGTCGGCGCTGCACATGATCGAGCCGGATTCACCTTTCTTGATAATCACCAGAGCAGTGCCCATATATAGAATCTCTCTCGCGGCTCTTATCAGGTTATGCTCATCCGCGAGCATCCTTGCTTCATCTTCGTTGATGATCAGGCAATCGATTCTTTCGAGCAGGGCTTTTAAGTCGCCCAGATGGTCCTGAATCCAGCAATTCATCGTGTCGGCGGCTACGAAGACGGGCTTTTCGATTTGCTCGAGCAGTTCACGTTGAAGGGCCGGGGCCGTGTTTGCAAGGAATACGAACTGGCTGTCCCTGAACGCCTCAGGCACCTTCGGCGGAGCTTCGGCGAGGACGTTCAGTTCCATGTGGTCCGTCGTCCTGTCGTCCATATTGACGTGATACGAGCCGGCCCAGCGAAAGGTCTTGCTCTGCCGCCTAATTTCCAGGCCCGTCAGATCAACGTTCCTGCCGGTGAAAATCTCGGCCAGGTCGAAGGGGCAATCCGAGCCGACGACACCCACGAACCTGACCGGCGAAAAGAAACTGGCTGCCATGCTAAAGTAGATTGCCGAACCGCCGAGACAATTCTCGCTTACGCCGTGGGGAGTTTTTACCGTGTCAATTCCAATCGAACCTGTTACTAATAATGACATGTTTGTGCTTGTCCTGTCTTAGGTTTCTGTTCTGAAATTTTTCAGAGTGTTATCTATTCTCGTCAGTGTGTTCTCCCTGCCCAACAGCCGGACCGAGTCGAAGATTGGCAGGCTGATTGTGGTTCCGCAGATGGCGACGCGCAGGGGTTGAGCGATTTTGCCCAGGCCGAGCTGTTTTTCCTCTGCCAGGTTTCTGAGCATGTCTTCGACTGCCTGCTCCGTGAGTTCATCCATCGCAGCGAGTTTATCGCGCACGATTGCCAAGATAGCCAGACCGTCACTCTTGAGAAGCACTTTGTTCACTGCTTTTTCATCATATTCAATCTTGTCGTTGTCTATGAATAGAAAGCTGCTTTTGCGTTCGATGTCTGCCAGAGTCCGCGCACCTTCGCACAATTCGATGATTTTCGAGAGGAGTTTATCATCGGCGGAGACCGCCGGCGAGCCTGCCTCTTTCAGATAATCCTTGAAATGCCGGAGAAGTTTTTCGCTCGAGGTCATTTTTATGTGTTCGGTGTTGAAGGCGAGCAGCTTCTGGCGGTCGAACAGGCTGTTTGACTTTGTCAGGCGGGAAAGGTTGAACGACTGGATCAGCTCATCGACCGGCATAATCTCGCGGTTGTCGCCGGGATTCCAGCCCAACAGCGCAAGGAAATTCACCATCGCTTCGGGCAGATAACCGCTCCTGAAGAAGTCCACTATATTGATTTCCGGTAGGGTAGTGCCGAGATGCCGAGCCATTGCGTCGATATTCGGCATGTCCGGCGTTGTTTTGCCCTCGATAAAAGATTCGAGCTGTTCGGCGGTAATGTTGCCGGCTTGCGCGAGTTTTTCGAGGTCGGTATCCGGGTTGGTCTTGATTGCCGTGCGAAGGGTCTTTGGACGCTCACGTTTGGAGAGTTTGCCGCCGGTGTCGCTGACAGTAACCGACATGTGGGCGTATTTTGGGAAAGGGGCGTCCGGAAACAAAGCCTGCCACAAAGCCTGCTGGCCTGGTGCGTTGTTGAGGTGTTCCTGGCCGCGAATGACGTGTGTGACGTTCATTAAATAGTCGTCAACCACGCAGGCAAAGTTGTACGTGGGGAAGCCGTCGCTTTTTTGTATTATAAAGTCGCCTATCTCGCCGGCTGCGAAAGTGATCGCGCCGCGTATCATATCCTGTACGACCACGGGTTCATCCTGCGGGACTGCAAACCGGATCGTTATGGGCCGGCCTTCGGCGCGGGCTTTTTCGGCCTCCTCGGCAGTGGGGAAGTTTTCGGGCCGGCGATAAGCGAAACCTTCTTTCTGCGCTTCCGCCTGCTTGCGAAGGGCGTCAAGCTCCTCGGACGTGTCGAAGCAGTAGTAGGCTTTTCCTTCCTTGAGCAGCCTGTTTGCATACTTATCGTAGATGTCATTTCGTTGAGATTGCAGATAAGGTCCGTGGGGTCCGCCGACTTCCGGGCCCTGGTCCCACTGGATTCCAAGCCACCGCAAGTCGTCCATTACCTGTTGCGCGGCTGTGGGTGTATTGCGCTTCTGGTCCGTGTCCTCGATACGGAGTATGAAGGTACCTCCGGTGCATCGCGCCCAGAGCCAGTTGAACAGAGCAGTTCTGGCTCCACCGACATGAAGATAACCCGTCGGCGAAGGGGCAAAGCGCGTTACTATCTTCTGCGACATAACTTACGGTTCCTCGATAACAGCCGGAATTTGCGAAAAGCGCCAATTTAAGCTACGCAGCCCTCCTTGTCAAGCACCAGCACGCCTCAATCGTACTGCTTGCCGGCAATCGACTGCCTTTTTGTACCGCACGGGAACAGCAAGTCGGCATCAACATCCAGGTTCTTCTCACAGCCTTCAGTTGACCGGCAAACCCGAGTTCTGTAGAATTCTACAAGAAAGACGGCAGGTTAAGTTACGCCTTTCCCGTTTCCCGATGGTCGTAAGTTGGCGACGGCTCATTCAAAACCTGATGCTCTGGAGGCATATTCGGTGCGTATAGCTCTGGGACAATTCAATGCAGTCGTGGGTGATTTGAACGGCAACGCCGAGAAGATGCGAAAAATCTATGCCCGGGCGGTCAGGGCGGATGTGGATTTGCTGGCTTTTCCGGAATTGGCGATTTGCGGCTATCCTCCGGAAGATCTGCTTTACAAACAGCATTTCCTAAAAGACTGCTCGATATCTATCGAGAAGCTTGCCGCCGATTGCCCGGAGAAGACTGTAGTAGTCGGCTTTGCCGAACGTGACGGGATCAACAGCTACAATTCCGCTGCTGTGCTAAAAGCAGGGAAGATAGCCACAATCTACCGCAAAGCCTTGCTGCCGAACTACGGCGTGTTTGATGAACGGCGATATTTCCAGCCCGGCGCCGAGCCGCTGATAATAAACCTGGACGGTCTGAATGTTGCCGTTACGGTCTGTTTTGATATCTGGAATATCGAATGGCTTTCCGGCTTTCTCAAGAACTCCGGCAGGATCCACATGGTTCTGAATATCTCAGCGTCCCCGTTCCATATAGGCAAGATCGAGAAGAGACAGGAGGCAATCAATCAATGCGCGAGAGAGTTTGACTGTGCCGTTGCATACTGCAACCTCGTTGGTGGTCAGGATGAACTGATTTTTGACGGCAGGAGCATGTTCGCCGATTCGACCGGCGAAGTTGTGGCCAGGGCAAGAGCATTTGACGAGGATCTGTTGATTGCCGACATTAGCGCTGCAGCCGATGGCAGTGTACGAATCAAGCCATTAGCACCTTCCGCTCCACAGCCGACGGGCCTTGTGGATGAAATCTATCAGGCGCTGGTGCTTGGCACGAGAGACTATGCACTCAAGAATGGTTTTGAAAAAGTGCTCCTTGGCCTCAGCGGCGGTATAGATTCTTCGGTTACCGCTGCAATTGCCGCAGAGGCGCTTGGCGCAGAGAATGTTGTCGGCATAAGTATGCCGTCGGAGTTCAACAGCCCCGAGACGATAAGTGACGCCGAGAAGCTGGCAAAGAACCTGGGCATCGAGTTTCACACGATCCCGATCGGGCCGGTGCTCGGCGAATTCCACAAGTCGCTGCAAACCGTCGAGGGCTGGGACAGCAACGGGCTTGCGTACGAGAATCTACAGGCAAGGATTCGCGGCTGCATACTTATGTCGCTGAGCAACCGGTTCGGCTCGCTCGTGCTCACGACGGGGAACAAGAGTGAGACGGCGGTAGGATACACGACTCTCTACGGCGACACAGCCGGCGGATTCGCCGTGATCAAGGACGTTCCGAAAACGACCGTTTACAGCCTGGCCGAACATATAAATGAGGCAGCCGGACGCCAGGTCATACCGCGCGATGTGATAACAAGGCCGCCGAGCGCCGAATTGAGGCCGGACCAGAAGGACAGTGACTCGCTGCCAGATTACGATCTGCTCGACAGGATTCTCAAAGGTTACGTGGAGGAGGATAAATCCGTCACACAGCTTGTTGAGCAGGGTCTGTCAAAAGATGCAGTTGACAAAGTCGTTCGTATGGTTGACCGCAACGAATACAAAAGAAGACTGTCGCCGCCGGGAATAAGAATCACGCCGAAAGCCTTTGGCAAGGACAGACGACTTCCGATCACGAATCATTACAGGGACAAAGACAGCACGGTGTAATCTTTGGCCGCGCGATTGCCTGTAATGACTATCTTACCGTTAGGGCCTCGGCGATG
The DNA here is from genome assembly GCA_043820045.1 of Planctomycetota bacterium. Classification (GTDB taxonomy): domain Bacteria; phylum Planctomycetota; class Phycisphaerae; order Sedimentisphaerales; family Anaerobacaceae; genus JBDREF01. The sequence goes on along the minus strand of JBDREF010000265.1, from coordinate 5,435 downwards.
GCTCTGCCGAACTGAATGGCGGCTGTTGGCCCGGTGGCGGTGATTATTAATCTTTCCCGCTCGACCGGGGCGCCGGTATAGATGGCGCCAGCCAGTATGAGTCTTTCCCGTTCGGACAAAAAGCTCGTAGCCCGGATGCCCGCAAGGACATTCGCGTTGGCCAGAATCACAGGCGCCAGACCGATAGCCCCGAGAACCTTTCCTTTGCGGACCGTCTCACGGGCGATGTCCAGCGCGACGGGGTTGGTGACATACTCAATCACCCCCGAGCCACTTACAAAGACTATCGCGTCGTAGTCGTCAACTCTCAATTGGTCCACCAGGACCCTTGCCTCGGCTATATTTCCGAGTTCACCCCTTACAATTCCCAATCTTGTGCTCGCTACGACGGTCTGCACCTGGGCCGCATCGAGCACGCGCTTTGTTTCAAAAAGCTCCTCGTCGCGGAAGTTCTCACTGGGAATAATCAGTGCTGCGGTTTTCTGTCCGGAATCGGCTTGGCCTTCTGCGGTTCCCGCTCCCACCGAGTATCCGACAGAGACGATGTAGAGCGGCTCCAGATCTCTCGATATTTTGCAGATGTTGCGCACGGCCATCGCATCAAAATTGGCAACCGTCGCGGACCCCAGCTCAAGACAGACCGCCTGCAACTGGATGTTCTGGGCCACGTGCCCGGCTTCCAGGAGCGCAAATGTTCGCGCCTTATTGCCGAATCGGTCGGCGAGCTTTCTCACATAGCCGGCAATGATGATATCACAGCCGGCCCCGGAGACCGTGTCCCGCTGTGAAGTCGCCGCTGCCAGCGTGGCGCGAATGTCCTGTTCCGAAGTCTGTTCCATGCTGTGCTTGGCCGCGCGATAGACGGACAAACCATCCTGTGTGGCAAAATAGAGTTCCAAAGGATACGTCAATCCTTCGGAAGGCGCCGTTCGCAAGCCTCTCTGAGGGTCCGTTATGCCCTGGCCGGCCCATGCCAATTGACTAATCTGCGCGGGCTTGAGCGGCTGGGGACTGAACTGTGTGACCTCTCGCCTCTTGACCAGGGCCTGCTCGAAAGTGAGCGTTCCCTCCAGCTCCGGTTCCGTGAGCTGGATTATCTGTCGTTCTGTAACGCGAGCCCTGCGCTGCCCGAGACAAAGCCCTGCGAAACAAGCCAACACCAACCCGAGAATTACCAGACGTTTCATTTGCTTAATCCTCCAAAACAAGTTTTTGAAGCGGTGTTCTCAAACCAGTATATCTATATTATACACTCAATTTCCGATTTCACAGATTAAACCTTTATTTTTGGCTCATATCTCCTTATATTTCTCGCAGGGTCGCCGTCAACGGGCAAATTATTCGTTTCGAACGTGAATGGAAAGTGCAGAAGCGATGACGAGAAAGGGATATCCGAGCGTCTTTTTGTTCTTCGTGGTTGCTTGCCTTTTGCGCTCGGGAAACTGCAAGGTTCTCACCGACATTTCGGTGGGCCGGTGGGCTTGTTTCGAGGCATCGGTGAGGAACGCAGTGGGCTATCCGGACCCTTACGCCGATGTGACGTTGAGTGTAACCTACAGGAGTCCTGACGGCAGGGATATAGAATTCTGGGGATTCTACGATGGCGGACAGACGTGGAAGATCAGGTTCATGCCGGATCGGATTGGCACCTGGAAGTTCGATGCGGCTTTCTCTGACGGCTCAGAGGGTATAAGCGGAACGTTTCAATGCGTCCCGTCCGACATTCCCGGCATGATTTGTGTGGACGAAGCCAATCCGACGTGGTTTGGCTACAAGGGCGGTAAGCACGTACTGATTCGCAGCTTTCACGTGGGCGATCGCTTCTTCGCCGAGAACTGGCCGACCGACAAGCGAGAGGCTTTTCTCGACTGGTTCGAGATCCGGGGCTACAACATGCTTTCTGTTGCCAGTCATTATCTGAACCGGGACGCCAAAAGCCGGGGTCGCGGGTGGAAGACGCCGGACCTGTGGCCGCTGAATGCAGTGGAATACCGAAAAACCGAAGCCATACTGAACGAGTTGGCCGCACGCAGAATAATGGTGTATCCTTTTGCCGGTTTTTTCGGGCAAAGCTCGGGCTTTCCCACGGATCAAGCGGAACAAGTCCGATACATAAAGTACACGCTTGCCCGATTGGGACCTTACTGGAACATTCTTTTCAACGTGGCCGGCCCGGAGCCGATATTGAAACCCGACGCGTTTCAGAACGCCATGACGGCAATCGACATCAATCGCCTCGGCAGAAAGATCAAAGAGCTGGACATATTCGCCCACCCAATCTCAGTGCACAATCCGAGCGGGGACGACCCGTTCAAGAATGAGGATTGGCTGTCTTTTGTAACGCTGCAGGGTTTCAAAGGCACAAACCTGCCCGAAATCAGCGGCGCTTTGCTCAGAAACCATCATAAAGCCAAGCCTCTTTATGCCCAGGAAGTGTTCTGGCCCGGTAACAAGTATCACGATATCCACAGTGAAGTTGACATTCGCAAAAAAGCGTTTGTAATGATCATGTCAGGTGCGGCGATCAACTATGCAGATATGAATGGCGACTCGTCGTCCGGTTTCAGCGGAAGCATGGATCTGGCCGAAAGAATACCGGTTCGGCACGATATCATCGGGAAAGTCTGGGACTTCTTCGAAACGATTCCCTTCTATCGCATGAGTCCCAGCCGGCAGATTGTCGATAGCGGTTTCTGTCTTGCGGAAGACGGCAGGTTTTATCTTGTATATCTTGCCGGTGGGGGAGCCGTGGATGTTGACGTTAAGAAAGGTTCTTATAAGGTGACATGGATAAATGCTCAGAACACTTCCGACCGGCGCCATGTGGCAACGACGAATGGCGGAAAGAATCTCTCCGCGCCGGAAGACGGTGATGACTGGCTATTATTCCTGACCGCGGAAGATATGAACGATGTTGCCATGTCGCGTTAGCAGTCACGCAGTACCAATAAGCAGGAAATCTTTTGGATTATTTCAATGGCTTTATCAACTCAGCAGAAGATAACGAAAATTGCATTGGGTCTCTACTGGCCCACACTTTTTGTCGCCGCGCACATACCTATCCCTCAGTCGGTTCAGAGGGCTGGCGTCTCCGACAAAAGCCTTCACTTTCTTGCGTATTTGACGTTGGTCTTTCTGCTCTGGTTTGCAGTCAGCGGCATTCAGAGAATAGACTGGCGCAGGTCGGGGCCCTGGTTGGTGTTACTTACGTTAATTGCCTATGGGATCATTGACGAAATCCTTCAGAGCCTTGTGCCGGGGCGCAGCCCTGATGTCATGGACTTTGTCGCAGACCTGACAGGTGTGCTAACGGGTTTGATTCTGTTCACGATCCTGGCGTTTTGGCCCGCGGGTCTCTTAGTGGCGGCCACGGTTATTTTCAGCGTGGCCAATATCGCCAGGATAAATTTAGCTGTTCTGCTGCCGGTTACATACGCAGTGTTTCATTTATTTGCGTATGCAGTTTTTACCGTGCTGTGGATTCAATGCACACATCTTTATACTTCCGTCTCGGCAAAGACGACTAAGATCAAATGGTTGATTCTGGCATTGGCGGTGCCGGCGGGATTATTGTTGATGGTCAAATTGTTTGCCATCATTTTCGGGAAAGGTTTTACACTGGCGGACACTATCGTCTCTGGCGGAGCAATTGTGACGGTCATCGCCGTTTTTTACCTGAACGCTCCTCTTTGCAGGACACAAGACAGGGATTCTGGCCGTTAGTCCCAGATAGAAACTCGCTGCTCGCTTACAAGAAATGCTGTTGGCTCGGGGTGTGAATGAGGATACGGTTCGGCCGCAGTCGCCAACGTTGCGGTCGCGCCGTCCCGCCCGCCTCGTTTGGCCGGTAAGAATCAGAAATTGCAGAGTCACTCGGGTCCGTAGGGCCTGTACGGCGGATCGACCGGATAATTCCTGATCATTTCAGTATAATCTTCCAGCCAGTATGCGTCCGGGTTGCTTGCCAGGGCAAGGAAGGCACTGCTTTCAGCGTCGTCGGCCGACCTGTGGTATTTGAAATAGACCAAATCATCTTTCTTGCCCACGATTTCGACCTTGCCGGTTGAGTGCGACATTACGAACCGAACGCGCTTTGCCAGCCCGGAAACAAGGGCCTTTGCCTGCTCGACGATTTCGTATCCCCGTTCGATCGGTACTGTGTAAGCTTTGTTCCCCAACGCCGGGCGGCACTGGAAGATATAGTAAGGGGCCGCGCCAATGAAGGCCAGTTTGGAGAGCAACTTCGCCAGCACTTCGGGATTGTCGTTGACACCTTTTATCAGCGGCATCTGGTTGGCCACAACCGCGCCGGCTTTCTGCAACAGGCCGACAGATTTCACGGCCAAATCTGTCAATTCTCGCGGATGGATGAAATGGGTAATCACGTATATTCTTTTATGTTCGGTGCTGTACTTGGCTATGGTCTCAAGCAGCGCCGGCTCGTCGATAATTCGATACGGATTGAACGCCGGCATTTTTGTGCCGATACGAATTATCTGCACGTGTTCGATTTTCCTCAGCTCGGCGATTATATTATCAAGTTTAGAAGGTTTGAGCGCAAGCGGGTCCCCGCCGGTCATGAGCACGTTGTCTATCTCGTTATGTTCTCTGATGTACTGCAGCGCCGCCGGCAGGTCCCTCAGGCATTCGCTCTGAGGATTTATGAATACGCGCTTGCGGAAACAATACCGGCATATACCGTCGCAGACATTGCTTACAAGCATCAGTGCGGTGGAAGGATATTTGTGCTCGAGCCCCGGCATAATACAGTAGGTCTTCTCGTCCGACGGGTCAAGCCGTCCCCACTCATCAAGCTCCTGCAGCCCCGGTATGATGAGGGTACGTATGGGGTCGTGCGGGTCATCCCAGTCTATCAGTGAGACGTAATACTCATTGCTGCGAAAGGCAAACTTTTCGGTCACCCGTTTTAGCTCAGCTTTTTCGCTCGGGCTCAAATGTTCCAACTGGTCTGTTTTTGTCAAATATTTCATAATACTTTCGCTCCGCGATCCTCGGCGAGTAGCGGGTATCCGGAGTAGCGTATTCACTGCTTCATACCTCGCGTATGTTCGGCCTGTGAGTATCTTCTCTCATAAATACCTTTTCGCCTGAAAATGCAGGCGATTGTTGCCATTATTATCCTTAGGTCGGTCAATACGCCTGCTGCTTCCACGTACTTGACGTCCAGTTCAAGTTTTTCTTCACGAGTTATTTCTCCCCGCCCCGACACTTGTGCCAGCCCCGTCAGTCCCGGCTTGACAAGCAGCCGCTTCTTTTGTTGCTCACTCCATTCGGGTATCTGCGAAAGATACAGCGGCCGGGGTCCCACCATACTCATATCCCCTTTTAGTATATTAACAAACTGCGGCAATTCGTCAAGTGAATATTCGCGCAGAATCCTCCCTGCCTTTGTCAGCCTGGGATCTATGCCGGAT
>JBDREF010000264.1:0-2694 GCA_043820045.1 Planctomycetota bacterium | reverse complement strand
CGCGTCGCGCCAAAGAAAGTCTTTGTACGCGTACGCTCCGACGCTGGAACGCGGCGTGGTTTCATTGAAAGCATGCACAGCCTGATGGTTCGGGTCGTTGCGGAAATAGTTGACAAGAATGCGTCTGGCCGACAAAACCTTATCCCGGTCACCGCCGAAGGTGCGACCTCCCCCATCTCCCATGGGAATCGGTCGGCGCGAATTGTATGTCCCGATTCCCGGATATGCTTCGAACATGCTCGCAACAGCGTGGTTCTCAAAAAACTTCGCAGCCTGCGCATAGTAGTCAACGCCTTGGCAATTGCGAGCGGCTTCGCAGAAGAACAGCCATTCATACAGCCAGTAGTTTATGTAATAACCTTCGGCCCAGCCGCCCCCGTCCCCCGCCAGATCGAGAGCCGGCGCCGCACGCGTGCGCCACTCTTCCTCGAGCGACTCAAGAATCTCGCGGGCGCGAGGATTCTCGTAATAACTCGCATAGCACGCCAGCCCGATGCCCCAGTTCTTGTAGCCGTACCAACCATTGTGGAAAACATGAGTCTCCGAGCGCACGTTCGCATCGACGGTTTTGTTCATGTATTCGCCGAAGCTCTCTCGCTGTTTCTCGCTCCAATACTCGTGGCACAGGTCATAGACTACCGCACAGCGCGCAAGGTCGTGGGCGAAAGTAACGTGACCCTTTCGGATCGGGCCGTTGATATACTTCAATGCCACCTGTACGGCACTTTTGCCAAGTTCTTCATCCTGCTCTATCGCGCAGACCAGGGCCATCGAGATCATTTTCGAATGGTCGTCGCCGCCCTCTCCGCGAGCGACCGTCACGACGCGCTTGTAGGCTTCCTGCCGTTGCCGGGCCAGTTCCTGCAAATACTGTCGCGAACCGAGCAGTCGCGGATGTTCCCGTGGAACGGCATGCCTCGCCGCCGCCACGGATGAAGCGCCGCCGACAAACCCACAGAACAAAACCAACATCAAGGCAATACCTGCTAAACGAAACAGCCGCATAGATATAATGGACACACAAATCTTCATATGTTCAGAATCCTCAGATACACGGTGTCGGCAACCTATTTCTTGTATTCTGTAGCCTTTGGCATTCTCGTCGGCAGCGGATAGTACTTTGCCGTATCCAGCACAGAGCCGTCGAGCCCCTTTATCTCTGCAATCATCTCGTTCGCTTCTTTCGTGAAGGTCATGAGCATGTAATTATCTTTGCTCGCAAGAAAGACCGACTTCGGATCAGGATACTTGTCTCCTGTTCCGCTCAACGCGGTATTGTAGTAGGCAACATTGTCGTGCACCGCCCTCTCGGCAAAATGGCCAAAACCGGAAATGCAGATGGTACCTATGCTGAACATCCTGTGCCAGTCGAGATTCTCCTTATGCCGCATCGCGGAATTCTGTTCATTATACAGGGTGATAACAAAATCTCTTTTCGTACTGTCCATCAGTTCTCGGTACCACTCGTACTGAAGCGACCCCTGCTTATAGGAATGACAGGCCTGCCACGTTGTTCCGAGATCGGAAATGTGGTTTAGATCCAAAGCCACGAATCTAACACCGAAGTCCGGCACGTCAAAGTACCACTTCCATTCGTCGCCGGGCAATTCGAAAAACTCCCGGAACGCTGTGGCGGCTATATCGTAAACGCCCTCGGCCGGCGGTCTGTCGCCCCTCGGGCGAATTTCCTTGTCATGGTTGCCGAGAACGGGCATGAAAGGAATTGATTTGAATAGATCCGGATAGGCGTCGATCAGCTCCTCGTAAGACGCCGTACAATCCTTGACACCGATTCTGTCCGAATCCCAGACTCTCGCGATGTTATCACCCGCCGTCAGCAGCAGGTGAACGTCATCTTTGAGGATCGCATCCAAGTTTGGTCTTCCCTGCCAGTCCGCGACAACGGCAACTTTGAGAATACTTGTCGGATAACCTTTGAACGTTGCATCGGGCGAACTGTGAGGCCCCGTGATCACGGAGTAGTGATAGACGACATCCTTCCTGGCAAGTGGAATTTCCACATGATGCAATGTCATATTCTCGGAAATTGCCGTCACATTCCCATACTGAGCGGTAAACCCATAGTTAACAATTGAATTTCCCGGTTCTGTCGTTTGCCAATTGACGATTATATTGCCCGGATGATTGCTTCTATGGGTCAGCCACACTCTTTCTATATCTGCGAAAGAGCAACGGCACATTGAAACCAACAAGGCTATAAATACAATCCTGCGCATCGGACATTAGAATACTGCGCCATCCTTGCAGATGCCAGATGTTATTTGAAGGCCGCCGCGCAGAGCTTGCTCCGCATGTACAGATTTGTTAAGATCGCACCAAGCTTTGACAAAACAAGCCAGTCCTGGAAAGGGAAATTTATATGAATCGCAGAGAGTTTGTACAAGGCCTCGGCGTCGGCCTGGCCGTAGCGCTTATGCCGCGGTGTTTCGCTTCGCGTGACAACAAGAAGCTGAATTTCGTCTTCTTCTTAGCGGACGATATGGGCTGGCGCGATGCGGTCTGCTACGGCAGCACATTCTACGAAACGCCCAACATCGACAGATTAGCTCGTGAAGGCATGCGGTTTACCGATGCTTATGCGGCCTGCCCGGTTTGCAGCCCCACCCGCGCAAGCATTATGGCCGGCAAATATCCGGCGAGGATGGCCACGACGGACTGGTTCGGCGCGCCTCA
>JBDREF010000263.1:0-4518 GCA_043820045.1 Planctomycetota bacterium | reverse complement strand
GAATATCTGATGGCGACTCTTGTCTGCGAAGCGAACGACTTTTGTTTCGAGGCTTGGGCAGTACCGGGGGCCTGTGGAAACAATCTGGCCAGAATAAAGCGGCGCACGATGCAGATTATCTCTGATGATCTTGTGGACCTGCTCATTCGTATAGGTTATCCAGCAGGGAATCTGGGGCCTTTCTATGCGTTCGGTCATGAATGAAAAAGGCACAGGGATTTCGTCGCCGTGCTGGATTTCGAGTTTGTCCAGAGCAACTGTCGCAGCGTCAAGTCTCGGGGGAGTTCCGGTTTTCAGCCTTTTTAGCTCCAGTCCGATCTCGCGGAGATTGTCGGCCAGTTCATTTGCCGCCGGCTCATCGAGCCTTCCGCCGGCAACTTGCTCAGTGCCTACGTGCATCAAACCTCGAAGAAATGTCCCGGTGGTTAGAATTACTGTCGGAGCATGATATACCTTTCCGTCACTGCACCTGACTGCATGCACACGATTATCTTCCGTTATTATCTTCGATACCATCGCTTCGACGATGGTCAGATTCGGCGTTTGTTCGAGCAGCGAGCGAATATAATTCTTGTACTTGTACTTGTCGGTCTGCGCCCTCGGAGCCTGCACGGCGGGGCCTTTCGAGCGGTTCAAAAGGCGAAATTGAATCCCCGTCGCATCCGTCGCCAGTCCCATCAGCCCGCCCAGTGCATCGACCTCTCGTGCGATTTGCCCCTTTGCAAGGCCGCCGATAGCCGGATTGCAGCTCATCTTGGCTATCGTATCCCTGCTGATTGTCAGAAGGCAGGTCTTGGCGCCGATCTTTGCGGCGGCATGGGCAGCTTCGGTGCCGGCGTGACCTCCGCCTACAACTATGCAATCAAAATCACTTGTCCTCATTTGAGTCTGCCAGCGCAACCGCGGATGCGATGGCGAAATTCGCCGTATGTGTAATGCTGATGCTAATGTGTCCGATGCCGAGCTTGTCGGCGATTCTTTTTACTTCTCCGCTCAGCGCAACTTCGGGCTGACCCGCAGCATTGTTCGTTATCTCTATATCCGTCCAGGCGATCTTGCCGCGCCAGCCTGTCCCCATCAGCTTGAGAACGGCTTCTTTCGCCGCGAAGCGGCCAGCCAGTTTTTCCACATCGTTCTTGTTCGCTTCGGCATAGGCCTGCTCGGCAGCGGTGAAAACTCTCTTGACGAAGCGCTCGCCGTGCCGCTCTATCATCTGCTCTATCCGCGGACAATCCACGAGGTCTATGCCATGTGCAATAATTCCCATCCGTCGATCCTAAATCCGTAATAATGCCCGGTCTTGCATTTCCCACCTTTGACCTTGTGGCCCGCTGTGTCACCGCCCATCGTTGAGCATCCGGTAGACCTTTTCCAGGCAGAAGTCTATGAATTCGTCCGTTCTGCTGAGTTCGGCCTGTTCCAGAAGCCTGGTGTTGAGTCTGCGAAAAACCTCATTTTGGCGGTCCACGATTATCTTATTTCTTACCAGCCTCTGCACTTTCTCGAACGGCTCGTAACCTTCCGGCTGTTTTTCTTCGAGCTTCATTATGAAAATGTGTTCGGGAGTAACGACGATCGCAATCTGGCCGGGCCTGATCTTCTCAGCTTCAGCCGCAAGCCTGTCGTACGGCGCAGTCAGGGACTGGGGCCGGACCGGCCTCCACAATCCGCCAAACTCTTTCCTGGGCCCGCGCGAGTATTGCCTTGCCAATTCCCCGAAATCCTCGCCCGACTGTATCTTTGCGAGCAATTCCTGGGCAAGCTCCCTTGCCGGTTTCCCGGGATCCTCCTGCGGCCCAGCCTCTTCCAACCGGGCTGGCTGAATATCGATCAATCTGAACGTTATCGTCCCGGCCACGGCGAAGAACTCGTCTTTCATCTGGTTGTAGGTATCCATCAGCTCTCGATATGTGACGGGCCTGTTATTCGGCAGTTTCGAGCTGACATACCATTGAATGAGCATCGACCTTTTCTGCCGTTCCTTAAAACTCTTTCGATCCATCCCGCTCTGCTTAAGAACTTCGTCGGCCTTGGCCTGGTCGCCGCCGTAATCGAGAACGAATTTCCTCAGTTCATTGTCCGCCGCCTTCTCGAGAGCTTCGTCTATATTCTGTCCCGCCTCTCTCTTGGCGTGCTGATGAAGCAGGATATTGGAGACCTTGTCCAGGACGACATCTTGAAGCTGTCCTCTGACCTGCCCCTTGAATTGCTCGAAATCGCGTATCTGCGCAACCGGCTCGAAACGTTCTATCGGCAGGATGATCTCATCGCTGGTTATGGTCTCGCCGCCAACCATCAACACAAGCCCGCCCGAAGCTTCCACAAGTTCTATCTTCTGCGTAATGGCGATACGCTCTACTTCGGCGTCGGTCAGAGATTTCTTATTGCTCTCGCAGCCGCCCGCCGATAAAAGCATCAACATGAACAAGAATACCCGTTTGAACATACCTTAAATCTCGAACTCGTCAATTAAAACCGGAAGACTCATCCCGAAACATCAGGATTGCCCTTCAGTCCTATTTCGTCTGCCGCCTCGCGCATTCCCATGATCACATCGTCTATAAGCTCGCCGAGTTCCACGCCCAACATCGAGACGCCCTTTTCGATAACATCTCGATTCACGCCCGCCGCGAAAGACCTGTCTTTCCATTTCTTCTTGACCGACTTCGCTTTCATGTCCATAACACTTCTGCTGGGCCGCACCAGCGCCGTGGCGACCACGAGCCCTGTCAGCTCGTCAACAGCGTAGAGGACTTTCTCCAGTTCACTTTTGGGCTCGACGTCCGTGCAGATGCCCCAGCCGTGTGATACCGCGGCACGAATGTACTCGGCCGGCCAGTTTTCAGAGGCCAGAATCTCCTCTGTCTTTCTGCAGTGCTGCTCAGGGAACTGCTCGTAGTCCAGATCGTGCACCAACCCGATAACGCCCCATTTTTTTTCGTCCTCGCCGCGTTTGCGCGCGCAATAACGCATCGCAGCCTCAACAGCCAGCGCGTGCTTAATCAATCCGTCACTTTTGTTGTATTTCTTCAGCAGCAAGAGAGCTTCTTCACGGCCCGGCTTAACCTCTGCCATAATCTGCTCCTTGATACCCTAAAAAAGGTTAACTTTCCCACCCGACGAGGAAAAAGGCCGGTTTACGGGGCTAATCTAAGAGCAAACTCGCAGAATTGCAATTCTTATTTTTCAGCCGAAGCTCGGAAAGTCAGGAATGCTCGAACACAAGTGTGTCTCTATTGCACCGATTTGAAGCTGAAGACCCACACGCAGGAAAAGTCTTCGCCGGGGCAACCTTTCTGACAGTGAGATTGGCGGCCAAAGCATACCCTTGGCAGTAAGAACGTCTCCGTGGTGGCGAAAGACAGGAACTGATGAGCCTTGCTCTTGGCTTTAAGCCTCAAATTAAAAGTAAGGAATCGCGCGGTGCCTAACTGCTATTGGTGATTGTGCCGCCCGTCTTATTCAAACCTCCAGATGGCGCCCAAACCGACGACCCAGGCATCGCCGGTAGCCTGAAACTCTATGTTGAACAAACCATCGTTGAGCACAGGCCACTCAGCGCCGATGTACCCGCCCAAGTGCGACTCCTCACTGATGTCCTGTGAGCGTAAGCTGACCGTCGTAAAGCCGCCGGTAGGCGACTGGCCCTCGATGTCAACGTCTCCTCCGACAAAATGCAGGAACGGCCCGCCATAAAGCCGGAAGTTCTCCAACTCCACGGTCGGACCCGCGGCAATCTGGACTTCCCAAAAATCAAATTCCGCCTCTCCGACAAAACCGGAGTCGCTCCGTAAGTCAACATCGCTGCTGTCAGGCTTTAACCACGTCATTTGTAACAATGCGCCCCAGGTAATATCTCCTTCCTGCCAGAATGTGACCGCACTGCCGACGCCCCAGGCAAATCCGAAACTTCCGTCGAACCCGTCATATCGTTCGGCAGCGCCGCCGCCGGCTGACGGCTCCTCGACTATCTCGTCTTTCGCATCGACGCCGCCAAAGCGAACAAACGCATCCCAGTTGTCATCGACGCCGTAGCCCAACTTGCCGAAGACCATATTTGACTGAAGGCCGTTAATCTTGAATTTCGTGTAGTCGTACGTCACACCCACCCCGACGGTGTTGTCCGTGACGTCACTCCAGGTCTCAAGGTCCATTTCCCCGCGACCGTACTCTAAACCTGCGGCCCACTCGTCCTGCCCCAGGCGCGCCCTCGGCGGACCCATCGGGGGCAAAGCAAGAACAACCGTACTACTCAAACCCAGAACCATAAGAACAACAGCAAACCAAGCCATTCGCTTTTCCATAAGTCACACTCCTTTCGATTCACCTTCATATTTCAGTTAGGTATCTTCTTGGCCTCTCGGTCTTATTATGACATATCGACCCGCATTGATAAAAAGCTTTCTCTTTTTTTTTGAGATTTAAAACTAAAAAAACGTGCCGATACCGTCAAAAATCGCGATATTTTCGAAACATTCCAAAATCTGCTTGACACACAACTTTCTAAGTACAGCATGC
>JBDREF010000262.1:0-7357 GCA_043820045.1 Planctomycetota bacterium | reverse complement strand
GAAAAACTCTGGTTCTATGTGCCGCTCTGTGTGCTGCTGAACGTGATAGTCTGGTACAAAGTCGTCGTGGGCTGCTATCTGTCGCTGCTTAGGGGGTCATGGTAATGAAAAAATCGGATATTACATATATGGTCGGCTGTGCCTTCGCCGCCGCCACGTCGTTTTTCTACTTCTGCGTAATGTTCTTCGGCATCAAGGTGCCTCGATACTACCCGACCCTGCACCAATGGAAATGGGTAAACGAGAAGGGCATCCCATCGCAGGGCTGGTACGGCATGCAGGCATTCGCATATCTGACTGGAGGCATCGTCGCCATGGTCGTCTATTTCCTCTGCAAACGAGCTGCATCGAATCAAGCCAAGTTCAAAGCCGGAACCATAAAGACCACGGCTGCCGGTACGCTCGTAGTTATCCTGCTCTGTATGGCCTACATGATGTACCACGAGTTCGCAAAGTGGATACTTTAGCGAACAGACCCTCTCGCACAGCCGTACACATCCGAGAACAGCAGTCCCGCGAAATACTACAGAAGGGCCTCAATAATGAAGGCACGAGAAAGCGGAATGCCTGACCGCGATGCATGGGAAGAGTTTTTCGATCCGCCAGGAATCATAACCACGCTGGGAATCACCGCTCAGACGGGTAATGTGGCGGAATTCGGGTGCGGATACGGCACATTCACCTTTCCGGCGGCAAGAACCATCGGCGGAACAGTCTATGCACTGGATATCGAACCAGAACTGATACAAGCGGTCAGTGAGGAGGCGAAAAGACAGAATCTGAAAAACGTCAATGCCATCCTGAGGGATTTCACGGCCGAGGGGTCCGGTCTAAGGGACGAAAGTGTTGATTACGTCATGCTCTTCAACATCCTGCACATCGAAAATCCCGCCGCATTGCTTGAAGAAGCCGGAAGGATACTGCGGCCAAGCGGCTCAGTCGGGATTATTCACTGGAATTACGATTCATCCACGCCGCGAGGGCCTTCGATATCTATACGGCCGAAACCGCAAGATTGCATCGACCGGGCACAAGAAGCAGGATTTCACAGCCCGGAAAGGCATGACTTAAAACCGTATCATTACGGCATCGTTTTCAACAAGTAAGAATGGAAGGGCAAAGAATGGAAATTCCTCTTATCCTGTTCGTCGTAATCATCGCCAGTTTTGTCGGCACAATGACAGGCTTTGGAACATCTACGATTATGGTCCCTATACTGCTGAATTTCTACCCTCTGCCCGAAACGCTTCTTTTCGTCGGTATCGTCCATTGGTTCGGCAACATATGGAAACTGATTCTCTTTAGAACGGGATTCCGGTGGAAGCTGGTGCTGAGTTTCGGCGCTGCCGGCATTGCCGCCACATTTCTGGGGGCTCGGCTGGTGTTCAGCGTTTCGCCGGGCGTTCTATTGCGGGTATTGGGGGTCTTTCTGATTTGTTACGTGGTGTATCTGTTTGTCAAGGGCTCGTTCAAAATCAAGCCAAGCTTACTCGCCGGCGCCTGTGGAGGCGCGTTATCCGGCTTTCTGGCGGGCATTTTCGGCATAGGTGGCGCGGTCCGCGGACTTTTCCTCACCGCCTTCGATCTGCCCAAAGAGGTCTATATCGCCACGGCCGGAGCCATCGCCCTGATAATCGACACCACACGCCTGACTACCTATCTCACAGAAGGAGCGCGACTCGAAAACCTGCCCTTATGGGGCTTGCTGATATTCATCCCGGCATCGTTCCTGGGGGCGAGAATTGCCAAGTCCGCCGTGAACAGGATTCCCCAGCAGCATTTTCGAAAAGTCGTCGCCGTCTTCTTGCTGCTGGTGGGCATAAAGCTGATTTTGCTCCCGGTTTAGATACGGCCGGTTGGAGTTATTCCCGGCGGGGCTGGCTTGACGCGGGGATTTGCGGGCGCAAATAGCAAATTTTTCAGAAAAAAACTGCTTGCAACAAAAAAAATAGCCTTTATACTTTACGCCGTAATACCTGCGGGCGTAGCTCAGTGGTAGAGCGTCACGTTGCCAACGTGAATGTCGTGAGTTCAAATCTCATCGCCCGCTGTGCTGTAGCTGTTAGTTGATAGTGTTTGGTCGTTGGGGCTGCCGCACTTAACTCATTTGAACAAAGCGCCTTCTGTTGAATCCCGGCGACCGAATACCAGCGACTAAATAGTATCGGTGAGTTACCGGCTAAATGTAGTTTGGCGTTGGTCTCCGATACGTTTGGGTCCGGTGCCGCTTGGACGATGGTCCGGGAGAATCGGCGCCGGGTCGATAACCACGAAAGCCGGGCTAAGGGCGACGTTTGCCTGATGCCTTTTTTGTTTATTATATGGAGTTTACTCAGAACGCTTGGGAGCACGAAAATGCCTGAAGAAGAACAACCCACGGAAGCCACGGCCGAAGAACAGAGCCCGGAAGCAAAGCAAGAAGAGCCCACAGGGCCGCCGAATACGGTGACGATCGAAGACGCGGGGCCCTGCAGGAAGAAAGTCATCATAGAGATACCCGAGGAGGCGATCAAGAATGCCACGGACAAGCGATATGAGACTCTGCGCAAGGAAGCCGCCGTGCCCGGATTTAGAAAGGGCCGTGCGCCTCGCCGGCTCATAGAAAAGAGGTTCAGCAAAGAGGCCACAGAGCAGGTCAAGCTGCAACTTCTGGCCGACGCGAGCGATTCCGCCGTCAAGGACAATGAGCTGCAAACCTTAGGCGAGCCCGACGTCAACTTCGAAGAGATCAAGCTGCCTGAGGCTGGACCGCTGACGTTCGATTTCGAGGTCGAAGTGCGTCCCGAATTCAGTCTTCCCTCGCTCGAAGGCATCCCGGTGACCAGGACAACGCTCGAAGTTACCGACGACCAGGTGGACAGGGAGATCGAGCAGATGCTCCGATGGTCCGGCGTCTGGACGCCCCGGCAGGAAGGAGCCGCCGTCGAACCCGAGGACCAGATAATCGCCGACGTCGTTCTAAAGGCCGAGGGGATTGAAGAAGACCAGAAGCTGGACAACACCGAGATACACGTCAGAGCCAACGGATTCGTCGGCTCCATCCCCGTCGAGAAGCTCGATAAGCTTCTTCTCGGCGCCAAGGCCGGCGAGAAGAAGCAAACCAGCGTCGATGTCCCGAAAACGTTCTTCAGAGAAGAATTTCGCGGCAAGAAAGTGGACCTCGATATCGACATCAAGGATATCAAGTGGCTCAAACCCGCCGAGCTGGACGAGAACCTGCTCAAACGCTACGGCGTCGAAGACGAAGACGAGCTGAGGGAAAGAATCCACGATACGCTCCAGAACCGCCTCGAATCGCAGGGCCGGACAGAGATGACAGAGCAGATTTATCAATACCTGCTCGACAACACCGACTTCGACCTGCCCCTGGACGTCGTAGCTCAGCAGGCGACCACGGTATTGCAGAGGCAATACAGCAACCTGATAATGCGGGGCTTGTCGCGCGAGCAGCTCGAAGAACAGCTCGAGCAGCTCCAGGCCTCCAGCGAGCAACGGGCCAAGCAGCAGCTCAAGACCTTCTTCATAATGGACAAGGTCGCCGACGAACTCAAGATCGAGGTCAGCGAGGAAGAAATCAACGGGCACATCGCCCAGTTGGCCATGCAGCGGCAGCAGCGCCCGGAGAAGATGCGAGAGCAAATGGCACGCGACGGCTCATTAGCCCAGTTCGGCCTTGAAGTCCGCCAGGAAAAGTGCATCGCCAAGCTGCTCGAAACGGCCAAGATAACAGAGAAAAAGGACAAGAAAGAAAAGAAAGAAAAGAAGGTCAAGAGAACCACAAAGATACCGACGAAAAAAGTGGCCAAGAAAACCGAAGAATCCGAAGAAAAATAATCCGAAACTGCAAACAACGTCGAAATAAAGGGAGTAATGAATGTCCATTGAGCATCAAGCACGAGCAATTGCGAAGGGATTCGGCTTCGCGACCGAATGCACAACCGAACCCATGAATATGGATGCTTACAGTCAATACGGCCAGTACCAGCGATATCGCCAGATGAGCCTCGACGATATGCTGCTGGAGAACCGCATCGTTTTTCTGATTGGAGAGATATCGTATCAGAGGGCCGCAGAAGTTATTATGAAGATGCTGTATCTCGATAATCTCAAACGCAAAAGCGAGATCAGCCTCTACATCAACTCACCCGGCGGCAGCGTGGACGATACAATGGCCATTTACGACACGATGAGCTTCGTCGCCTCGCCCATCGCAACGTATTGCATCGGCAGGGCCCAGTCCGGGGCAGCCATAATACTCGCAGCCGGCGCAAAGGGCAAACGCCACGCCCTTCCGCACGCCAAGGTCATGCTGCACCAGCCCTGGGGCGGAGTCAGCGGTCAGGCCTCAGATATCAAGATACAGGCTGAAGAGATACTCAAAGCCAAGGCCATGATAAACGAAATTCTCGCAAAACATACCGGCCAGCCGGTGGAAAAGATCGCCTCGGAGACCGAGAGAGACAGGTACATGACCGCCGAAGAAGCCCACCAGTACGGCCTTATCGACGAAGTGCTGCACGAAGAAGACAACAAGGAAAAGAACAAAGAGAAAGAGGACGAAGAGAAGAAGGACGAAGAGAAGAAACAGTAGAAGACCTGGGTAGAAAAGCATAAAGTCACAACTGTACGAAGGAAGCATGACGAAAAAGAGATAAATCCTAAACTCTAATATCTAAATCCTAAACAATCTCGAATTTCAAATGACCAAAATTCAAAACAACTCGCACGAAGCAGCCGTTAGATAATCGGTTTTCAACATTTGAATTTCGGTCATTTGTGCTTGTTTAGGATTTAGGATTTAGGTATTAGGAATTTTTCAGGGGACAGAAGACATGAGCATCAATCAGAATCTGGTACCGATAGTAATCGAAAAAAGCGGCCGAGGCGAACGCGCCTACGATATTTACTCAAGACTGCTGAAGGACCGAATAATCTTTCTCAGCGGGCCCATCGATGACGACGCCGCAAACCTCGTCATCGCACAGATGCTCTTTCTGAGCAACGAAGATATGAAGAGCGATATTCACCTTTACATAAATTCGCCCGGCGGCTCCATCACGTCGGGACTGGCAATCTACGACACCATGCAGTTCCTGCGATGCGACGTCGCTACGTATTGCGTCGGACAGGCCGCAAGCATGGCGGCGGTGCTCCTGGCCGGCGGCAAGGCCGAAAAGCGATTCCTCCTGGCCAACAACCGGCTACTGCTGCATCAGCCGCTCATCTCCGGCCAGTTGATCGGGCCGGCAACCGACCTCGACATCGAAGCCCAGGAAATACTCCGCCTGCGCGCCCGGCTCTACGAGATCCTCAGCAAGCATACCGGCCAGAGCACCGAGAAGGTGGAAAAGGATTGCGACCGCAATCTCTGGCTCGACGCCACGGAGGCAATCGATTACGGCCTGGCCGACAGGGTACTGCAAAAAGCTCCCGAAATCGTAAGGGAAAAAGAGCAGGAGAAAGAGCAATAATGAATATCCAATGTCGAACACCCAATATCGAAAGTCGAACAATGGTTGAAGAACTTCTGAATTGGAAATTCGCTGTTCGATGTTCGATATTCTCTCTCCTGTCTTCTGCCTGTATCCTGCTTCTCCCCGGCTGTCAAAAGCCCGTGGAAGGCCCTTCGCCGGCCGATCAGATTGAGCAGTTGACTCAGGAAAAAGCTCAACTGCAGCGGCAAATCGAGCAGACTGCCACCGAGAACAATGAACTCAAAGGGCGCGTGCAGGTCCTCTCGTCGCTGCCCGGCCAGGCAAGGCTCGAAAGCCTCTCGCCCGTCAAGAGTATAGATATCGGCAGATACACGAACTTCTACGACAAGGATAAAGACGGCAGGAAGGAAAAGTTCATCGTCTACATTCAGCCTATCGACGCCGACGGCGACAAGGTAAAGGCCGCCGGCGAGGTCGATGTCCAGCTCTGGAACCTCAACAACGCCGACGGCAAGGCGCTGCTCGGCTCATGGCACGTCGGCCCGGACGAACTCAAAAAGCTCTGGTTCGCAACGATCGTGACCATCAATTACAGGCTGACTTTCGACATACCCGAAGCCGTCAAGAGCCTCGATGAGCCGATGACCGTGAAGGTGACCTTCAAAGACCACCTGACCGGAAAAACCTTCAAAGAGCAAAAAGTAATAGAACCGTTGTTGGGAACAGGACGGAATATTGAAGAGGGCGCCCAGGCCCGTGACAAATGATTATTGATAATTGATTATTTGATCCCTGAACGGCGAATGAATGTGAAACGAATAATCATCAATCACCAGTCCTTAATCATTATCCCGTAACTCGTCGTGAGCATGAACAAGAACGTGACCATATCGAAAGACGAAATCGCTGATTTTTGCCGGCGCCATCATATTCACCGGCTTGCCATTTTCGGGTCGGCTCTGCGGGCTGATTTTGGCCCTGACAGCGATGTGGACATACTCGTGGAATTTCAGAAAGGTCAGGAGCCGGGATTTGCCTTTTTTGACATGCAGGACGAACTTTCGCAGTTGATAGGCAGGAAGGTGGACCTGCACACGCCAAATTTCCTGAGCCGATATTTCCGGGACAAGGTAGTCAGGGAGGCCCTGGTCCAATATGTCCAAAGCTGAAGACATCGTTCGTATGCGTCACATGCTTGACGCCGCACGCAAATCCGTAGTCTGTCCTTGCCGGCTCCGGCGGCACGGCGGTAAGATTGGGCAGTGAGACTTTCCGTTGCTCCTTCGCCGGCCCGCCATGACGAGCGTTTCATTTGACCGAGGGCGAAAGAGCAAAGAACACCAACGGCGTAAATAATCGTAGCGAGGCGAATCATGGATGCCGCAGCGGACGACCGAGGAGTAAGGTTGAATTTCGGCCTTCTGTCCTCCGTCTTCCGTCTATATCAACCCGCGATCAGTCGCTTTTTTTCAGAAACCAAACTTTTGCATTCGGGTCGGTTTTGAAGAATCGAAGTAGCATCCCGGCCACTTTTCTGCGGCCTGAAGTGCTCGGGTGCGTGCCGTCGGCCCAAAGGTACGGGCCCCACAAAAGCAGCGGCGATTTGACCTCACGTTTCGAGGGGTCGTAGTTCAGGCCCGCCTCGCCGTTTATCTGCGCCTCTATCAACCACCGCACGGAAAAGGCCGACTCGTATGCGTAGGGCTCCGGGTTCAGTTGGGTTGTCGCATAGCCGGCGTAGATACGGCTCGACAGGTACGCTATTCGCAGGTTTTGAAACCGCAACTTTAGCATGCGAAGGATAGCCGCCGTATCGTCGCGCAGCGATTCGGCGTGTTTGGGGAATTCGCCTAATTGCGCCGGCCCCATTTGCGCCTGTTTTATCCACACTGCCTGAACCTGCTCAGATGTCACCCCGGCCT
>JBDREF010000261.1:0-2085 GCA_043820045.1 Planctomycetota bacterium | reverse complement strand
CCAGAGCGTCTTTATCTCAGCGCTGCGGCTGAGATGCAAATCCTTCGGCAAACGCTCAATTTCAAGACCCTTCGCCGCCAGAGAATCGGCGAGAGACTTGGCCGTACCCCATGAATCGGCCCTGTCGAAGAAGGCGTCATTGGCGTAAACGCCGCCGATTTTGCAGTGTTCGGCTATCTCGGGTATGCCGTTGATATGGTCCGCATCGTTGTGGCTGATGATAAGTGCGTCGATTTTGCCGGTTCCCGTATAGTCCAGAAAAGGCGCTACAATTCGCGAGCCGATGTCACTTCGATGCAGCGAGCCGGCGTCGAACAGGATATTGGCCGTCCCCGGAAGCTGCACCAATATCGCCTGGCCGTGGCCGACGTCGAGACATGTCAGCGTCAAATCGTCCCGATGAGTCCTCTGCCATTTTATGCCGCCAAGATAGCCTGCAATCGCCATGATCATTACCGTGCAAACGACCTTCTTCGCCAATGGACGGCGGAAGTATGCAAAGCCGGCAAAAGCAATCATGCCGTAGTACAAAATCACCAGCACAAGCGGCACCGCCCCGATGAGTATCTGCGAAACGCCCAAATCCGCAATGTGCCTGACGAGCCAGACAAGCGCATCCGACAAGAGTGCACCGACAATCCCCAAAACGGCGCTCAGCGTCGGCAGCAGGAAGAACAGAATCATCTTCAGGAATCCCAGGACCAGTATCGCGCCTACAAGAGGAAACACGAGTACCGTCCAGACGCTCGCCAACGGCGTGATTGTATAAAAGTGGTACAGCAGAATCCCGGCGCCGCCCAGCCATGCAGCAAGCCCTGCGGAGAATAATCTCAACGAATACCGCCCAAGTACGGAAAGTACGTGACGCGATGACAAACCGGGCACTTGCTCCAGCAGGAAGAAGTGAATTCGCTCGGCGAAAAGTATGATTCCGAGCACGGCGGTGAACGACAACTGCCAGCCGGCTTCGAACAACTGCGTAGGTCCGGCCAGCAGGAGCACTATCGCCGCCAGCGCCAACGTATTGATGGAATTGGGGTGGCGGCGGACGAAAAGAGATGCGCAGAATGTCCAACATATAATGGCCGCCCTCAGCGTCGGCGCTCTGGGCGGGACGATCAGCAGGAAAAGACCTATCGCAATTGCGCAAATAATCGCCCGGGCAGGTTTCATCAACCCTACCGTTTTGCACAGCCACCAGATTATCCCGAACAGTATACCCATGTGCATCCCGGAGAGGCTGACGAAATGCAGCAGGCCGGTCGTGCGGAACGCCTGATAAGTGTCACTGTCGATGTCTTCCCTGGAGCCTAATAACAGCGCCTGCAGCAGGCCCTGACCGCTGTCTTCCTGCGGCAGGTCGCCCAACAGGGCCGTCGTTGCGGCCTGCCTTATCCTCGTCTTCAGCCTCGCAAATGCGCCGGCGGGGGTGCTGCGAAGCAATCTGATTCCGTCCCGCGATTTTATCGACGCGGCGATGAAGATATTCCTGCTCGCCAGGTAGGCCGCCGTATCGAACTGCCCCGGGTTCGTCGGCGATGTGAGCCTCTCCAGCCAGCAGTAGGCCGCAATATCGTCGCCGGCGCTCAAGTCCAGAACGGGCTCCTCAACTTGTACCCGTATCCTGCCGGTCGCATTGGCCCAGCCGGCGGCGGTTTCAACCTGCCTGACGTTCAGATAAAAACTGCTGGTCGGGTCGGTAGGCTTGAACCGGGCGAACTCCCAGTCCGGGTATTTTTCGATATGCGGCTCGGTGATTAGCCGTCCTCTAATCGTCGCCAGCCTGCGGCCGTCGGCAACGAGAGTGCGAATGTCGTCAGGTTCGGGCCGGCAGTAGCTTGTCACCCGGATCGCACCGAGACATATGAAGCAGGCCAGGGCCACGTATGCCGTGACATATTGCCAGTTGGCCGAAGAGAACTGCTGGAATATAAAGCAAAGTACGGCCGCCGCCGCAAGCAGACCGAGCAGCACCAGCCAGGTCGAGACAGGCAAATCGAATCTGCTTTGTACCAGGATTCCCGCTATCAGGCCGACGGCGACAAAAACGAGAGGACATGTACTGATAATTTGCCGATGGAAATT
>JBDREF010000260.1:0-3456 GCA_043820045.1 Planctomycetota bacterium | reverse complement strand
GGTTGTTGAGAATCCTCGGTATTTTGGCAATGAGCTGTTTCGGGGGTTTGAGAATTATTACAGTCCGCGCATCGGCCAGCTTCGGTCGCGGTACGGGCTGGATGACGTCGTGGCCGGCGAAACGGACGAGTGGAAGCGAATCCTGCTGCTTCGCCACTGGATAAGGTCGCATATCGAAATCGACAACGACAATCCCACGCAGACCCGCGGCGATACGTTTGCCATCCTCGACGCGGCTCTAAAGGGCGGCAAGTTCCACTGCACGCATTTCAGTATTGTGCAGCACGCCGTATTGAACAGCTTCGGCTACGTCACGCGGCGAATGGGCTGCGGGCCGGGGCTCAAGGACGACGGCGGCCACCACGGCGTAAACGAAGTCTGGGTCAATAAGTTCAGCAAATGGGTGCTGATCGACGCCAAGTACGACGCCCATTTCGAGAAGGACGGCGTGCCGCTCTCGGCCCTGGAGATCCGCGATGAGGTCTGGCGGGACGGGGCAAAATCCGTCGTCCGCGTAGTCGGTCCCGACTGCGAACCAATGAAGCCTAATCCCAGGACCGGCGCGTGGGAGACACGGCCGGATACCTATCGCTGGTGCAGTTGGGAAACGGACACCAATCGCTTCACCACGTTCCCGGCCAGGCCAACTTCGACGCTCGTCGTGCTCGACGACGAGAACTCCCGCAATAACACCTGGTACCGCGACGGCAAGCCTCACTGGGCCTACAACACGCCGTACTTCATCAAGACGACCCGGCGCGACTGGATCGAATGGACGCCGAACGTCATCACTTCAAAGGTGACAATCCGGGACGGCAAGGCAAGTGTGTTTCTCGGTTCGTGCACACCCAACTTCCGCAACTTCCAAAGCAGGGGCGACGACGGCACATGGCGCGACTGCGCCGAGGAGGTCGGACTGCCGCTCGATGCCCGTACTCGCAACAGCTTTGTGTTCCGGACGATCAATCTCTTCGGGGTAGCCGGCCCGGAACATCGCGTCGAGATTGCCTATAACCCGTCTGGGAATTGAACCTTCTTAAGAGGGGGGCGGTTATTTCACTGCGCCGGCGATTTTGACGGTGCATTTGGGGATTGCGCCCAGGAATTGCGGGCCGTAGGATTTGCTGATTATTCTGCTGTCTAAGATGACGACGATGCCGGTGTCGGTCTTGCTGCGGATCAGCCGGCCGAAGCCCTGCTTGAACTTGATAATCGCCGAGGGCAGTTGGTAATCGCGGAAGGGGTTGCCGCCTTGCTCTTTTATCTGTTCGAGCCGGCCGGCGAGCAGGGGCTGGTCGGGAACGGCGAACGGCAGCCGGACGATGATTACGTTCGAGAGCGCTTCGCCCGGGACGTCAACTCCCTGCCAGAAGCTGTCGGTCCCGAACAGCACGCTTCGCTCGTCGCGCTTGAAGCGAGTCAGAAGGGTCGTTCGGTCAATGTCCGAGCCCTGTTGGAGCAGCTCGATGTCGTTTTCAGCCAGCCAGTCGGAAAGCTCGCCGGCCATCGCTTCGAGCATCGCGTAGCTGGTGAACAGTACGAACGCTCTGCCCGCGGTTTGGAGCAGGTACTTCTGCAAGACCGCGGCGGCGGCGGCGACAAAGGCCGCTTCGTTCGGATTGGGCAGGTCCTGCTCGATGTAGATGGTGACCTGCTTTTCGTAATCGAAAGGCGAGCCGAGCCTGAGCGCGTCGAAATCATCCAGGCCGATTCGCCCGGCGAAGAAATCGAAGCCGCCTTTGCCCGCGGCAGCGCCAGTGCTCAAAGTCGCACTCGTCAGGATAACGGATTCGTACTTCTCTAACAGGCATCGCTTCACATCCGGCCCGACATCTACCGCGGCACTTTTCAGCCGTACCGTCGCTGCCCCATCACCATCGGCCTCGACCCAATAGACGTAGTCGGCTTGCTTCTGGAGCAGGAAGTTGTCCAAATCCTGCGCCAGCGCCTCGCACTGGTCAACGAACCGCGCGGTCTCGAATTTCTCGTCAACATCGTCGGTTTGTTTTGCCAGGGCCGCCAGCTCCGAGCGAAGGTTCTTCATGTAGCCGCAGACCGTATCTTCGATGAAGTTCCGGTGGCATCGGCCGTTGGTTTCGCGTCTGGCGCTGTCGTACCAGTCGCGGGCGCGATTGAAGAACCCCCTGGCCTCCTTGCCCGCGCTTATGACTATGTCAATCGCCTTCTCGGCGTTCGCATGGGTCAATAGCCCCTTGTGCGTCCGCGGATTGTAAAGGCCGTCGAGCAGGAACCGGATTCTATGGTTGCTGACGTTTATGCCGAAGTGGTCCTCGGCCACGTGCTCGATGTTGTGGGCCTCGTCGATTATCACGTACCGGTACTCCGGCAGGAGCTGCGCGCCCTGCTCTTTGAGCACGAGGTCGCTGAACAGAATCGCATGGTTGGCCACGATGATATCGGCGGTCTCCAGTTGCCTGCGGGCCCGCCAGTAAAAGCAGTTGCGAAAGTGCGGGCACTTACGGCCGCGGCAGTTGCCGTGCTCGCTCTTTACCCTGTCCCAGACGCGATTGTGCGGCAGGAACGGCAGGTCGCTCAGCGAGCCGTCTTCGGTGTTCTCGGCCCAGTCGCGTATAAGTTCAAGCTCGGAGCTGAAACTGTCAAAGAGCGTTCCCTGCCTCTGTAGTGCGAACTTGAGCCGTCGCTTGCACAGGTAATTGCCCCGTCCTTTTGCCAATACGGCGGTGAAGGTTTGCTCCATGCAGTCGTGCAGGAATGGAATGTCTTTGTTGATGAGCTGCTCCTGCAGGGTGATCGTGTATGTGCTGATAACCGCCTTGCAGCCGCGGCGACAGACTAAATCCACGGTCGGGACAAGGTACGCGAAGCTCTTGCCCACGCCGGTTCCGGCCTCGACGGCCAGACGCCGGCCGGATACGAGTGCCTTATGGACCGCTTGCGCCATCCGGACCTGCTCGCCGCGAGTCTCGAAGCCGGGCAGGGCGCTCGAAACCGGACCGCCGGGGGCAAAGATGGCGCCTATATCCGGATGTGTATTCGTGTCACTTTCTGCCTTCGGATGCATGGAAATCCTCAAACATCGTGCCGTATGACTGAACCATTGTTTAGTGCTGTAGATACTATGATAAGAAGCGCTAAAGGCCAAACCAATTCCCCAAAGTTAATCGGTTCTATATGCTGCCTCTATTGCCTTGCTATATACGCAATACCGGCTATTATGGATGTCGAAGGGCGGCTTGTGACCCGGTTCCAACTGCCCGGAGCTGCATGGATCCTGTTTGGTTGCTGGAGGTGACTATTGGAGAGCACTGGCAAGACCTTCGCAAGTTTTCGAGCCAAGCTCAAGTTCATGGGGCCCGGCGTGGTTCTGGCGGCGCTGGCCATCGGCTCCGGCGAACTTATCCTTACCCCGAGAAGCGGCGCGCAGTATGGATACGCACTGCTGTGGGTGCCCATCCTGGCAATCGTCTATAAAGC
>JBDREF010000259.1:0-9052 GCA_043820045.1 Planctomycetota bacterium | reverse complement strand
CTACACCCGAATAGATCAGATCATCCACCCACAGGAAATTGACAGCAACGGCCGAACTTGCCGAAAACATCGTCGAGAAAGTAATTTCGGTAGTGGACGAGCGCGATAAATTCATCCACGCGATGGACCTTAGCTTCGGTGCTGAGAGGTTAAGCCATAAGAACATGTGGAAAAAGCTCAAAACGGCCGTGAAGGAAACAGGCGATATCAAGGATGCAAACACGGATCGATTGGGCCTTGAAGTCACTGAACGTCCGGATGAAACCATAACGCTGATGGAGTTCAGATCGTTCAAGGACTACTTAAGCAGTGAGATGAAAAATATCAACGAGGATGCGTGGGAAAAATCCGGCACATCGCTGGCACACGAGATTGCCGACGACCCCGCCGCAGCCGAGCAGGTACAAGGCAATATCTCGCCGCACAGGGCCGTGTCCCTCCTGAGCGAGACGGCATAAGCGACAAGCGGCCCCGGATGATATGAAAAACAGCGGCGCAGCAGCAACTCCGTGACCGCTCAGAGACCGTATGGCTCGATCAGTTTCTGGTTCGCCTTGAAGTGAAACTGGCACTGCTCCGGCGGCGTACCGAGCACTTCCACCTTGCTCAAGTCCCCCTGACCCATGCCCGCCTGCGCCATGCTCGCCAGGTACATTATCCGGCTCGGGTCGAACCCCATCAGCTTGGTAGCCAGGGTATCCATCGCCAGCGGGTCCAGGCTCGCCATAGCAATCCTCGCATCGACGGGTGTCCCTCCGGTCGGGCCGTTGCCTTCCATCGCCTCGAAGCCGTCGATCACGCCGAGGTCGGGATAAATCTCCTGCGCCAGGTGGAACATGTTGTAATTGAGAAGCGACTTGCGGGAGAAGTTGTACTCGCTGTGCATCAGTCGCTTGTCGTTCGTCTTGTAATCGTTCATCGGCGCGCCGAGCAGAATGTTCTTAAGCGACAGAGTCGTGACCACGCGGTCGTGGGTCTTCATCTTCGCCGCAGAGATGATGTACAGGTCCGGGTCCAGAAACGTCGAGATAATCCGAATGGGGGTGGGCCGGTGACCTTCGCCGAAGATGTAGCGGTACCGGCACGGCTGCTTGTTGAGATCGACCAGCTCGACGTTGTATTCCTTCTCTAACGGCAGATAGCCGTAATTCTCGAAGCCGTGAAATGTGCCCTCTCTGGAGATTGTCGATTCGCCGACGATGATCTGTTTGGTGTGGTGCGGCTTGAGAAAATCCAGTATTCCGCGCACCGCGTCCACGTGCGTGGCGGCGAGCTGGCGGGTCGTAACCACGAAGTTCGGCTTGATGAGAATCTTCTTGTTGCCGATGGAGGCGAGAACTTCGTCCTCGATTTTCTTAAGCGCCTGATAGACAATCTCCCGCCGGTCGTTACCCTTGACCAGACAGACTCTCGCCGGAGCCGTTGCAGGCTTGAACAAGCTATTTTCCTTCACCCACGGACTTCCCGGTGCAGCGTAACCCGCAGTCGGGCCAAAACATTTGCCGCCCAGCGCAAGGCCCAAAGCCCCGACTCCGAAACCTTTGAGAATATCGCGCCGATTCAGCCTGTTGTCACCATCCGGCATTGGTTGCTCCTCTCAAAACTCAACCTTAACAGTGGAACTACTGTCGCATTTCACAAGTTCCGCGACGAAGCGGGAAGAGATTGCTTCGTCGCTGCGCTCCTCGCAATGACATATAAGGCATTTGATGTCATTGCGAGCGAAGCGAAGCAATCCCATAATCACACGATTTATGAAACGCGGTACTACTGCACACCCCTGACCCGCATCCGCAGCGCGTAGAGTGATTTCTGGGCGGTGACAAAGAGTGTGTGCCTGTCGGCGCCGCCGAAGCAGACGTTCGCCGTCCAGCCGGCGTCGATCGGGATTTGCTCGATCTTCTCACCCGCCGGGTTGAATACCGTGACGCCTTTTCCCGTCAGGTAGATATTTCCCTCATTATCAATCGTCATGCCGTCCGAGCCCATCGAGCAGAAGAGCTTCTTGTTGGCGAGCGTCCCGTCGGCGTTCGTGCGATACCTGTAGGTTTTCCTGTCCCCGATATCGGCGACGTACAGATACGTACCGTCGGGCGTGCCGATAATACCGTTGGGCTGCACCAGATCTTCGGTCACCCGTATCAGCGTCTTGCGGTCGGGGGCCAGATAATAGACGTGCTGGCCGTCCTGCTGCATCGCCGGGCCGCGGGTCCAGTAGGGCCTTTTATAAAGCGGGTCGGTGAAGTAAATGCCGCCCTTCGGGTCGGGCCACAGGTCGTTCGGGCCGTTCAGCTTCTTGCCTTTGTAGTCTTTGACAAGCACAGTCGCTTTGCCGCTCATATCAATCGACCACAGCTCGTTATCCATGTCCGCACAGGCTAACAGGTTGCCGCTGGCGTCGAAGAACAGGCCGTTCGACCTGCCTGGATTGTCGTGAAAGACTGAGAGCTTGCCCCCAGGGGAAGTGCCATCCACCGACCACTTTTGAATTCGATTGTTCGGCTGGTCCGTGAAGAATACGTTGCCGTGAGCATCGACGGCGGGGCCCTCCGTGAACTCAAAACCGTCGGCGAGCTTCACCACTTTCGCCCCAGGCGCGACCGGGGTGGCAGCCTCAAGCGCAGCTTGGGGATGGTGATTGCCGGCATTGCCATCCCCAAAGGCTTCGCCTTTGAGGCTGCCACCCGGCTCAGTCACCGCCACAAGCTCGATGCCGTCGCCGGTGCCGAGGTTACGGGAGTATTTCTTCTCCTGCGGATTGTTCCAGTGCTCGTGCACGCCGAGGCTGGCGAGGCGGACCGTAGCAGTCGCATGGTCCGGGTCGTAGAATGTGCCGGAGGGTGGATTGTCTGCGAGGGCCGCCTCGTGCAGGTAGTCGTCGGTCCCGGCCATGCAGGCCGCCTCCGGCAAATCGACCTGCAGGAAGTCCAGTCCCACCGAGTCGATCGCCACCGGGTCCTGCGAGGCAAACAAACTCGACGTCCAGTCCCCGTTGAAGGGGGCGGAGGCCCACTTCCTCGGCACGCGGTCCTTCGGATGCACGCCGGAGTAGAGACCGTCGAGCAGGTAGAGCAAGGTCTTGCCGCCGAGCTGCGAGTGGCCCGTGAGGTCCACGAGGTTGCGGTATTCTGCGCTGCCCTTGCTGAAGCCGCTCTTGTGCATGTCGTAATAGCCCTTGTCCGGCGGCGCGCGGAAGAATGAGCCGTAGTGGTTCTTCGCACACAGCGTGACACCCGCGCCGCTGTGGGCCTTGAGGTTGGCGAAGTTGATGAGGTATTCAGCCTCGGCGTAGGCCCTGGGCACGTAGTCCTGCTGGACGCCCTCCGGCCGGCAGCTCCAATACAGCGGCTCAGTAGAAAGCTCCATCTTCGTCCGGCCGGAACCGCCTTTGCAGTCGAGGTAGGTCACATCCGGGAACTGCCTGTGGAGCATGTCGTAGTACTCGCTGGCGAAGTAGGCGAGACTGTCGCCGATGGCGATATCCGACTGCCGGACGCCCGCGACCTGAGTCAACTCCTTGAGGAGGGCGGCGATCAACTGCGGCGAGGTGTTCATATAGTCCTGCCACTCGTCCAGCGCGTACGTATCCCGGTTGACACTCCGCATGGTCCGGATGAAGCCGACGAAGTTCACTTTGATCGTGATCTTCTCGCCCGGCCTGTAGCCTACGTCGCCCTTGCCGCGGGCCTTGTTGTGATAGCGGAACAGGGCATCCCACGCCTTGGCGTCCGTGGATTCACCGGTCAACGAGCGAATGGCGCGGGACATCATCTGCTCGCATACCGCTGGATTCGTGTGCTCATCCTGCCAGAGATGTCCGTCGCCGGGCCCATCCCAATCCGTCGCATCCGGGTCGTGGACCCAGACGACGCGGCCGGGGTTTATGCCGTGGGCGGTTCCCATCGGTGAGTTCGCGGCCTGCGGCTCGGCCAGGACCAGCTTTTCCGCCGTAGCGCTCAAAGCGAGCCACAGGGCCCCAATGCTTACCGTCAGACATACGACGCCGGCGACAAATCTACGGCGCGAGAAACTCAGCTTCGCTTTCCTGAAGGCCGCCGCCGCGGCGCCAAGCCCCACCAGCCAGGCCACGAACCCGGAGGCCATAGGAAAAGCCATCCGCTGACACGGATACAGGGCGCGCGAAGGCTTCGGTATCACGCGAGCCAAAAACCATATCAGCGAGACAAGCCCAGCAGCCGGAAATACGTACTTGACCCAGCGATATTTTCCATTGTCGCGATGCCGGTCGGCTTTAGGGCATGAGCCGGTATTTTTTCTTTTCCAGAATTGCATACTTCTTACCTCCAGAATAGTCATGCATACCATTTATCTTCAACAGTACCACCTGGGATTCTACTAAAATTACCTCGCAAGGTCAAAACCAATCGCCCGCAAACACCTCTGTACCGGGAGAAATCGAGCCACAGCGGCTCTTCGCCAAACGCAGTGCAGTCGCCCCCTCCGTATCAATACTCACCTCACGGATATCTGTCCGGCTAATCGAACTCGTCATCGACAGGCGGGGGGGTCTTCTTTGCCGCATAGCGTTCGAGCGGCTTGACCAGCTTTCCCAGGCCGATCAGGGCGGTAATTGCGATCAGTGACGCGATAATTGCCAGTCCGTAGAAACGCGCCCCGCAGGCCATTCCGATACTCGCGACGAGCCATATCGTTGCCGCCGTGGTCAGCCCGTGCACGCCGCGTCTGTCCTGGATGATGGCGCCGGCGCCAAGGAAACCCACGCCGGTGACGATTTGAGCGGCTATTCGCGTAATCGAAGCCTCGGCTCCGACCGGCATCTCTCTGGAAATTATAGTAAAGACTGCTGCGCCAAGGCATATCAGCAGATTAGTCCGCACCCCGGCGGCCTTGCCGCTAAGCTCTCTCTCCAGCCCGATTGCCGCTCCAAGGAAAGATGCCAGGATTATGCCTGCAAAATCGTGGGGCCAAACCATAGTTCTACCTCTCTATCAGTGTTTCATCAACTTGCATGCCGAAATGTCTGCCGGCCTTTTCGATATGGCCCAAAACCTTATCGCCCGGCTTTAGAGTCGTAACTGAAATCGCCTCGCCTTCCGGACTCACCAATCGAATCGTCTCGGCGTTCTGCAGAACAAGACTTATCGGCCGGCCTTCGGCCTCGGCTTCGATGAGCATCATCGGTCTCCTTTCGATCTTGTTCCTGCCGAGGTAGGCGATTTGACCGCCGCCGTGAAAATCGACCACCAGCACTTCATCGCCGGCTTTCAGGTCGGCCAGGTATTTTGTCTTGCCGCCAGGCGCCAGAGTGTATGCGTGCACGGCTCCGGCGTTGACACGGAACGGCCGGGACGCCACGTAAGGATTGTCAATTGATTCCGAATGTATCAGGAAAAAACCGGACGCAGTATTGCCGACAAGCATTCCCTCGCCCGGGACCATTTGGGTACACGTATCAAGGCACGCGCGGTCGCCCATGCCCAATTGTCTTGCGGCGGTAATTGTAGCCGTCACGAGATCGACTTTCTCGCTTATGCCGCGAATCACCTCGGCGCATCTTTTTATCTCGTTCACATCGTCGGTCTTCAGCACGACGCCGTCCACCCCTTTTTCGAGTATCTCGACCATAAGCCTGGCTTGTTCACTGTTTTCGACCTGGACCAGAATATTCTTCCCCCGTCGAGCCAGCAGGTTCTCTATCGGTATAATCGTCCAGTCGAGCATTCTGAGAACAACAATTCTCTCTGCCGGCACAGCAGCAGCCCTGTCTTCATCTGCCTTGCCGGCTATATCTATGAACTCGACGTCCGCGCCCGGCTTGATATCGCCGTCCTTCTCGACCGTCCTGATCTTGCCGAACTGCCGTACCTTGTCACTGTCACCATCCGGCAGGACGACCGCCTCGGCCCCGCTCTCGAGCGCAGCGATGGCGATTTCCTTGCTGTACGGAACAACGTTTACCCACAATCTTTTCATCTCGCGTGTCCTTTGCTCAAATCGTTTCATTCTCGTCGGAACGCAGGCAGGCACTCTCCGATATTTGGCGTCCCTGAGACGATTAAAGGCCAGCGGCGGCGGCATGTCAACACTTTTTGGGGCTGGCACACTGGAGGAATAACCCGCCGCCTGTGATATTGACTCTCCCGAAACGCCGGCCGGGGAACGGCTCTGAAGGGCAACTCTTTCGTTTTGAAGGCATGATGCGACCTGCCAGCCATTAGGCTGGATATTATGGGGCCTTGAGCGTATGACAGATGTTGCCGCAGGAACCTCGATGGCGGCGCCGTATGACTGGTTCACAAGCAACGAACGCGGCAGGGCGGTTTTCCATAACTGCTTCGGTCGAGTTCAAAACGGGAATTCATGGTTTTTTACGGGGATTTGCCCAACTATTATCGGCATTTTTTCGGGTTTTCGGATGAATTTTCTGGGCTGATTTTGCCTTGTTTGTCGATGTAACGGTAAAGGGATGTCTTAGGCAGAGAAGTGCAGGGTCTGGGCTCTGTATTTTCGCCGGGGCTTGTGTAATGGAATGGAATCTACAAGGTATTTCGGAGACAACGCAATGACCATAGAGCTAACAAGAATGCGGGAATATGTACGCCATCTTACCATGGGAATATTTGTCCATTTTGCCGCCTTTGTGCTGATGGTAAACTTCTACTTCCAGGATACATTCGGATCGAGGCTGACGGCAGGCGTCCGCATAGTACTGGCTTGCTGGGCATTCGTAATGGTGACCAACCAGCTCAAGCGGTTCTGGCGAAGCATTAAACATCCGGCCAGTTACTTTCTGCCTGCGGCGGCTGTTCTCTGGGTGTTCAATCAGCGACGAGGACGACTCGTCGCCGAGGACGCCATGACGCAACTGCGGGGAATTTTTCTGACATGGCCCGACCCAAGCCTCGGCATTGTCACCGGGATTCTCGATCCCAACTTGCAGGAACAAACCCTCAACGACCTGCTCGACGAAACGGACAGAATGAGGGACTCGCGGGCGGCTACGATTGTCGACAGGATGCGCATTTATCTCGGAGAAATCCTGAAAGCGGTAGCCGAGAGCGGAAACTACCAACTACTCGAAAAGGTCATGTTGCGATTCTCGTCGTTTGACGCCGAGCAATATCGAAAAACTTACGAACGTTTCCTGTGCCTCTTGTCGGATATATTCGTTCCGTCCCTGCCGGCAAGCTTCCACCGCAAATTCCAGGCGCAGATGACGGGGCCGTTGAAAAACGCCCTCAGCCAGGCGGGCGAAACGCACATGGGCCACTTACAGGATATAGTCGGAAAGATAATGTCCGACGATGCAAACAGACATGAAACCGCAAGCAGTGTCGCGGAAATGCTTCTGCAACTGGATTGGATCACAAAACGCGATGTATGCCTGATTATCTTCAATGAGAGCATGAAACGTGCATTCCGTTTTCCGCAGCGTTTCGGCATCGAATTCCTGAACGTAGTGAGCAGGCTGGAGCACAGGTTGTTCTGGCTTGACCTGCAGTCTTTGCGCAACATTCTGGAAGAATCCAGGGACCGCGAGGGGGAAGGCTTAATCAATTCGAACCTCACTTTGTATAACGAGATTTGCTCCAGGGTGCTCGCTCCGATTGAGGATCCCGCATGTGATGGAATCTGCAACGCCCGGGTGTTCCGCCGACTGAGAAGCGACGACGGCAAAGTTAAAATCGAGTGCGTCGCCTCCGACGGCAAGACTTGCACCTGTCAGGGCGAGAGCCTGAGTTTCCGAGGCATTTACAGTAAAAACTGCAGCAGGGCGGTGGGTGAAAGACTCAATATGAACATAATGCCGATCCGGGAAGTCGAACAGAAATTTGCCGTCAGAGCTTCGATTACCCCCCTTCACAGCTACGAATCGTGGAGCCAGGGTCCCGGCAGGGGAGCATTTTTCGAAGAGGCTGAGCCCTTCGTGGTGGAAAGCCTTTACGACTACGTCTCTACGAAAGAGTAACTCCGGGTCGGTCCTCTCAGGGGTTCTTCCGGCAGACCGCTTTTCGCGGGCGCACGCTCGTGGATTTGCACTCTTTTTGCGCGCATTTTTTTCTTCGAGAAAAACACTTGGCTTTTTCGTCCGCCGGGGGTAGTCTAAACAAAAGGCGGGCGGCCTGGTGTAGCGTGTAGTCAAACAGTATTGCAGCACAAACTACATTTTTAGGAGGTCTGTCATGAGTCATTCGCAAATTCACAAAGTATGGGCCGGAACTGCTGTTATTATTTTTCTGCTGTTGGCCCAGACGTCGCTCGTCGCGGCGCAGGACATCGCAGGCGAATGGGAGATGGCGATGGAGCTTGGCGGAAGGCCGAGCTACGCCACACTGTCCATCTCGAAAAACGCCGACGGCACGCTCGCGGGCAAGTGGGGCTCCGCTGAGCTGTCAAACGTCAAGTTCGAGGATAACAAGCTCACGTTCACACGCACGACCAGGTTCGGCGACCGGGAGTTCACAACGAACTTCACGGGGACCCTCAAGGGCGGCGAGCTGGGTGGACTGATGTCGAGCGACCGCGGGGAATATCCCGCCACCGGCGCGCGCAAGAAACCCATGTCTCCGGCCGTAGGGCATTGGGACATGCAGTACAAGATCGGCGACAGGGAGATAACCGGCAAACTGTCCATCTCCCAGAAGGCCGACGGAACGCTCGAAGGTGCATGGACAAGCGAGCGGGGCGGCACGACCGTCTCCAACGTCAAGTTCCAGAATGGAAAGCTCACCTTCGACCGCAAGAGTACATTCAATGAGAACACTTACGAATCCAGCTTCGACGGTACGGTCAAGGGCAACGAGCTGACCGGCGTTTTCAAGAGCCAGCGGGGCGAGATGCCCGCCGCGGGCGTACGCCTCGGGGCGCCGCTAATCGGAAAGTGGGAGCTGACCACAACTTCCGACAGAGGCACGCGAACGAGAGTGCTCACCGTATTCGGGGACCTGACCGGCAGGTACGAATCCTTCGGCGGAGAAATCCCCGTCAAGGACCTCAAGCTCGAAGGCAACCAGGTGACTTTCGCCGTAGAGACGGGCTTCGGGGACCAGACCTCCGTATCGCAGTTCAA
>JBDREF010000258.1:0-2036 GCA_043820045.1 Planctomycetota bacterium | reverse complement strand
CGGCCTTTCTTCTTTGACCCCGCAGCTCGTGCAACTTATAATGGCCGCTACCATTTTTGAAAGGGATTACTATGGATTTTGAGTACGATAACAATCCGCAGGGGCAGCCGGAACCGCGGCCGTCAGAGCCCATGCCCGAATACGGCCCAGGCAGACCGGTGAGGAGAAGGAGCGGCTGGAGGGTGTTCTGGGGCATTCTGATGGTAATTTCGGTCGTTGCCAACATTGTGCTGTTTCTGATGTTGCTTGGCGTGGTCGCTCTGTTCGCGACAGGCCAGAGAGGTATTCTCACCGAAGAGGTCGTGCGGGAGGGGCCGGTAGGCAACAAAATAGCGATGATTACCGTGGAAGGGATAATCCAGGGCCAGTTGGCCGACGACGTGTACGCACAGTTGAAGGCCGCCCGCTCCGATGACCGGGTGAAGGGCTTGATTGTCCGCGTAAATTCGCCGGGCGGGACGGTTTCGGCCAGCGACCAGATATACAAGCAGATCAGAAAATTCCGGGAGGAAGAAAATCTGCCGGTCGTCGCGTTCATGCAGGGCGTCGCCGCGTCTGGAGGCTACTATGCGTCGGTGGCGTGCGACAAGATCATAGCCGAGCCGACCACGATTACCGGCTCGATAGGCGTGATAAGCTGGTGGCTTGTGGTTCAGGAGCTGCTGGAAGACAAGCTCGGCGTCCTGCCGGTGACTATTAAGTCGGGGCAGAAAAAGGATTGGCCCAGCTCGTTCAGGCAGCCGGCTCCGGAAGAGTTGCAGTACATGCGGGACAAGGTCATCACCCCGGCCTATGAGAGATTTCTGGAGGTCGTTGTCGAAGGAAGAAAAGCATCGCTGAGCGCGGATGAGGTACGGCAGTTGGCCGACGGCGGCATCTTCGGTGCTAAGGAGGCGCTCAAAGAGAAGCTCATAGACGATATCGGCTATCTGGACGAGGCGATTGACCTTGTCAAGTCCATGGCCAGGATCGGCGGTGCACGGGTGGTTCAATACCGCAGGCCTTTTTCTTTTTCCGATTTCCTGAGCGTCCGCAAGCCGAACCTGCCGAACCTGCTGAAACTCGACAGAACGACGCTGTACGAACTGGGCACACCCCAGGTATTATATCTCTGGAGCGCATACTAACGGCTCGGCGCAGCAGGCCCCCTGGGGGCAGGCTAACACGGCAGGACCTGGCTGTGAACATTGGGGATGTCGAATGGCAGAGCAAGAAATGAGATGGCCTGAGAGACTGGTTCGCCGGCCGTATGTGCAAGGCCTGCTACTCGCAGTTGCGATATTCATATCTGCTTTGTCGTCCCCCGCTGCCGCACAGCAGAAGCCGAAGATGGAATTGATAACGGTCGCGCCGGACGTACGCGGTTTTGCCGAGCGAGGCTCGGGGATTGTGTATATTCCATTCGGTACGAACTATTACGATCCTCATACAGGCTGGGCGCCTAAACTCTGGCGGCAGTTCGATGCCGAAAAGGTCCGGAAGCACTTTCGCGTCATGAGCGAACTGGGCATTAATTGCGCCCGCATTTTTCTGACCGCCGGCAGCTTTCAACCAACTGCCGAAACTGTCGAGGAAGAAGCTCTTGCGAAACTTGACAAGCTCGTCGAGATCGCTCGCGAGAAGAACATTAGGTTGATACTTACCGGCCCGGATCATTGGGAGGGCCAGCCGCCCTACTGGAAGCCGGACCGTTTCGCCGGCGAAAACGCCCTACGTGCGCTCGAGCACTTCTGGAATGTAGTCGGGAGGCGTTATCGAGGCGAGCCGGCCGTTTTCGCCTGGGACCTTCTTAACGAGCCGCACCTGCCGTGGTTTGTCGAGCAATGGGGCCCGAAATGGAACTTGTGGCTGGGCAGGACCTATGGAGACCGCGAAGCGCTGAAGGCGGCCTGGGGCGACGAGCTGGCTGAAACCGATAGCTGGGGCAGTGTTGCTGCGCCCGAGGACAAGGCCGACGCCGGCAATCCGAGACTGCGCGACTGGCAGCGTTTTCGCGAGCATCTGGCGGATGAGTGGGTCCGTCGCCAGGTTGAAGC
>JBDREF010000257.1:0-2158 GCA_043820045.1 Planctomycetota bacterium | reverse complement strand
TCCCAACAGGAAAGACTGCTGAAATTGTTGTTCCAATAGTGATTTGTTTCACCTTTGCATACGAGGTTAAGAAATGCCAATTTTTGAATACAAGTGCGGCAAATGCGGACATGTGATGGAATTTCTGGAGAAAACGAGCGTCCCTCGCAAACATGCTTGCGAGCAGTGCGGAAGCTCCGATGTGAATAAACTGCTCTCAGGCTTCGCTGTCGGACGCAGCAAGGCGACCGGCGCAGCCTGTGAAACCTGCCCGAGCGGCCCGTGCCCGAGCGACATCTGTCAGGCAGGTTCCTGTCCTAACAGCCTGTGACAAGCACCTGGCGTTCACACTTTTTCGGTTTCGACGGACTCGCTCGGCCTCTTTGCCGGCGCCATTTCGGCGATGGGATACGGCTGAGATTTTGAACCATCCGGCGCTTTGGACTCCGCCCAGATATCACGAGAAGCGTTTATATCTGCGAATAGTCTCTCGAAGCGGTCGAGCGATTCGGAAAGATTCGGCAGTTTCCTCAAACATTTCCTGGTGTTCTCGGCTAAGAATTCGGCCGGTTTGTAGCGGTCGAAAGTGCCAATGTCCGGCCCCTGAGCCGCAAAATGCTCTTCGACCTGCCCGACAACGCGATTCGGCTTTTCCGCCGTATCCTCGGCCGCAGCCGTAAACGAAAGCCGTCTTTTTCGCGACAGCTTGTAGCTGATATTCACAAGAGCTAAATATGCGGGCCGTCCTATCACATCTTCGATACCTCCATCATCGCCGTCCACATACTTGTCTGTGGAAAATATTCCACAACCTCGCATAAGCTCCGACTCGCGCAGTTGTTCGAGCCTCTTTTGTCCGCCCGCCACGTTCATCAGCACCGCTGCGTTGCCCCTCCCGGCCCCGAACAGACCCAGGAAGGCCCCGACCTTCTCGGCACCGCCGCACGGCACTATCTTCCATGCAGGATCCAATCCGACACGGCCTTTTTCATTCAGCCGTCTTGAAAACCAATTCAAATACATAGCATCAACTGGGCTCTCGACCAGCAAGGCTTTCTCCTCCCCCAGCGCCCGGGTGATCTCATAGGCCAGCGCCGCGCGCAGCGGTATCAACGTGTCCGGATTGATGCTGAAGACCTTTTCACCGACCTTGGTGCCGACATATTCCTCCCCGCCGTCATCTCCGACGACGACAACATCTTCCACCGTCCTGACCCTGTCCAGGTGATTGGAGTCAACGATGAACGGCGAATGTGTCGTGTAGATCACCTGGTAATGGGGCTCAAGCTCCTGCGAGATGTACCGGAGCAGGTCCATTTGTGCCCTGGCGTGCAGGCCGATGCCGGGGTCGTCCAGGAGCACGACGAGATTATCCCCGAAGGCCCTCCTGATCTCAGAGAACCACACAAGGAACGAGAAGAACCACACAAAGCCGGTACTGCGTTCGTCGAAGTTCAGCGTCAGGTTGTGCCGTGTGTTGAGTACGCGCGTCTCGAACACGTACCCCTTGTCGAACGGAGGCGGGTCCTGCGGCTTTCCGGGATGGAGCTGGAAGCTCACCCTCAAAGAGGTGTTCTGGCTCCAGTACTTGAAAATCTTATCCGTGATCGGCGCCGAGGCCGCTTCCAAATCCGCGATCAATTCCTCCGAGTTCTCTATGCTCGTCAGGTGCGCCGGTTTTGTTCCCACCATGTCGAGCAGAGCCAGAAATACACGTTCCGGCCCGGAGAGCTTGCCTCGCTCCTGGTTCTTGATTATGTTCTCTATCGCTACACGGCCTTCCATTATGTTGCACTTCGAGAAGTACAGGAACTTCGGCAAACGCTTGTCCAGCTCTTTTTGGAGTGACGCCGGCAGCGAATCCTCCTGAGGCCGGCCGCCTTCGAAGGCCCACCGTCGTCCCGGGTAGTATCCTTTGCGGATCTCCACAATCCTGGACGGCACGGCACCGGGACCGAGCTTATCTTCGAGGGCCTGGACATCCTTATCTTCGAGTTCCCATCTGGTGATAAGCGCATCGTCCGGCTCGGCGTCAGCTCGGCGCTGGTATTGCTTGCGGCGTCGCCTCGGGTACTCCAGCAGTAAGTCGAATTCGCCCAGATCGGCCACATCGGGATTGAGCTTGTGCAGGGCTTCGAGCAGCGAAGTCTTGCCTGCTTCGTTCTTGCCCACGAGGCAT
>JBDREF010000256.1:0-3219 GCA_043820045.1 Planctomycetota bacterium | reverse complement strand
TCTGTTGATACAGGTAATACTACGGGGCAGGTTGCCGATTCGCTGGCAGTATTGTCTGTGGCTGCTGCTGTTGATACGAATGGCGACACCCTGGCTGCCCGAGAGCAAGATAAGTATCTTCAACTGGGTGCCGCGCTCGATCCAACAGGGCCGAATAATAGAGCCCCTGCTGCAACCTCAAGACGCTCGCGGCATGGGTTTTTATTCGCGAGCCGGTATGGCAGAGGCTCACGAAGCAGAGCCTGAAACAGCGATTGTCAGATTCGCACGAATGGTGCCTTTGCTATGGCTGCTTGGAGGTGCGGCCCTTGCGGTATATGTCGGTGCGGCCAACTTTCGTCTCTGGTGGCTTGTCACACGCGAACGTCCCTTGACCGACCAGAAGGTTCTTGACCTGCTCGAAGACTGCAAGGCCGAGATGGGAATCCGCAACATCTTAGGTGTTGTAACTACAGATAAGGTCAGCAGCGCTGCACTTTTCGGATTTCTACGGCCTCGACTGCTGCTGCCCGCCGGGATGATTGAGACTCTCAGCCTCAAAGAATTGCGATACGTCTTTCTGCACGAATTAGGGCATTTGAGAAGGCGCGATATCTACATCGGCTGGCTGACGAGCCTGCTGCAGGTCCTGCACTGGTTCAATCCTCTGGTATGGTTCGCCTTTTACAGAATGCAGTCCGACCGGGAATTGGCCTGCGATGCGTTGGTGCTGACCTACACGCGCAGCGGAGAATCAAAAGATTACGGGCGAACCATTGTGAGTCTATTGGAGCGTTTTTCCCGCCCTCAGCGTTTGCCGAGCATGGCGGGAATCCTGGAAACCAAATCTCAATTGAAAAGGAGGATCAAAATGATTGCGAAATTCAAAAAGACCTCACGCCCACGCTGGGCCGGGGCAATGCTGCTCCTTGCAGCATTGGCCTGTGTAGTCCTGACCAACGCCTACGTAGCAAAGGCGGACTTCACCTTCGGCGAGCCCGTGAACATCGGGCCACCTGTCAACACTTCGGCTGGCGAGTATGGTCCAAACGTTTCAGCCGATGGCCTGTCGCTCTACTTCTCCTCCAATCGGACCGGCGGTTCCGGTGGTTGGGACATATGGGTGACCACGCGGGCAACAACAAACACGGACTGGTCCACGCCGATCAATCTTGGAGTAATTGTCAACACTTCGGCTGATGAAGGTCGCCCGAGCATATCGGCCGATAGCCTGTCTCTCTACTATGAGACCAACCGATCTGGAGGCTCCGGCAGTTGGGACATATGGGTGACCACGCGGGCAACGACAGAGCACGACTGGGGTACCCCGGTTAATCTCGGACCAACCGTCAACAGCTCAACGGTAGATTCTGGGCCCAGTATCTCGGCCGACGGCCTGTCGCTGTTTTTCGAATCTGGTCGGCCCGGATTCGGCCTTGGTGACATCTGGGTTGCGACAAGGGCAACAATCGCTGAGCAATGGGGACCGCCGGTAAACCTTGGCTCACCGATCAATACTTCGGATTTCGACGTTCAGCCAAGCATCTCTGCCGATGGCATGACACTCTTCTTCACTTCTAATCGGTCTGGCAACTTGGACCTGTGGGTTACAACACGGGCAACAATTGCTGAGCAATGGGGACCGCCGATCAATCTGGGCAGCGTTGTCAATAGTTCGGCCGATGATGTTTTTCCATGCATCTCGGCTGACGGAAAGACCCTTTACTTCAACTCCAGCCGTCCAGGTGGGGTTGGGAGTTATGACTTGTGGCAGGTATCGATTCTGCCGGTTGTTGACCTCAATGGGGATGGCAAAGTGGACTTCAAGGATTTCCGCAAGCTCGCTCAATACTGGGGTCAGAATGAGCCATCCTGTGATATTGCTCCGCCTCCCTTTGGTGACGGTATAGTGGACGATAGGGATTTGATGGTTCTGGCTGAATACTTATTGAAAGAGCTTCAGCCGATCGCGCACTGGAAGCTTGATGAGACGCAAGGCAGCGTTGCCGAGGACAGCGTGGGCAGCAATAACGGAACGCTTCACGGCAATTCGACATGGCAACCCACCGGTGGCGCGGTGGGCGGCGCGCTGCAGCTCGACGGAACGGATGATTATGTCAGCACGCCCTTTATCCTGGACCCGGCGAGAGAATCGTTCAGCGTCTCTGCCTGGATCAGAGGCGGCACTCCGGGGCAGGTGATTATCTCTCAGACCGATAGCAGCGGGTCGGCATGGCTCTTGGCGGACGCATCTTACGGCAGACTCATGACAAGATTGATGCACCCGCCGTTTGACCCATTAGTTTCGGAAGCCGTAATCACGGACGGGCAGTGGCACCACATCGGTCTCGTCTATGATCTTGAGACGCTGCGAAGAGGTCTTTACGTGGATGGAACAGAAGCTGCTAAGGATACTGATTTTGTGGGAGGCATGTCTGTGAACGGCGGGCTGTACTTCGGCGCCGACAAGACCCTTGAGGCGAGCAGTTTCTTCTCCGGCCTGATTGATGATATTCGCATTTACGACGAGGTGCTGAGCGCAGAGGAAGTCGCAGAACTGGCACGGTAGGAAGGAAGAAACGTACAGTTCACAAAAAGGCTTTGCGGCACAAATCACTGCCACGGCCTGTGGAGCGGGCCGTGGCAGTCCCACACTCCAATTGCCCTTAAGTCAAGTCCCTACAACGGTTTACAGGCAGGTGTTGCTTTGAACCCCGCCAATATGCTATAATAGGGCAAATTCGTTTGGCGGTTGATTATGATTCCACCGTACATGGAGCCCCGGTCAGCATAGACGAATGCGCCGGCGGCTCGGTTAATTGCTGAGGAAGGTATTTGAAGTTACTGGCGTATATCACAAATCAGAAGACAGAAATCAGAGGTCAGAGGTCTGTTTCCATTCTGCTTCCTGTATTCTGTCTTCTGTTTTCTGTCTTCTGTCTTCTGTCGGAGACAGGCTCTGTTCGGGGCAACTGCCCCCCTGCCGACCTGAACGGCGACTGCCGGGTCGATGTGGGGGATTTGGGCGTATTTGCAGAACAATGGTTGGAGCCTTCGGGTACATGTTCGGGTAAGAGCTGTGCCGACCTGGACGGCGAAGATGGAGTGAATCTGGCGGATTTCGCATTGCTGAGCCGGAACTGGCTCGAAGCGGGCGTCCCCCTGGTAATCAATGAGGTCATGGCGTCCAACACCAGCTCCACCCGGGACCCTCAGGGCCAATATGACGACTGGATCGAA
>JBDREF010000255.1:0-10606 GCA_043820045.1 Planctomycetota bacterium | reverse complement strand
GTATCGACACCGCTGCTGCTTTCATCCACCCAGAAGCCGCCGCCGTTGACAAACAGTTGGTCACCGTTACTTAACGGCTTGTGAACCTGTGCCGCGATGCCTTCAGGGTTAAGATCGACGTCCCAGATGAGCTGGTTCTTGCCGACCACGTAGAACGGATTCTTAATCTTTCCGCCTGTAACGTTCAGCTCTTCCGCTGCGGCCGGATGCCAGTCGAAGTAGGCAAGATCGAGCCAGAAGTTCTTTTGGGAGAAAGCGTCTTCAAGGTCCTGATTCGCCGAGATCGGACTTCTATCGTTGCCGGAGGCGATTCTGAACGCGACGTCCCATTCGTCGTTGACAATCGCCTCGAACATCAGCCGTGCGCGTATCCTCTCGCGATCCAGGCCGTTCTGCCACCTCCCGGGATTGCTGCCGTCTTCTTCATCCGTGTGTTCATGACGATACCGGAGGTCGCCCGATATTTTGACCTTCTCGGCCCACTTGAGGCTATCCGGCAAAGCGCCGAGCTGTTTGTCTTTCACCGCTTCGGAAATCTCCTTCTCCATCTGCTCGCTCTGTTGTTTCTGCTTTGCCTCAAGCTCGTCGAGTCTTTGTTGCAGTTCCTGCAGTTGCCGGCTCTGCTTTAAAATCTGCTGCCGAAGCTCGCTTGTCTCATTGGCTCTTACCGCGGGAAGGGGGCCAAAGGCCAACAAGATTAATGTCACTGCCAATATCGCCTGTCGCATTTCCTTTTCCTTTCTTTCTAAGATAACAAAAATCATTGACGCCCACGCCGCATTTCCTAAGCGGTAAATGTTCTCAACACAAGGTACAGCCTTCAACTCATGCCGATTGTCCCGTCAGTCCTTTTTTTCTTCGGCCTCCGCTCCCGATTTATACTCTTCGGCCTTGTGCCGGACAATTCGACCTTCGATCATATAGATAACGTCCTCGGCTATATTGGTGGCGTGGTCGGCCACGCGCTCCAAATGTCGCGAGGCCGAGAGCACGTGGATCAGCGCTTCCAGCCGATCCGGGTGTGCACGAATTTCGTCCTGGACTTCCAGATACATCTGATGATTCATCGCATCAACCTCATCGTCCGCGGCGCAGACCTCGTAAGCGAGCTTGGAGTCCATATTGACAAGGGCCTCAAGGCTTCCATTAAGCATGGACTTGGTCTTTTCGGTCATCACATCCAAATCCAGAAAAACGTCCGCCGTTTCCTGATTGGCCAGAAATATGCTGCGTTCGGCGAGATTGACGGCGAGATCGCCAATCCGCTCCAGGTCGCCATTTATCTTAAGAGCCGTAATGATGAATCGCAAGTCGATAGCGACCGGCTGGTACAAAGCCAGGATTTTCAGGCATTCTTCTTCCAGATCAACTTCCATCTGGTCGATTTCAACATCGTTATCTATCACTTCCCTGGCAAGTTCCGCGTCCCGCTCCTTGATCGATTGTGCCGCCCGCCGGAGACTGTCCTCGACT
Organism: Planctomycetota bacterium; assembly: GCA_043820045.1. Taxonomy (GTDB): domain Bacteria; phylum Planctomycetota; class Phycisphaerae; order Sedimentisphaerales; family Anaerobacaceae; genus JBDREF01. The sequence goes on along the minus strand of JBDREF010000255.1, from coordinate 9,133 downwards.
ACCTGGCAAAGCGACATAAGCATCTGTTTAAGCCTGTTGATTTCTCTTTTCATGTGAACTGTCATAGTCAAAACCCTTTATCCGAATCTACCGGTAATGTAGTCCTCGGTCCTTTTCTTTCGAGGTTTGGTAAAGACCTCCTTGGTGGGACCGACCTCTATGAGATCTCCTTCATAGAGAAAAGCTGTCAAGTCGCTGACGCGAGCGGCCTGCTGCATGTTGTGTGTCACGATCACTATTGTATAGTCGCGGCGAAGCTCGTCGATGAGGTCCTCAATTTTGGAGGTCGATTGCGGGTCAAGGGCCGACGCAGGCTCATCCATGAGCAATATCTCAGGCTCTATAGCCAGGGCCCTGGCGATGCACAGTCTCTGCTGCTGGCCGCCTGACAGATCCATGGCGTTCTTTTCGAGACGGTCTTTAACTTCATCCCACAGAGCCGCGCGAACCAGGCTTTTCTGCACGATTTCAGCGAGCTGCTTTCGATTCTTTACGCCATGAATTCGCGGGCCGTAGGCTACATTGTCAAAGATGGACTTTGGGAATGGATTGGATTTCTGAAAGACCATGCCGACCTTTTTTCGCAGCGCCACGATGTCGCTTGCACTGTCATAGATATCCAGGCCGTCGATCCAGACCCTGCCCTCGATACGGACTGCATCGATGATATCGTTCATCCGGTTCAACGAACGCAGAAAAGTTGATTTGCCGCAGCCGGACGGGCCGATTAGCGCAGTAACCTGCCGGGCGGGTATATCAATCGCGATGTTGAAAAGCGCCTGCACGTCCCCGTAGTAGAGGTTTAGCGCCTCGGCCCGGATCTTCAACTCGCCGCCATAATCAGACTTTTTTTCTACCATTTCTGCCTTTTCCTGATATGAACTCTCAACAGGATCGCCACAAGGTTCACGCCCAGAACCAGGGCAAGGAGCACAAGCGCCGTGCCGTATTGCATCGGCCGGACCTTCACCGCGTCAGGATGTTGTGTCGCCAGGATGTAGAGATGATACGGCAGGGCCATAACCTGGTCGAATATGGACTTCGGCAATTTGGGCAAATAGAACGCCGCCGCCGTAAGCAATATCGGGGCGGTTTCTCCCGCCGCCCGGCCCACGCCCAGGATTGATCCGGTCAGCATTCCGGGAACCGAGTAGGGCAAAACGTTTTTGCGTATGGTCTGCCATTTTGTGGCTCCCAATGCAAGGCTTCCCTGCCTGAGAGATTGAGGAACGGCCCGCAGGGCTTCTTCACTGGATACGATAATTATCGGCAGTATCATGCACGCCAGCGTTAGACAGCCGGATATTATCGAGGCGCCGAATCGAAGGAATATCACAAACAGCCCCAGCCCGAACAATCCGAAGACTATGGACGGCACACCCGCCAGCGTCACGATGGCAAGCCGTATCATCCGGGTGAGCCTTCCCTGCCTTGCGTACTCCGACAGATAGATGGCACTGCACATGCCCAGCGGAAGGGCAACGGCTATAGTTCCCAGGACCAACACTGAAGTACCGACAATCGCCGGGAGTATTCCACCTTCGGCGCCGCTCTTCCTGGGCCCGGTGGTCAGGAATTCCCAGCTTATCACCGGCAGCCCGTTCCAGACTATCTTGAGGATTATCGAGGCTATCACAAGTACGATGAAGTACGTCGCCGCTCGCATCAGCCAACAGATTGTCCATTGCAATCGTGCTTTTCGCATCATCCCATCCGGTACTTTTTGAGGACTTTCTGTGCAACCACGTTCAAACCGAACGTCGCCAGCAGCAGGACTATCCCGATGCAGAACAACGCCCTGTAATGGTCGCTTCCAAAGGGGACCTCGCCCATTTCCGCGGCAATGGTCGCGGTCATGGTTCGAACCGAGTCAAACGGCGAGGCGGTAATCATTGCGGCGTTGCCGGTAACCATCATCACGGCCATTGTCTCTCCGATTACTCTGCCGGTGCCGAGCATCACCGCCGCGACTATTCCAGGCAGCGCCGCGGGGACCGTAACCCGCCAGATGGTCTGCATCTTACTGGCGCCCAGCGCCAGCGAAGCGGCCTTGTATGACTCAGGAACGCTTCTTATGGCATCTTCGGAAATGGAAATAACCGTCGGTATGGCCATCAATGCCAGCAGCACCGCGCCGGTCAAGGCGGTGAATCCCGTCGGCAGTCCAAACATCGCTTTAATCAAGGGAGCCAAAACGATAAGGCCGAAAAAGCCGATGACCACGGACGGAATGCCGGCCAATATCTCGATAAACGGCTTGAGCAGCTCTCTTTCGAGCGGCCTTGCCAGCTCCGAAATATACACAGAGGCGCCGACCCCGAAAGGAATCGTCAGCAAAGTCGCCAAGACTGTAACCAGAAGCGATCCGGTCACCAGAGGCAGCAGGCCGAACGATTCTTTTTGGAAGGACACGGGCATCCAGCGGGTGCCGAGCAGTTCCTGCAGGCCCGGCTTAATCGCGAAGTGCCCGGCCTCTTTGCCGAGGAACACGAATATCCCGACCACGATCAGAATACTCGTTGACGCCGTGGCCAGGAGAGTGAGTTTTACAGCTTTTTCTTTCCAGGCGACTTTCATCATTCAACCGCAACATATCCTGCTTCGGTTACCACTGCCTGTCCCTCAGTACTAAGGCAAAAGTCTATGAATTTCTTCACGGTCCCCTGCGGATCCCCGTTGAGGTACAAGTAGAGCGCTCGGGCGATAGGATACTGTCCGGACTTTACGGTATCGTCCGACGGCAGAACTGCCGGCGATTTGTCATCGGCTTTGACCGCTACGATTTTCACACTGTCTTTGGCGGCAAGGGCGTAACCCAATCCGACGTATCCTATTGCCGTCTTGTCCGTCGAAGCCGATTGAATGATCGCCGAGGTAGCAGGCAGCAGCTTCGCCTCCTGCATGTAATCCTGCTTCTTCAAGACCATTTCCTGAAAGAATACGTAAGTTCCGGAACTGGATTCCCGCGAGAGCACTAAGATTTCCTCGTCAGAGCCGCCCACGTCGCTCCATCGCCGGGACCGACCGGTAAAGATATCACCCAACTGCTGCACTGTCAACTCCGTTACCGGATTGTCGGGATGAACCACGACCGCAATTCCGTCCATGGCCACGGCTATCTCCTTCGGATGAATGTTCTTCTGCAGGGCCAGCTCCAGCTCCTTGTCCTTTATCTGCCGGGAAGCTGCGCAAATATCGGTTGTGCCGTTCAGAATCGCGGCAATTCCCGTTCCGGAACCTCCCCCGGTCACCGATACCTCTAAACCGGAGTTGCGCTTCATAAAGACCTCGGCCCAGTTGCTGACCAGGTGTACCATTGTATCAGAGCCCTTGACAGTTATGTAACTGCTTTGGCCCTCCGCCTGGTCGTCGCTTCTTGTGCAACCGGGCAGCATTGTAAGCGCCACGGCCAAAGCAAGTACAGCAATCAAGCCGTAGTTTGTGCGTTTTTCGATTCTTCGGTCCATTTCCACATCTCCTGATATTGATTTTGTTGCGGCTGCTAACATGCTACGGTTTGAAGGCAGCGTGAGAACGCGCCGCGATTCCTTAATCGGTATATGTGCAACCGTATCATCCTTTTTCAGGGTCCTGCACACTTCAAAGCCGTCGATAATCGGCAGCATAATATCGAGAATGATCAGGTCGGGCCGCTCCTTCCTTGCCAGGGCGATACCGTTTTCTCCGTTCAGTGCCGAGATCGTTTCGTATCCGGCTTCCTGCAAATTATATTCGAGCATCTCGACAATATCACGGTCGTCTTCTATTATCAGGACTCCGCGTTTGCCCATGCGCGTAACCTCAAGTTTTCCGAACCGATGGTCTGTTGAAAGATTTTGGGCGGGCTACGTCTTTGCCGTTTTCTGCGGCTTCGCCGCCTGGCGGATTTCCTTGTTTATCCTGACACTGCACCAGGCCTTGCCGCACATCGAGCAGTAATCGGCGGAATTCTCTTCCTCGCTCATTCCTTCGCAGACTTCGGTGTGCATTCTCTCGGCCGTCTGCGGATCGAGCGATTCGCCCAGGTGCGTCTTCCAGTCCAGGTTCGTCCGGGCCACGCTCAGCCTTCTATCCCGCTCGGCGACCCCTTCCAGCCCGCGGGCGATGTCGCCGGCGTGCGCGGCAATTTTCGAAGCAATCACTCCGGCCCGAACGTCGGCGGCGTTGGGCAAACCGAGATGCTCTCTCGGCGTGACATAGCACAAGAACGAGGCTCCGTAAAATGCGGCCGCGGTCCCGCCTATCGCCGATGTTATGTGGTCATAGCCCGGTGCTATGTCCGTGACCAGCGGGCCGAGAACATAGAAGGGCGCCCCGTGACAAATCTCCTGCTGGATTTGCATGTTGTACTGTATCTGGTCGAAGGGCACATGGCCCGGACCTTCGACCATCACCTGGCAGCCTTTTTCCTGCGCTCTGGCTGTCAGCTCGCCGAGAGTCCTCAGCTCCGCGATTTGCGCCTCGTCGGTCGCGTCGGCGATAGCGCCGGGCCGAAGGCCGTCGCCGAGAGAAAAGCAAACATCGTACTGGGCCAGTATGTCACACAAATCGTCGAACATTTCATACAGGGGGTTCTGCCGATTGTGATACAGCATCCACTTGGCCAACAGCGCTCCGCCCCGGCTAACGATGCCGGCTACTCGATTCTCAATCAGGGGCAGGTGCTCCTTTAGGACTCCGGCGTGAATGGTGAAGAAATCCACACCCTGCCCGGCCTGCTTTTCGATTATTTCAAGAATTAGCCCCGCGTCAATGTCCTCGACTTGCCGGTCCTCGATGACCTGATAGATGGGCACCGTTCCAAAAGGAACCGGACAGCGAGCCAGAAGCTTCTCGCGAATTTCGTCGAGGTTGCCGCCTGTGCTCAGGTCCATGATTGCGTCGGCTCCGACTTCCAGGGCTGCCTGCATTTTTTCCAGCTCCCCTTCGACCGAGCAGCGAACACTGCTCGTACCGATATTCGCATTTACCTTCGTGCTCAGTAACCGCCCGATGCCGGCAGGCGCGAGATTTGTTTCCAGGTGCAGCTTGTTGGCCGGAATCACCAGCCGGCCGGCGGCGATTTCCTCCCGAACAAGTTCGGCATCGACATTCTCCGCCTTAGCAACGAATCTCATCTCCTCGGTGATTGTTCCATTCCGTGCAATCTGTAATTGTGTCGTCATTTTTCCCCTTGTTATCTTCTTTTACCGCAGAGCCCGCGGAGAGCGCTGAGAATCAGGATAATTATTCACCATTCTGACAATGCCGTTCTTGAGGACTTTCACATTGAAATTGATCAAAAGGCCGACCTTGCATCCCGAAAGTCTCAAATAAGACAGCAACTGAGCTTTGTGGATCGGAACAAGATGGTCGACAACCTTGATCTCGACAACAACCGACTCTTCAACAAGCATGTCCAGGCGGTAGCCACAATCAAGTTTGACATCCCGATAGACGACCGGCAGAGATTTTTGGCGTTCTATCTTCAGCCCGTGTTCGACAAGCTCGAAAGCAAGGCAAGCCTCGTATGCAGACTCCAGCAGGCCGGGCCCCAAGGCACGGTGCACTTCGATTGCGTCACCGATAATGCAATCCGTTACGTGGTCCAGTCTTTCTTTTTCTGTCATCTCCGCGGTCTCGGCGTTCTCAGCGGTTAACATAAAAATAAAAAAATCGCTCCTAAAGGAAGCGACTTGTTCTCTGCTCGTCAAGTTTTCATATCGGCCTAATCACTTTCCTACGCAGGCATCGACGCCATATCGGCGACTATCCTGATCAGGTTCAGAGGGTCATCTCTCAGGCCCGCTCTTAGCAGGGCCACCCCTAGTGAACGGGCCTATTATAGCCGATTACCCGGGGCCGTCAAACAAATAGTAAGGTGCGATTCATCGCACCTTCTTAGCTTTCTTATTGCCCGCCGTACGGCCCTGGCGTACCTCGGCCAGCATTTCGGTCTCGGTGCCTTTGTCGCCCTGCTGGTCCATCCAGGCCTCCAGCTCATTGTGCAGGAATTCTTTGGCGGCACGGTATTTCGGATCACCGGCGAGATTGTTGAGTTCCCACGGGTCCTTAGACACATCGTACAGCTCCTCGGCAGGACGGTATTGATAGGCTCTCGCCCGTGCGGCCGCCGCGGGGTCGGTCTTGCCCTTCTCAATCCACGATTGAAGGACCGAGTCTTGCCCGGTCGTCGTTACGGCGTTCGTAAACACGGCCTCGTGATTCAGATTCGCGATGTACTTATATTTGTCGGACCTGACCGAGCGAACCGGGTAACACTCCGAGCCGTTGATTATGCCGCGGGTGGTGTGCGCGCCATATACATAATCGTGGTGTTTGTCCGCCTTGCCTTCCAGTACGGCCAGGAAACTGCGCCCGTCGAACCCGGTGTAGCCTTTCGCATCGGCCCGGCCGGTATTGATCGTTTTCGGGTCGCCCCCGGCTGCTTCGATTAGTGTGGGAGTAACGTCCACATATTGCGTCATGGCCTGTGTGCTCGAACCAGCTTTGACACGCGCCGGCCAGCGGAGGATGAAGGCTGTTTTCAGCCCGGCGTCGTAACAGGTCCACTTGCCGCCGAAGGGGAAGGATGAGCCCTGCTCGCTGGTGAAGATGAGGATGGTGTCGTTTTTCGAGCCGGAGGCATCGACGACCTTCATGCAGCCGCCGAGCTGGCCGTCAAGGAAGGTAATCTCGGCGTAGTATTTCGTCAGCGCTTCGCGCGTCACCTTGGTATCCACGAGGAAGGCAGGTACGGTAAGCTTCTCCGCGTCGTAGGCGGTGCTGTCGCCCTGGTCCCACGGCCCGTGCGGCTCATTCGAACAGACGATAAGGCAGTAAGGCTGCTCCTTGTCGCGGTTGACGAACTGTGCAATGACTTTAGTATTGGAGGCGCCCTGCTTGCCGCCGGCGAGTATCTCGAACGGGTAGGACGAAGCCGGTTTGAAGTGCGTCTTTCCTATCAGGCCGACGCGGTAGCCGAGTGCCTTGAGATGGTGCGGCAGGCTCTTGACCCCGTCGTAAACGGCGCTGTGGTTCGGGTATGCTCCGTTGCGCACGGGGAACATGCCGGTATATAATTGCTGGCGGGTCGGCGCGCACATGGCGGTGGCCGTGAACATTCGGTCGAAACGCATACCCTCGGCGGCGAGCCTCGCCATGTTGGGCGTCTTGACGTCTTTGCTGCCGTGGGGCTCGCAGTCCTGCCACAACATATCGTCGCCGATTATCAGCAGGATGTTGGGTTTGCGCGCCCGCCCTTGTGCAACCAAAAGGCCGGCGGGCACAATCATTGCCGCGGCACCGAGCCCCATTGCCTCTAAAAAATCGCGTCGAGTCTGTCTGTCAGTGCGCATAGACTTATTCTCCTCAATTTGTTTTGCTCATTAGCCAACGGCGCCCTCACTACTGCTGCACGAATACGTACACGCCCTTTTTGTTCGAGGTAACGATGTCGAGCTTGCCGTCGGCGTTCATGTCGGTTACCTCGAACTGAGTTCCGACGCCGGAGTCGTTGTCGATTTCGTGCAGGATGAATTCGGGGCTGCCCTTTTCGGGGCGGCGCAGCTCGAACCAATAGAGCATCGCAGGGTCGTGGCCGCCGGGGTCTTTGCCCATGTGGGCGAAGTGCCGTTTGCCCGTCACCAGGTCCATGACTCCGTCGCGGTTCATGTCCGCGAGGATTATCGCGTGCGGCTGCGAGTATTTCTCGAATATTACGTGCTGCTTGAATGTCGCGTCTTCAAGCTGCTCGAACCACCAGATGCCGTACTTGTGGGCCGAGCTGGTAATCACGTCGTTGTCGCCGTCGCCATCGACGTCATAGACGAGCAGATTGGCGCAGTCCTCGCCGAGATTGGCGGGCTGGAACTTCCAGTTTTCGCGCTGCGCCTTTCTGGGCGCCCGCCACCAGCCTTCTTTTACGAGTACATCGCATCGCCCGTCGCCGTTGACGTCGCCGGCGCCGAGGCCGTGGCTGTACTTCTTCGTACCGGGAGCATCAGGACCGGCGGCTATTACGTGAACGTCCCACAGGCCTTCGAGGTCGTCCGGCACGCTGTACCAGCACATCTGGCCCGCAGGCCGTACGGCGAAGACCAATACCGGCTTGCCGTCGCTCAGGAGGTCCGCGAAGATGGGCGTCTCGTTGCAGGCGCTCTTGGCGACCGTGCGCTGCTTCCAGTGACCGGATTTATTCTTCGGATTCTCGTACCAGAAGCACTCCGTGTCAGGCAGACCGATGACGATTGAATCGACCCAGCCGTCGCCGTTGACGTCCTGTGCGAAGTTGACAAAGCAATTGCTGTAGCCCTTCGTGCCGTCGTAGGTGCCCACGTCGCGGACTTCGTGCATCTTCCAGTTGGGTGCGGCGTACCAGACGTCGCCGGAGAGGATATCCGGCTTGCCGTCATGATTGACGTCGCCCGTGGCGACCCCTTCAGCGCGAAATGCCTTATCGACAACGACCTTCTCGAACCGAACCTGCTCAGCGGCCGACAATACGCCGCAGATACTTACCAACACCACTAACGCAAACACCCATCTGGTCTTCATAATAACCTCCATCTTGCAGAGTTTCGAAATTGGGTTGTACAGCAATCGTCATTATAACGTCTCCCTCTGAGCCGGCAAACAAATATCGTAACGAGTAAGCGCCGCTAACGTCCAGCCCACCTATACGCCCCCTGAACCTCAAGAGCCAGCCTCTCCCGCTATCCTCATCTTAACAGAGAAATGCACGTGCGATACTTCGCACCATTGCCCTCAACAGAGAAATGTGTATGATGCCCCAATTTTAGGGATTTAATATTTGCACCCCCCGTCTTTTTGATCAAGGCGTAATCCCAATGAGCACCAGAGGAACCGCCGGGACACCTCGCCCTTGCCTAATGACGTTGTAGAATTCTCCTTCATAATAGGCGCCGCCGGAACTCATTTGGGCTTGGAGGAATTTCATGGGAAGAATTTCAATACCAACGTCTATATGGTCTCCAATGTAGAAGGCAAGATGTTTGACAAACAGATCGTAGGCAACGAAGGAGTATTTCCCGAACTGAACCTCGATCGCGACACGGTCTTTGACAAAGTCGGTTTGGTTGTAGCTGTAAATTGGGGTCTCACCAGCTTCTTCTATCTCTCGCTTCTGCTCCTC
>JBDREF010000254.1:0-3516 GCA_043820045.1 Planctomycetota bacterium | reverse complement strand
GAAATGCAGGTCCTCGTAGAAAACGATGTAGCCGTACGGGTCGATTGTCGTGCCGCCCGCTATCTGGTATTTGAAGAAATTGTCTTTGCTATCGCTTAGGAACCAGCCGCCTATATCGATGGTCTTATCTGTTGTGTTGTGCAGCTCAATCCAGTCCGAAGCCTCGGCGTGCGCGTGGGCCAGGACCTCGTTGATAACTACGTCGCTGGGATTGGGGATAATTCCGCTGTCATCCTGTCCCGGAGAGCCTGCCGCATACGCGCTCGCGCGCCAGGAGTCTTTCTCGTCCCAACTGTTTAAGTCGGGATTCATCGGGTCTATTATCGTAAGAGAAAAGCCTTCGCCGTCTGTGGCAGAACGCCAGCCGTCTTTATAGTTGAAGTCCAGGATGGTCTGACCGACGGCGTCTTCCAATCTGATTCTTTCGCCGCCGTTATTCAAACTGCCGGAGTATTGGCCAGCTATGTTGAGATTCGAGCCGTATCGGCCTTCGAAGGCGGTGCGGTCCTGGACGGCAAGGACGTATTCACCCGGGGCAAGCTCGACATCGGGGAAGGTAAAATCGATGCCGTTGGTGAAGCTGACCAGGTTCAGGTTGATGGATTCGGCGCCGATGTTCTTCAGCTCGATGAACTCCTCGTTCGGCTCGTCGGCATTCCCCCGAGCCTTTGGATGATACATAATCTCGGTAATGCGCAGATTCTCCGCAACGGGCCCAACGGCGAAGACCGCCTCGCTCAAGGCACTCCATGTGCTGGTGGTCAGTACTCGAGCCTTGACGTTGGCACTGTGGCTAAGCGTAATCGGGCCCGTATATTGCATCACACTGGGCAAGCCGGTGCCCGAAACACTTCCGCGGGCTTCCAGTTCAGCGGAGATCAGGAAATCCGGGTCTGCGGCAGATGAATTCATGCCCTGGATGGCCAATACATTGCCGCCTCGCTGCAGGGCGCTCAGTGCAGCGGTGACATCGATGATTTCGAGCTGCGCAGCCTCGGAATCGGGACGGCTGGAATCTGCGTTGGAATTCCAGGCCGGTGTGCCGCTGAAATTTCGCCTGGCGATCTCGGCACCGTTGAGGTATGCGATGAATCCGTCGTCATATCTGATTTTCAGCGTCATGAAGTCCAAGTCGCCGGGGCTGATGTTAGGCACAAACGGAATGCGGATATAACACGTTACATTGTTTGTGTACATTTGCAGTTCGACGTTAAGGCTGATGAGATTTTGGTAGCTCTGAGCCCTCTCTCTTTCGAATCCTACTCCGCCCGGCGATCCGGAAGAATAGAGCCATGTGGAGTCATCGAAAGCTCCACTGCCTTTCCATGTATCGTCGATGTCACCGAGCGGAACAAACGCCCGTTTAGTGGCGCCTTCAGCCACGAGGGTGGTGGTTGCAGGGTCTGTTGATATCCCCGGGGGATGCGGATCCGAGCCGTCGAGTGTATAATATACCAATTTGAACCTGCCGTAAGAAGCGATTGTAAGAATGTCGTCATCTGAGAGATGGCCGCCATGCTGTGGAAGACCGTTCACCTCGAATGTGGGGCCGTCAGATGTAAACAATCCCTCCTGAAGACATGCTTGTAGGAATATATCATGTCGATTCGGCACCCAGGTGCTTATGACATACGTGTCCATGCTGGGAATCACACCCGACATTTGATCACGAAGTTCGAGGAAGCGTTGCGTGATGTTGTCCGCGGTCAGTGCACCACTATTGTAGAAATGTTTGTACAAGCGGTCCCCGAAGACTTGCCTGAATGTGCTGCTGACCTTTAGGGCCTGATACAGGTAGGTAATCGGATTGCCCTGGCTGTTCATCTCGGCGAAACGAACGAGATTCATTCTGTCGGAGTACATGCCACCTTCGGCGTCCCAGATAAAGAACCTCCACTTTCCTTCGTCCGAGCGTTCTCTTGCGGCGGACCAGTTGTTTTGCGGCCAGTCCCAGTTCGCGCACCAGAGCTGCAGAATCAGATAGTCGATGAACGCGGGGATGTCGAGAAGCCTGGCGACTTCCGTGTAATGCACATCGTCTGAGAGGTTGTGGCCGCGAGCGTAGTTTAACATTTCGTTCCAGGCGATGGCGTCGCCGTCCCGGACTCCGCTCATAGTCATAACATCCCAGTCATTGTCGCTATTATACCATTGTTGACAGGAGGCATCCTTGACATGTTCGCACGGATTGAAGTAGCCTTTGTATTCGCCGTTTATGAAGAGATTGGCCATTGTCCCGCCGCTGTCAACATGCCCCATATCCTTGTGAAGGCGCCTGATCAATTCGTCCTTGATGAAGGGATTAACCCTGTCATTGTGGCCTCCGCGAAGAACGATGCTCTTGAAGCGTTCGACTTCGAAGGGAAACAGCGGATACTCGAGCCGGCTCGGGCCGTATCTGTCCCGAAAATAAAGCCGGAAGCTGAACTTGGAATTGCCGCTCCAGTAGCCGCCGCCCCTGGTATACCGCGGGCGCATATAGTCGCTGCCGTGAACGCGGAGTCCGCAGTCAACCTGAAAGCCTGCGCTGCTGTCCGGCTCGATGAACTCGAACGATACGGGCCGTTCGTATTCCATTCCGCGCTGCATCGGGTTGTTATGGCTTTCCGGGCCGCTTGCGACCCACCTGCCGTCTGCGCCGTAACTGCCTCCTACGATAGCCATTACGCCGTCAGGCTCATAGAAGGTTGTTCTCGCGTCGCCGACCAGTGAGATAAGAGGCAGTGACTTAACGGCCTCGCTGGCGTTTAACACGAATGTTTGCGTTTTGATGGCTGACGGTTTCCAGCCCGGTTTGACTGCCTTGGCCCGCAGGCAGGTGGTCTTGTTGACGAGAATGGGACCGGTATAAACGGCGCCCGTCGGAAACCGCCCGACCTGCTCGTATGGCCGCGCTCCATCGAGCGTGTAGTGAATGGTGGCGCCGTCGGTTTCGGTTGCGAGCGTTACGAGGAACGGTGCGCGATAAAAACCACGCTTGTGGCTGAACTGCGGCGTTTTGACCTCGCCAAGGTACGCGCCGTTATTCTCTGCACCGGGAGTCGGGACGGCAAGGAACCGGGCGATTTCATTAGCGTCCGGATATCGCCCGTATGACATATCGCTGGTCTGTTCGGGAAAGCTGATGCTGTCGATGAGAGTGACGCCGTCGGTATCGAACAGGCTGACTTCTTCGCCATCGGCATCGAGCTTGAAATTCGCATGCAGGCCGAAGTCGGACGTATCGTTGTCGGCCCATATCAACAGATAGCCGCCTGCCGGGACGGTAGTGGCGAGCCGGTTATTTCCGGGGACGCGCCACTTCGTGGGTATGTCCGGATCATCCGTCAGGTACATGTTGCCCATGTTGATAGGGGCAGTGCCGGAATTATGGATTTCGATCCAGTCGTCATATTGGCCCTGAGGGTCCCGGGTGGAGCTGGTGTTGGACGCCATGACCTCATTGATTACCAGGGGGACGCCCGCTTCGAGCCAGTTCCGGCTCAGCAATGCGAAATCCGCCAGATTCACTCCATC
>JBDREF010000253.1:0-3676 GCA_043820045.1 Planctomycetota bacterium | reverse complement strand
CCGGGGCAAGCGCCAGACCGCTCGCGCCGATCAGGTCCTGTTCCTCGACGCCCGCCACCTCTACCGCCAGATCGACCGCGCCCACCGCGACTGGACCTCGGCGCAGATCGAGTTCCTGGCCAACATCGCCCGGCTCTACCGGGGCGAGCAGCCCGAGAACCTGCACGACAGCGCCGACCTGCTGGCCGAACACTTCGGCAAGAAACCCAAGTATGCTGACGTAGCGGGCCTGTGCAAGGTGGCGACACTGGCCGAGATCGAAGCCCAGGGCTCGAGCCTCAACCCCGGCCGCTATGTGGGCGTGACCGCCCGCGCCGAGGAGGACTTCGATTTCAAGGAGCGGCTGGAAAAACAGAACGAAGAACTGGAAACCCTCAACGCCGAGGCCCGGGAACTGGAAGAGCGGATCGCCGAGAATGTGGTGAAGTTGTTGGAGGGGGAGTGATGGATACCTTAGTTCTCTCTAACCTAATAGACTTCTCGCGAGACGGGGAATGGGGTAATGGCGAACCATTCGACGGAAGCGTTCAAATGGCAGCAATTCGTGGTACAGATTTCGACGCAGTTCGGCAAGGTGACGTCACTTCTGTTCCAATTCGGTTCATTAAAGAACACATCGCGGAATACAAGAGGCTGTATGGTGGAGAGATTTTAATTGAGGCTGCTGGCGGTTCCAAAGGCCAAATTACCGGACGTACTATTTATCTAAAACCAGAGACTGTTGATAGATTTGGTGTTCCTGTAACTTGTGCTAGCTTTAGCCGTTTCATAAGGCTGAAGCAGTCTGATCTATGGGATAATCGATATGTTTTTTGGTTGCTCCAATATCTCTACCACTTTGGATTCATGGACAAATATCATACACAACATACGGGAGTTTCCCGTTTTCAATGGACCGTATTTGCAGAAAATGAACCCCTTCCTCTCCCCCCGCTCCCCACGCAGCGGAATATCGCGGCGATCCTCTCGGCCTACGACGACCTGATCGAGAACAACCTGCGGCGGATCAAAATTTTGGAGGAGATGGCGCAGAACCTCTACCGCGAGTGGTTCGTCAAGTTCCGCTACCCCGGTCACCAGCACGCCCGCTTCACCGATTCCCCCCTCAGCCGGATTCCGGAGGGGTGGGAGGTGGCAACTTTGGAAGACCACTTGGTTGCGTTAGAGAGTGGGAAACGACCCAAGGGTGGAGCGAAAGACCTGGCATTTGGCGTGCCCAGCGTTGGAGCAGAGAATGTCTTTGGGATTGGCAGGCATAAGTACCAAAGCGAAAAATATGTATCGCGTGAATTTTTTGAGGGTATGAGAAAAGGTGTTGTGAAAGACGGCGACATTGCACTCTACAAAGACGGAGCATACATCGGCAGGTCTGCATACTTCCGTGACAGTTTCCCTCACGCCCAGTTCTGCGTTAATGAGCACGTTTTTCTTCTACGCACCACGGGAAAACGGCTGACACAGAATATGCTTTACCTGTGGCTACAAGAACCGGCCACAGTTTCGGCAATCCGGGCTACCAATGCAAACGCAGCGCAGCCGGGAATCAACCAACCAGGCGTAAATGGTTTGTCGCTTATTGTCCCGCCGTTGGACATTGCGGAACGTTTCGACAAGTTGGCGGAGCCGAGTTTGGCCCTGATAGTAAGTTTGGCAAAGAGAAATGAAACCCTCCGCCACACCCGCGACCTGCTGCTACCCCGACTCATCTCCGGCGAGGTGGATGTGTCGGAACTGGACATCACGATTCCCGAGGAGGTCGCAGCATGAGCGAAATCTTCAATATTTACTGTGACGAATCCTGCCACTTGGAAAATGACCGACAGAAGGCAATGGTGCTGGGTGCCGTCTGGTGCCCGCTGGACAAGCGGCGGGAAATTGCTGTGCGCTTGCGAGACTTCAAGCGAAAACACGGACTGCCGGACTCTTTCGAGGTAAAGTGGACCAAGGTTTCCCCTTCCGGAAAGGACTTCTACCTTGATCTGATCGATTATTTCTTCGACGATGATGACCTACATTTTCGGGCATTGATCGTGCCGGACAAGGCCAAGTTACGGCATGATGCCTTTCCAGGACAGGATCACGACACGTGGTATTATAAAATGTATTTTGACATGCTCAAAGCCATCCTCCGTCCGGATGCGTGCTATCGAATTTACCTGGACATCAAGGACACGCGGGGCACTGAAAAAATCGCCAAGTTGCATGATGTGCTGTGCAACAACATGTACGACTTCTCCCGGCAGGTGATCGAACGCTTGCAATTGGTTCACTCCCACGAGATTGAGCAGTTGCAACTGGCAGACCTCTTGATCGGAGCGATCGGATACCTGAATCGTGGGTTGCAGGGCAATGCCGGGAAGATAGCCGTTATACAGCGGATGCAACAGCGGTCAGGATACTCTCTGACCAAAACGACTCTGTTGAGGGAAGAAAAGATGAATCTTTTTCGCTGGGATGCAGTGGAGGTGCAGGGATGAGTGACGTGTCTGATTGGCTGCCACCACTGGTTCTTTTCAGCGACTACAGCGGCAACTGGGATGCATACCGGGAAGCCATCTATTCATGGTTCAAGCAAGATTTTGTTGATAACAAGCCCGTGTTTCAAGGACGCCGGCTGGGCTTGAAACGGCTACCCCTCACTTACGGCAAAGAGGCGACCTTCTGGCACTTGATTCAAGAGGGCAGGATCGAGGAGGATCGGATTCCGGATTTACGACGTTGCGAACGGATACGCTGGCCGAAACCGGTCATCGAACACGAGAGCGACCCAAAGGTGAAGTATTGGGTGTCTGTCAAGCGTAAGGAGGATAGAATCCACATCTGGCTGGAAGGGGAGGATTATGTTGTGGTGCTTGCAGATCGTGGAAGTTTTCTGTTGCTATGGACGGCGTTCTTAGTTACCAAGCAGCATACACGGGAGAAACTTAGAAAAGAGCACGCGTCATACTGGGGGAAAAGGTCTCAGAAAGGCTAAAGCCGCCCGGTAGGACGGCTTCGTAACTCCTTTTACACATGGTAAATGAGCTAGTGTTTAATTAAACTCAGCTTGCAGAAAAGTCAAGAAAAATTTTATGGGGGGGGTGACATTGTCAGACTGTGCTCGGAACGCCCTTCTCTACATCAACACGGAAGCACTGGTCTTCCGTGTATCTTCCGGGTTGATTGCAGAGTCCTGGCAGTCGGATGAGGACATGCCGGAGACACTGCATCCTGTTGCCATTAGTGATGTAGCCCATGATGGGACCAAGCCGGGACCAAGGCGGGACCATGATGAGAGCCGTGAGGCACTGGAATCCACCCCACATGTACCGCACGTGGACCCCACAAGTACCCCACAAGTCGGCACTAAGTTGGCACTAAGTAGGCACCAAGTTGAAATACTGCGTAAATGCAATGAAGACAGCCTCTTAGTAGACCTCATGGTAATTACAGGGCGTTCTGATCGCACCAAGTTCAGGGACCAAGTCTTGAATCCACTCATCAGCGCCGGATTCATCGAAATGACCGTTCCCGACAAACCCCGCAGCTCGAAGCAGCGGTACCGAACCACCGCCGCCGGTCGCGCGGTTCTTGAAAGCCCTGCAAAGGAGACCCATTCATGACCCCGCCCACCGGCTACACCGAAGACGCCCTGGTCGAGCAACCGGCCATCGCCCTGCTGGCGGAGTTGGGCTGG
>JBDREF010000252.1:0-24146 GCA_043820045.1 Planctomycetota bacterium | reverse complement strand
TGCCTCTGGCTCAAAGCGGAAAATCCCAGGGCTCTGGGGACTTCAGTCCCCAGAACAGAACTCGAACTAAAAGTGTGCAACCGGACGGCTCAACATGATCCGCAACGCTTGTGTTGCACTTCGCATGTTAATCCGCCTTCTCGGCATCGGGCACCGAATAGTTGATCTTGGTGCTCAGACCTCTCGTGAGGCGCCGGCCAAGTTGCTGTGCCGTTGAAGGCTTAGCCGGTTTGACTTTCACAGCACCGCCGGACTTTCTCCGTTGGACGCGTTTACGCTCCTTTTCGACCATTGATTCAAGTTCAGCTAATCTGCTCATCATTTTTATCTCTCCGTTCTCTTACGAACTACTCATCCATCAGCTTTGCCCCGGCGGATGTCAGCACGCACGGGGTCTATTTCTCAGCGATAACTGCTCCGTAATAGTTGGCCTTGAATGTTTCGGCTGGCACGGCGACTGTGTAGAGCCCCCCCCAGCTCCAACATGTAAACCGGACCTGCCCGTCCCTTTCGACCACGGGCGTCTCGAGTCCCACATAATGATTCGGGAAGGCACTCAAGATGAATTCGTCGGATTTCTTGTTGTTCGCCGACGCTCCCGAAAGTATGTGCGCGTTAATCAACAGAATCACATCCTTTGATTTCTTATCAGGGCTCAAAGCCTTTGCGTGGTCAACGTTTTTCGTCACCACCCAGTTGGCGTCGTTCTTAACCCTTGAGTACAGACCGGTCGCCTTCAACCAACTCCTTATTTCGGCAGGCGACGTTGCCGCTGAGGCGTTCTCCTCCGGCGTACCCTCGTAGTCCATAAGCAGGTTCTGATCATCTCGCAGTGCGCTCATAGCCATCCAATCCGTAGCAGGCGAGCCCCAGGCAGCAGCGTATGTTTGGCTCTTCAGATCGTCGTCGGGACTGATCGTCATGCCGCCGAGGCTGCCGCGTCCTGTCGTGAACAGTGAAGCGACGTACTTTGCGAATGTAACGGGGTCACGCTGAAGGAGAAGATAGAAGAATACGGCCGGTCCGCATAGGTTCAGGCGTCCCTGCTGAACGAGCAAGGGGTCCTTAATCAACTCGATCATACGTTTGCTGACATCACCATGGACCAATTTGAATGCCGCAGAAGGATTCTTTAGTTTTGCGAACTTATCGGCTTCTTTCAGCACGTCGGCCTGTGTCGAGGGCGGCCTCGGCTCCCGGTGCCGTACTTCTGGCTCGCAGATGGATGGATCTGGGCAAGTGGTGGACTTTGATTGGCTCGTAGACGTGGCGTTGATCTTCCCCCTCAGTCTTCTACTCCATCAGCCACTGAACGGCCCTCCATGGAGAAGAAACGTGCCTCAGGATTATCGCTCTGCTCAAAATCTTCTTGACACTGCTCATTACACTTTTTCGAAGTATTGTTCTGAGTCTAATCGTTTAATTCATATACAGAGTCAATTTTATGCGAATTGTGCACGTCACACATTTCGTTGCACTTTATCTTGGCAGTTCATGTTCGTAGCTCCCAGGGCACCCATCGCGCCGAGGGGATCACCAAAATCTACTTTCTCAATCATGCTCAGTCTCTCCCTTAATCACACCATTCTGTGGTAGTTCCTGGGACCCACGGTCCCACACTTTCTGTGCTGCACTGCGCCAGACCCTCTGAGATATGCCTCACCTCAGATTCGGTCTATACGCCCAGTATCCGCAGCACTGGTCACAGCTATCTATTAGTGACAGAAGTCGGGAGAATCCTGCAATCATTTTCTCTCCTGCACGATATTTCTTGTGACGAGATATCTACCAGGTTTTGCGATACGTCGAGCGGCTTGCCACATGGTTGTCGCTGATCTTTTCCTATTCGTACTGCAGGGCTATTTTCGGGTCGACTCTGAGCGCCCGGCGGACGGGGATATACGTGGCCAGCAGCGAAGTGGCTGTGAGCATAGCCACGGTGACAACGATGCTCACAAGATCAATGGTACTGATGCCGTGGAGCGCACTGCGAATCACCCGCGTCATGACGAATGCCAGCAGCGTACCGACCAACAGCCCTACGAACGTCGATATTGCGCCCTGACGCAGTACCAGGGTCAGAATGTCCCGCCGAGTGGCGCCCAACGCCATGCGGATGCCAATCTCAGGGGTGCGCGAGGCGACCATATGGCTCTTGACAGCGTAAAGGCCCATGCCGGCCAGGAACAGGGCCATGGCCCCGAACATCACGGCAAGTCGGGCAACGACTTTCGTGAACAATACGGTGGGATGATTGCGGTGTCGGTCCGCCAGAGACGCTACCGCAACGACCGGCAGACGAGGATCGATCTTTCGAATCTGTTCGCCGATGGTTCGCACGAGCGTGGCCTCGGCTCCCGGCGCCGTACTTCTGGCTAGCAGATGGATGGATACGGGCACGTGGTGGGATTCGATTGGTATATAAACGTGGGGTTGGACTTCCCCATTGCCCCAAACGCTCTGTAGGTTCGGTACGATTCCGACCACTCGGCGGGGCGACCCTAACCCGTCATCGCCATATTGGATGAGACAGCCAAGGGCACTGCCATCCGGCCGGAGTCTGCGGGCCAGAAGCTCATCGATGATCACGACTTCCTCTGCATCGAGGGTACTGTCGAGAGGGCCAAAGGGCCGACCCTGCAAGAGCCGAATTCCCATCGCCTTGAAGTAATCGCCGTTCACTTCGTACTCGTGAAGTGCCTTCGTCACCAGGCTGCCTGACGCATCGTCTGCGCCGCCCGGCGCATACTCGACGACTCTTTCGTGAAACCAGCGGACCTCCAGGTCTACAGGAGCTGCATGAGATAGGCCAACCGCCTGAATCTCGGGGACATCCTTCAACCGCTCAGCCAACGTCTCGCAGGCTTGCCTTGCTTGAGCAATGTTGTAACCTCCCGCGAATGGCTCCACACTGACGACCAGCTTACCGTCCAGGCCAAAACCTGGTTCGGCCCGGGCGGCCCTCAGCGCGGTTCGAGCCAATAGTGTCGCGCACATGACGAGCGCGACAGACAGGGCCATTTGACAGAGCACCGACAGGCCGCGTGGCACGAACCACCGCCTTCTTCGGGTGGCTTGAAGCACGCCTCGGCCGGATTCTTTCAGGTCACCACAGAGATCTCGCCCTGATAGGCGCAGGGCCGGTTTCAGGCCGAAGAGTACGGTGGCAATCAGGCAGAAACTCAAGGTGGCTCCCAGCACGCGCACGTCGAGCGCGATTCCAGAGGCGATGGCCGACCCCAACTGCATGGGGAGTTGGCCCATCGCCGCCCACAGCTTGAGAACCCGGATGCCCCAGAGGGCCACGGCCATAGCCAGGATGCCACCGAATACGGCCAAGAGAAGTGATTCGATCAGTAGCTGGCGTATGATCCTCAGACGCCCCCCTCCGATGGCCGCACGGATGGCGATTTCCCGTTGGCGCCCCCCTCCTTGAACGACAATCATACTCGCCAGATTCAGGCAGGCAATGAGCAGGACGACCCCGGAGACTCCCATCAAAGCCAGGCTGATACGACCCAATGTGGGCCTGTCGTTGTCGACAGCAGCGGTGTCGAGTCTGGGCAACGGGTTGAGGCGAAACATGTGCGTCTCTTTGTACCGCCTGGGATACATCTGCTTCAGGCGTGGGAACATAGATTGCAGCCGTGCTTGCGCCTCAGATAGACCCAAGCCGGGTTTGAGGCGTCCCACTAAGACCGATACCGGATAGTGCCATAATTCATCCGGCGTCCCCTCCCGCCTCTCGAGAAAGCATTTGAACACAAGACCGTACGTACCCAGAGGCAACCAGAGGTCGGGGGCGACGACGGCTGCGCCTGTGAATGTCTTTTGTGTCACGCCAATGATTCTACAAAGCGCACCATTGAGACGCACATATTGGCCCACAATCTCGGGCTCGGCCCCCAGACGCTGCCAAGTTCGGTAGCTCAGGACCACCACTGGCTCAGCACCGGCTACTTCCTCCTCAGGCAGAAAAGTCCGCCCATAGAGGGGGCGCCCCCCAGGACGGTGAAGTAGTTGGCCGAGACGTACAGCGGATCCACATGCCTTACAATGCCGTCTCTTACCAGGGTAGCCGTTCTTGTAATGTAATTGTTGGCGATGAGATCACTGAACACCGGATTATTGTCACGCAGGTAGAGATAGCCCGCATATGGGACGATACTGAACTTATCAAACTCGCAGCGCACCAATCGGTTGGGGTCTTTGACGGGCAGCGGTCGAAACAGCAGCGTATTGACCACACTGAACATGATCGTGTTGGCGCCGATGCCGACCGCCAGCGTGATCAAGGCGATGGCCGTAAAGCCGGGTTTCTTGCGTAGCATGCGAAAGCTATATCGAATATCTTGCCATAATGTTTCCATTGTGTCTCACAGTCACTTTCCTTGAGTTTGCGATTCCTGCCGTTTACGGGACACTGCCGCGGTTGTGGCCATTCTCCACTCCGACTGCCGCCCACATATATTCCGCCCTTTTCTGCTCGTACCTACGATTCAGAATACACACCTGTCATGCTTGGGGCAAGGGCTTATGTTCGATTTTTCGACCGAATTCCCACGATCGGTACACGTCGTTGTGCTGCTAGCTGTGTGCCCGGTATTGTCGTCTCCTCAGATCCCCCCACGACAGACAACAGCGGTTCAAAGCGGAAACCGCGGCTTTGACGATGCCTTTCTGAACCACCAGGCGGGTAATACCCATGAGGATGGTCTCGCGGAGCATCGCACGGTGCTCCTTGGCCACGGCGATCTTTGCCTCCATGATCTTGGCTTTTACCTCGTTGTCGTCCATATCGACCGGTTCACCATCTTTGTCGGCCAGGACACCCTTGGGCGTACCATCTTTCTCGGTTTCATCCTCACTGAAGTCAATGTTAAAGTCATCGCCCTGATTCTCGGCAAGATAGCCGAACGCCGCTGTATTATCGATAGCATTGACGAACTTTGATACTGATGCCGTAGCTGTCTTGAGCAGCTTCTGATATTCCTCCATCTGCCTCAAAGTCACCTCAAGGTTAGCGTCGAAGACGCCCTTGAGAAGGTCACGAACGAAGCCTGGGAAATCAACCTCATCTACAAACTCACCGGCCAGTTCACCAGCCTGATCGAGGCGGACATTCTTATGGCGATCGTCGTCGATTAAGTCATTTGCCTTCTCCGATTTTTTGAGGGCTTCGGCCACACCGGCCTGGGTAGTCAGGCCTCCTTGTCGTTTTCCAGCCAGTTCCCTGCACTCCTCTCGATATCTGTTCATGAACACGTCCCGCTGATCCGACAGGGACAAGCTGCGAAAACCCATACTCATGGCAAGCGCCTCACGAGTATTTCTGCGAGCGATCTCTCTTATTTCTGCTGCTCTGGAGTCGTCCATTGCAATCTACTCCTTAAAATAGTCTCGGGCACCAACGCTCTGTCTTCGCGTGTCAGCTTATTCGGACAATCGACGCCGTTCAAAAGTCCTCGAAATCCTCGTCTTCGTTCTCGATTTCGTCTTCAAAGTCGTCATCAAAGTCTTCCTCTTCCTCGCCAAATTCGGGTCCTTCGCCGACAGTTGCCATGTTGAGGATATAGGCCTCGGCAGCCTCAAGGAACTCTTCGAACTGCTGGGTTGTGACGGTGGCCTTATCGAAGTCGGCAATCCACTGGAAGACTTTGTTGCCATCGACCGCCAGCGACCTAATGGCGGCGATGTTAGGAGAATTACCGAACTCGGCCTTTGACATTTGCTCGATAACCGTCCAGAGACTCTTGCGATGTCTGCCGCCGAAGTGCGTTATCACATCTTCATGGCTCAGTACCACCATGGCATCCTTAAGCTGGTTGTACAGTTCATGCGCCTGTTTGTGCGCCATGCCCGTGCAATACTCGGTCAGGTTATACTGCAATTCGCGAGCGGCCTGGTAAATCCGCGACCTTGAAACCGGCGATGACTCACCCCTGCCTTCATCGATTTTCTCGGTTCTTCTGATATACTCGGCGACCTCAGACATCAGGTTGTGCCAGAGTGTACCAAAGTGTTCGTTAGCGACCATGCGGGACAGGATATTGGCGTCACCCTTATCGAGCACTCGCTTGTACAGCATGCCGCGATCTTCAGGCGTGCTGCGATCTTCGCCGTTTTTCCAGTAGGCATACAGCATATCGGCAGCCTGGCCTGCGGCAACATCGATCGCACCGCTTGACCAGTTGAGTATCAACACATCGGCCAGTTTGAATATTCCCATACGCTCGCCGAGTTCGTAGATGTAGTCAATGGCACCCGCGGCCAGGATATTCTCACGCACGATACCTTGTTCTTCTACGTCCTCGAACGTATCGACTGAGAAATCCCAGGGCGGAGAAGGCCCGCCGGACCGGACTGCCTGCAACGGGTCACCACCATCGTGGCCACCACCCGCGGCAACCGCATGCTCATAGGCAAGTGCAAAATACTCGTCGTAATCACCACGATAAAAAGCTGCTTCTTCCTGCAGAGAGAGCTTTATGCCACGTCTCAACAGATAGGCAACCATAGCCTGTTTGACGGCGTCCGTGAACTGAGTTATGTCAACTTCGCCCTTCCTGACGAATTCTTCGACGAACGCGGGCATCAGGCCCTCACTGGTAATCTGCTCAACCTCGTCAATGACAGCCTTTTCGATCTTGCCCGAACCGACCGGAAGATCCTTCTGTTGTAGTTGGCTTATCAGGCGTGCTTTTTCATAGTCCTTGAGAGTTATGTTGTTGCACGCCAGGACCTTCTCGACTGCCCGGGTGACAAGGAATTGCACAGGTCTGCCCGATGATTCCTGATCGAACCTCACCGCGTCGGCAAAGCCGCGAGTGTCATTTGGGTCCGGGCCGTTCGATACGAGCAAGTTCTTGACGGTATTGGCAAAAGTCACCGCCAACACATGCTTTCGCATGGCGCTCAGGCCCCTTAGTTGGCTCAGATATTGCGCAACCTTCTGTATCCTGGCTGACACACCCTGTTTCTGAATGTCCACCAAGAGAGCTTGTTCGTCAACCTTATATTGTTCTTTCGTTTCTCTCAATGCGTCACTGGCAAGCGGGTCGAGTGGTCCTGGAGAAACTCGAATGTACAGTACGCTACTGGCCCACTCTCCGAGGGCGGGTAATCTTCGAGACGCAACGCCTGCCTCGTATGCATTAACAATCGTCTGTAAACCCGGTCTCTGTGTGGCCCCCGGGTAAGCCTCGGATCATCTGTCGGGCTGGTTTTGTTTGTTTTATCATTCTTTTCTTCCATGGCTACTATCCTCACCTTGAACTGAGTTTATGCTTTAGTAAGCGTAATGCGTCGATCAGATTCAGCCTGCCGAAACCCGCTTTGGGGTGTTTGAACCGACGGTCAATTCTATCTGCTGTGTGTTTGAGAATATGTTTTACGTGCCCGTCAGACAGATTTTTACCTGTGGAACGAGCAAAAGACTTGAGCATCGCAACTGCTCCGGTCACAAACGGCGCTGCGTGCGACGTGCCGGAGGAAAATGCGTACTCCCCGTCCAGATACGCGCTGTATATATCAGTGCCAGGCGCGACAAACGATACCTGTCTGCCGTAGGTTGAGTACGGCGCAATCTCATCATGGTCATCCACGGCCCCCACTGCTATTACGCCCTTGAGCGCGCCGGGATAGTACAACTGTTCCTGCCCGTCGTTGCCGGAAGCGGCCACTATCGTCGCCCCCATTTTAAGGGCGTAACTGACCACCTCCTCGTGAGGCAGCCCGCCGCCGGTATGACGAATGCCGAGGCTCATGTTGATGACATCGGCACCCTGGTCAACGGCCCACTTTATGCCGGCGTTGATGTTGTCCAGCAGACCGGCCCCAACACGCCTTCCGCCCTTCTTCATTGCAGCCAGCACACGCACAGGCAGAAGCTTGCAGCCTGGCACAACACCCGTGGGCATGGCAACACCTTTGCCGGCAATGATACCGGCAACATGTGTACCATGGCCAACTTCATCATCAGGATCAGGATCCGTATCGGTATAGTCGCCGATAAAGTCGGCCGCGCCGTCAATGATGTTGACAAAATCGAAACCCGCTTCAACCGAACCTCGCAATTCGCGGTGATTTACATCCACGCCCGTATCGAGCACAGCAACCGTTATTGACGGATCACCCCGCGTAAACTGGTGTGCCTGACGGAGATATATCATATCGCGGGAAGCCTGACCTGTCGTCGCGCTCATCTGTTGCGCCGCCTGCGGTTGCGGCAAGGGTGACTGCCCAATCTGACCGATGTGGACCTTTTCGACGATTGGCAACAGTGAAATATCTGAGACCAGGCCGGGGGGGGATGTCCCTGTCCTGTTTTAGGATGAGACGATAGACTCGGTTAATGCCGGCTGATATTTCATTCGGCGACCATGCCGAGTTCTTAGACTTGTACTCTTGCGTCGGATATATTGTGACGCCGTAGCGGGAAAGAATCGCATCGATATCAGATTGGAACCGGTCGGAAACCCTGGCCTTGCCGTCGAGTATTTCGGTCCAATGGGGCAGATCCGAGCCCTTAAGTCCATCTCGCAACTTAACCACCACATGTGGTTTCATTCCATATACTCCACAAAAACGGCGCACAGAGCGCGCAAAACCACACCTGCATCACCTCATTGAATCCTCCGAATCTGCAAATTGACTGACTTGGTTGGTAAGTTGCCTAATCCTCGGGTGTCACTCGCCAATTAGCACTTAAACATTGCTCCCACACCGACATGCCATCAAGTCAAGAGATTTTTTTTAAAAAATAAAAACAGTTTAAGCGTATCTACCACGGTGTGCGGGCAAGTCACACGATACACCTTAATATCTCGCCCAACTTTAGCTTAAGGTTCAATACCTGGTATGCACTCAAATACCGCATGGCTCAACGGGCTGGCAATGTTTCAATGGCCGTTTCGTTACCCTCATCCCTTGCCGGTACACTTTGCGTCACTGCTTCATGAGGTGCTAAAGCGTAGCAAGCCAGTCCGTCAAAAGACAATCCGATTATGGCAAGAACCGGCTCGACTCGAACCGGGGAACGGTACTCTCTCAAACGTGATTTGGTGGTCTGAAAGGGTGGCGGCCTCAAAAGCAGCTTTGGGGCGGTTCCTCTCGGAAAGAGTACCCAAACCCCACACGGATCGAAAATGGGTTGACTAAGGCCGCTATAGAGACTAATATTTCGACAAGGATGATTCAGTAATAGGGATGTGACGGCGGCGGCTAACGAATCAGAGACCTGACGAGGATTCAGCTTTGTACGCAAGGTGTCGCGGATCTAATGCCCAGTGACATACTCGCAACCTTGAAATCTGTTATATAAGGAACAGTCAATGAAACGCTATTGGAGAATCATCTGCGCCACGGCAATCATAATACATATCGCCGCTTCAAATCTCCACCCGCATTCGGGGCCTTTTGACGGGCAGACGTTTAAGGGTAGAATTGCATATAGCGCCGACGGAAACTACAATGACGAAGATGATTGGGGAGCCTCCCCTGTCGCTCTTGCAATCTTCGCAGAATGCGGCGCGAAAGATAAACTCGTTCACTTCGATTACAATTGCATTCTCCCCAAAACGGACCCCGAATGGGAGAAGATACATGAAACGAGCGTCCTCGGTGCGGCGGAGCGATACGGCTACGACAAATCGGTCTTCCACGACTGTCAGAAAGACCTCGCCGGGGCAATTGAGAGTGCCAGGAAGGCAGTCAACGAATCCGCCGCCGACAACCCCCTGTACTTCATTCTGGCCGGCCCCATGGAAGTGCCGTATCTGGGTATCCAGAAGTCCGACCCGGCCAAAAGGCAATTCGTGTACTGCATCTCTCACAGCCGATGGAACGACGGATATACCACGCAAGATGAGAACTTGATGAATCACAACAAGCGAGATGTAATACCGCAGGGAATAAAGTGGGTACAGATAACCGACCAGAACCAGTTCCTGAGCACGAGCCGTTACGGCAGACCGGCAAATCCGGAGGATTGGCGCTCGTGGTACTGGATGAGAGATTCCGACGACTCTAAGGTCAGGTTTTTGTGGGAGAGGTTGCTGGCCGTGACGAGGGCGGATTGCTCGGACGCGGGAATGGCCTATTTTCTCATGACAGGCGACGAGCGGTCGGAGATTTCGAAGGTAAAAAAGCTGCTGGACGACAACATCGTCCCGACTCCGACCGACCCGAGAAAATATATAAGAATCGAAGCTGAGAACTCCCTGAGACTGGACAACTATGACGTAGAACACCGCAACGACCGAAACGTATCTCACAGGATAAATGTAAAGCTTGCAAGCATCACCACCGGACGCATACGTACAGCCTTCGATGAGCCTTACACTGCGGACAAAGCCCGCTATGACGTCGATGTCCGCTATTTTGACGAAAAGGACGGCAAATGCCGACTCGGCCTGTATGTAAACGGCGAGCAGAAAGGCTCTTCGTGGTACGCCTCGAATGATAGTGATGAATGGACAACTCACACGATTGAAGAGGTCACGATCAGCGCCGGCGACGAAATCATGGTTGAAGTGCGAGGCGATGGCGGCGAATACGGCAAATTGGATTACGTACAGCTAAATTACAGAGCGCCCGGCCCCAATTAGATCGCTCTCTCTATTTAGGGACGCTGCACCTGCTGAGATTCGCGTCATCCGGAGCCGCAAGCGCAACATAGTTGAGTGAAAGGCGAAATTGGATGAGACTACTCGGTAATCGATTTCCGGTTATCTCGTTGCTGTTAGCCGTTGTCATGGCTCAGGCGGCCTGTGCCGAGAGCATCAAAGTTGCCGTTGTCCAGACAGTCATTGAAAACACCCTGAATAAGAACAGGGACAAACTTCTTGATTTCATCGGCCGGGCAAAAAGCGAAGGATGCCGGCTGGTGATATTTCCCGAAGGCGCCCTTTACTGGCCGGAGATAGCTACAGACAGCCCGACCAAAAACGATATCGATGCTGCAATGGCGCAAATTGGCGACAAATCGCAATCAGAGAAGATATACGTTGTATTCGGCACGGGGTACCGGCTGAGCGAAACCGGCTCCTACAATAACAAGGGCATCGTGTACGATCCAAACGGCAGCAGGTTGGTCTTCTACGACAAGAATTATGAGGTGCCCCAACGATTCGACATTTGCGGAATTCCTTGCAGCCTCGTAATATGCTCCGATCGCGGGTACATGGAACACTCGGACTTGCCCTGTCTGGTGCAAGGCTCGCAGATAATCATCGACACCTCCGGCGGTCACGGCGGCGACGACGGCCGGCCGGACTTGCGATGGATTCGTTATCGTCCGTGGGCTGTGAGAAACGGTGCTTTTGTCATAGTCTGTAATCCTGTGCATGACGACACGGATTTCATGGGCAACTCGCCATGGGGAGGTGGCAGCGCAATCGTAAGGCCCGACGGGTCTATTCAGGCAAGCCGTACATACGAAAAAGACGTCATGCTGGTCGAAGAAATAGACACGGAGCAGGCGACAAGAGCAGAAGCGGAGCGGAGAAGGAATCATCCGATATTCAAGCCATTCTGGGATATGGGTAAGAGACTCCTGGAAGCAGAGCAGGTGGAAGCAATTGCGGATATCACGCCCTACTCCTCCAAGGCTCGCAACATAAAGATAGCTACGGCACAAATTGCATGTTCGAGAGATATCGACGACAACGTGAGCAAGATAAAGAGCTGCATTCGCAAAGCCGCCGACAGTG
Source organism: Planctomycetota bacterium (assembly GCA_043820045.1). GTDB lineage: Bacteria > Planctomycetota > Phycisphaerae > Sedimentisphaerales > Anaerobacaceae > JBDREF01. Next base: position 12,435 of record JBDREF010000252.1, on the reverse strand, counting down.
GCGCAGATACTGTCGTATTTCCGGAACTGGCGGTGACAGGATACAGAGAAGACGACATATCCGCCGCAGGTCAGTCCGCACTGGAAGCCGCCCTTAATGAAATCCGCAATGAAGCGAAAAGCAGGAACATATATGTGATTGTCGGGATGCCATTTTTTGCCGATGGGCACAGAGAAAACTGCGCCTTCGTTATAGGAGATGACGGAAGCATAAGAACACGATACGCACAGCTAAGAACGACTCGGAGCGACCTGTTTACGGCAGGCCCAAGCACGAGAACAATGTGGTTCGATCTGAAAGGGGTGCACTCAATCGTAACGGTGGGAGACGATGCTGAATGGGTCGAGATAGGCGACCTCGCGGCGAACCGGGGCATGTACCTGCACTTTCACATAAGCTACGAATCGGATTCATCGCCGGATGCCGCCGTGCTCAGGAAGCAGAAGAACCTTCTGGCGTTGATGTACGCCAAATATGGGGCGGTTGTAAACGCAGCCCGTCCTTCAGGATTGTCTAACCCAAGCTCGCCCGCGAGCGGCGTCAGTATGATCGTGAGCAGGGAAGGCGGGCACAACAAGCCGTGCCCGGCAGGGATTAAGTACTATTTGCCATATCAGACAAGTATTGCGGAGAGTGCCGGAGCGGAAGAGACCATAATATACGCGACGAGAAAAACGGCTGCAAAGAACGACATGGACCTGGACCGGTATTGGAGAAACCGAAACAGAAAAAGGAGGGCCCAAAACGGCTGGTATGAGTGGATAAAGATGGGAGCATGGTTGATTCAAAGTGACATCGGCGAGTCGGCAGAGCATGCAAGAAAAAGCCAGTGAGCCGAAGACGAAGGACAGACATCATATTTCTGAACTCCGAGCCCCGGCTTGAATCACAGATAGTGACGGCAATAGCAAAAATGTATGAGCGAACGTTACAGAGCAAAGAACTCTACTGTTTGAAAGGAAGACTTATGATCGGTAAGACCGTTCAAAAAAACAAAAAGGTATCCCGTAGAGACTTCATCAAGACATCGAGTGTGGTCGGAGCGGCAGCGTTGCTCTCCGGCACGGGCCGGATGTTCGCCGCGGGATCGGACAAGATCCGTCTGGGGCTAATCGGCTGTGGCGGACGCGGCACCTACGACACGACCAACTGCCTGAACTCGGCGGAGAACGTGGAGCTTGTGGCAATGGGCGACCTCTTCAGGGACCGGCTGGAAACCTGCCGCACACGGCTGGCAGAGAAGCTCGGTGATAAGGTGAAGGTCACTGGCGATACCTGCTTTGCCGGATGGGATGCTCATAAGAAGGTTCTGGCCTGTGACGTGGATCTGGTCATACTCACCGAGCCGCCGCACTTTCGCCCGGCGCATTTGCGCGCGGCCGTGGAAGCGGGCAAGCATGTGTTTATGGAAAAGCCCGTGGCGGTCGATCCGGTGGGAGTCCGCTCGGTGATTGAGTCGTCAAAAATGGCGGACGCTAAAAATCTGACGATAGTGGGGGGCACGCAGAGCCGCAAAATGGCGCATCTGATCGAGGGAATGAAGAGGATTCACAACGGCGATATCGGCGAGATCATCGCAGGCCAGTGTCTGAGAATCGGAGGCGGAATGCTCACGTGGTCGGAAGCTACCAAAGAACGGCTACCGGGCTGGTCCGACATGGAATGGCAGCTTCGACGGTGGCTTTTCCTGACTTGGCTAAGCGGCGATTTCATCGTCGAGATGCACATCCATAACCTGGACAGAATGAACTGGGCGTTGGATGCGCACCCGGTCCAGTGCATTGCCCTTGGCGGTCGCCAGGTACGAACGGGCCCGGAATACGGCAACATTTACGATCATATTTCCGTCGAGTACGAGTATCCCGGTGGAGTGCGAGTTGGATACATGGGTTCTCAGATTGACAAAGTGACGTACCGGCAAGACGCACGCGTGATCGGTACGAAGGGCAAGGCATACACATCCGAGGGCGATTTCATTATCGACGGCCCAAAACCTTTCAAGTACGACGGGCCAAATCCAAGCCCGGTGATAAAGCAGCACGCAGACCAGATTGCGGCAATCCGTGCCGGCGAGCACCTAAACGAAGGCCAGCGCGTCGCCGAGAGTACGATGACGTGTATCATGGGGCGGATGAGCGCATATACCGGCCGGGCATTGAAATGGGACTGGGCGATGAATGCGTCAAAACTCGACCTTAGCCCTGGGAGCTATGAGTTCGGTGATCTGCCGATGAGACCCGTTGCCATGCCGGGCCAGACGCCGTTGGTCTGAAACCTGATGATTCTCAATCCCCTCTACGGGAGACTTTTGGAAAAGGTCGCTGACCGCTGTCGCCCTTCCATGCAGACAACGCTGCCGTTTTCCAGAGTCATGTACAGACGGCCTCTGATTGCGGCCATGCCGTCGAAGACAGGCGGCGCCTCCAGGCGATACTGCGCCAGCGTGGCCCCATCGAAAGCGTCCACGGCCAGAAGCAGTCCGTCCTTAGCTTCGCCGCCCGAATCCTGACCATCGTTCGGGTCCATCGGGAAACCGGCGGCAAACAATACTCTGTCTGCAAGGACCATGGCCCTGACTTGCAGCGGCACGGACTTGGCCCACTTAGACTCGCTCTGCCCCTGTCCCCGGGCAAAGAGCACGTACGGCCCATCCTGCAACTGGTTCGACCAGTGGTATGACTTGCGCCCGTAGCCGTAGATGGTCGAAGCGTCAAAGACCAGCAGCCTTCCCGAGACAAGGTCTTTATCGCGGCGACTACAGCCCGTCGAGAGCGAACAATGCGTTCCGAGTATCCAATAGGACCGGTGGGCCCAGGAGTCATCGAGGAAATCGGTCAGCGTGAATAAATGAGAGTTTCCTTCCGCCCGCGCCGTGCCGCCTCGGTCGAATACCATGTCACGCAGATAGACATATTCGCCGTCGCCGGTAAGGATATCCGACCGGACACCCGGCATGGAATACGGCGCGAACTGCGGGGGCTGCTTGCCGGTTTCGGGGTCAGGGCTGTAAACCCGTGTTTTCGACAGCGTCTTGCCGGTTACCGGATCGAGCCGGTACAGGTCGATCCCGCCGTCCAGATACGATGACCTGCCCGTCGTGAAATATGCGGCATTGTTTTGCAACAGCACACTTCCGTGTACGGGCGATGCCGATTCAAGTTGGCCGGACGCCACAATCCGCCGTGGAACGGCGGAGCCTTGGAAACGCCAGACCAATGAGCCGTCCGACGCATTCAGGCAGTAAGCCCGGCCGTCCCTGCTCCCGAAGAGCGCCAGCCCTCGGTGGATAGTCGGCGGAGAATCCACCCGGCCGCCCGCGGTAAACGTCCAGGCCGTCGTCCCAGTATCACCTTCCACGGCAACTACCTTGTGTCGGTCCCTGCACGCCACAAACACCTTGTCTTCGGCAGCGGTCAGACTGGTTAGCCCTTCGCCAAGAGCCCGCTGCCATTTCAGCTTCAAGTCGGCGCCGACCCGTGAATCCGTGCAGCCGCTCCTCTGCGCATCGTGCCGGTAAGCAGGCCATTCGTCAAAGTCTCCCTCTCCTGGGCCGGTAGATGCGACTGCCGGACCTGCGGCGGAAAATAGCTGCGTTTGCTCAGGCACGATGCCCGCGTCCAGCGATTGCTGTCCCGCAGCCAGAGCTGCAAATCCGGTCATCTTGGTACCCACGTAGCATCCGCAAGCATCGGGCGGTGCGTACAACAGTCCGTTACATGGCATTACGCCGTATTTGCAGACACCGCGGACCCAGCTATGCCAGCGAACATCGCCCGACTCCAAATCAAAAAACTCGACACCCCTCCTGCCACCGAGGATGAAACGGTCGGTGGCCTTGTTCGCGTAACAGCGATGATGGTGCTCCGGATTCTCGGGCTCGATGTGCATCAGCATTTTGCCCGTGGCGAGGTCACGCTGTGTTGCAAAGTACGGGCCCCACGAAGGCCCCCTCTTCGTCGGAAATGGCTTGAACCCGCCCAGCCAGAGCGACCCGTTTGCGACGAACACGTCCCGGATATCACAGAGCAAGGGCGTCTGTGTCCACAGGCTCTTCCCCGTCTGCGCCGAAAGGGCCGTTACGGCCTTGCCGTCGGCACAGAAGATGTTGCCGTCGTACACCACACGCAAAGGACCGAAAGAAGATTGCGACCACAGTTGCTGGCCGCTCTTGAGATTGAGGCAGACAATCTCCTTTCCTTTCTGATAGAACACGCGATCCCCGTCGGCGCACAAGGTGAGGGCCCTGAGCCCGGCGGTATCCGCCCCCTCTTTCTGCCAGAGCCGACGGCTGGTATCTGCATCGAGCGCCATAAGTGTTATCGGAGCCTTGGCTTCTATGCCGCGAAAGCGGCTGACCAGCGGCTCGGCTGACTCTCGCACATACAGAGGCGAATCATCCGCCCGGGAAAGCCCCGCCCATTTTACAAGTTCGCTGCGCCTCTCGTCGGTAACGCTTCTGACGGCGAGGATCAGGATCCCTCTGTGATAAATGATTTCCTCCGAACCTTCGGTGTTCTCGTAGGTCCGCAGGACGTCTCCCGTCGCTGCGTCCACGGCAGTCAGCGGCGCATGAAGGCCCGCAGTGACATAAACGCAGTCTCCAACGGCCACCAGCTTTCGCTGCAATTGTCCGGGCACCTGGCCCCAGTTGACGATATGGGGAAACCATGTCGCTATGGGCCGTTGCCAAAGCAGAATTCCGTTGTAGGCATCGCGCGCGACAAGATTCCACTGAGCTGGTCGCCGGATGGATCCGACAGGAGCTTCGTCGGCAATATAAAATATCCTTCCTTTGGTAGAGACCAGGGCGCTTATGCCCGGAGTGTGCTCGTGGCTTCGCGTGTGTCGCGGCTCGGCGAGCCACTGCATGTAGTTCGGCGGCCCGACCACTTGATCGTGAGCCACCGCATTGCCGCTCGCATCGTGGAGGTAATGGGTCCATTCATCAATGTCGGCGGGTCGCGGTTTGACCTCTTTGCGCCACGTGTTGCCGCGCTTCACATACGCCGCGCCACAGGGGGCAAGCACCCGCATCACCTCTCGCATCGGAACCCGCCCGAGTTCTTCGGCGATCAACAGATTGACGATGTTGTCGCCGTACGGTAGGCGCGGCCCTTCCCACTGCTCGACCGACACGGGACCATACAGTCCCGCGGAGCGAATGACCTCGCGCGCCCGCTGAATATCCTCGGCATCGGCGTCAAGCCCGTGGACCAGATATGATTGCCCTCGGCGCAGAGCCGCCGTGAGCGTGCCGTCTCTGCAGCCAAGGTGGACGACCAGGCCGCCTTTGACTTCACATTCTCTTAGAATCCGTTCGGCCTGTTGTCCCGGAGTCAACGGCTGAGCCGTTAGGACAGAACAAATGCCCAGGATTACCGAGAAAGAAACTAACGCCGCCCGGAATTGATTCGTTTGTCTCTTCATGATCACGTGTCCTCACTTTTTTATTGACTATTTTCTATTTACTATTTACTATTTGAGCAGCGCCCTTCGGATGGCTTTTTCAATAATCAATAATCAATCGTCAATCCTTAAGCCGAACCACCCAGGAAACCCTCATGGAAGAAGACCGGCTTGTATCCCTGCTCGGTGACCCAGCGGATCGCGGCCTCCAGCCTTTGGAAATGGTCGGGCAGGTAGTTCGAATAGAACGGCCAGAAGTACTGCTCGTGTGTGAACAAATCCATAATCTCCGCATGGCTGGGATCCTTCGCAAGTGGTTCCAGTGTGGGCACAATGCGTTCCACCAGTGTGCTGTTGCAGACAATATCGACCCTGGAGAATGCGATACCGCTATCGAAGTCCATAAGAGCATCGTGACGCGACAGATACTCAGATCGCGTATCGTCCAGAAGGTAGTTTACGTCCCAGCCGCTGTCGTTGCGGCTAAAATAACCGCTGAGCACACGGACCCCGCATTCGAAGAGCGGCTTCAAAGCCGACGGCTGTACCATCCCCCAGTGAATAACCGTTGGCGGCGAGTACGTCTGCTCGCCGGCGAAACGAATTATCTGCTCAGCGACTTTGTTCAAATCGGCTATCAACGTCGATGCCGAGGCATATTGATACGGCCGGTCGGGCTTGTTGCTGTACGCGTGAAAGGCAAGCTTGAGCCAGTCGGAGTTGTCCTGCCATTGACGCTTGTAACGGTCGGGAAACTGCGGCAGTTCGAAGCCGTCCTCTGTCGTATAATAAATGTTAAGAACAAAATGCGTCCCGTACTTTGAGTGCAGCTCGGCTAGCCCTTTCAGATAGAAGCAATCAAAAAGCGAAGCGTAGTTCTTCTGCGCAATATCGCGCAGGAAGAAGCTGTTATCGTCGATGGAAAACCGGTATCGCGGCTGTGAATACTTGTCCCACACCACCCGCACACGATGCTCGTGCCGGCCGGAGCTGGCGTGTGAGACGGCGACAATCTCCGTCTCTTTCTGGTTCAGCGTAATCTCCGCGGTGAACCCAGCGCCCGCGCGTTGTGCCAATGTTCCGTTGACCGTGACCGGATCGCGCAACGGTGCATGGCCAGATACCTCAATTTCCAGGCCGTCGTTGACTTGCCTTCCGTGCCTTCGGTTCAGAACCGCGCCGTGAAACGGTTCTTCTATCTTTATCGATCCCGGTGCTCCCGCGGATACCATGTTCGACCCTCCCAACAATACCCCTGCGGTACCTGCCGCAGCGCTCTGTAGAAAGCGTCTTCGCGCCATTGCCTGCCGTTTCATTTCCCTATTCTCCCTTCATCTCAGAACCCATCGGGTGTACTGATATCTTCTCTTTCGCCCCGTTCGGGCACAGAAAACCGGATCAATAATGCTTCAATCAGCGAGCAGTGTCAAGAGACTTACCCGCCGGAAGACTGTTGCGATTTACCGGGAATATTCGTAGAATCTGAGCAGGAAAGAGAGGATGTTGAATGAAAGTACCTGTTCTCGGGTAATGGAAACGAAAGGAGAAGTGGCATGAATTGGTTCGAAAGCATCGCTGGCGTGTGTTCACAATCTTGCGGTACGGCGTATCGAGGCGTATGGATCGCCGCAATTTGCCTGTTCCTGTCGCCGGCAATGAGCGCGACAGGCGCCGATGACTGGCCTCACTACCTCGGCCCCAATTATGACTTCCGGCCTCTCGCCGAGCAATTCACCGCGAAATCCGAGACTAAAGTGTGGGACGCAAAGGTTACGACGGGAATGTGTTCGATAAATATCGCGGACGGCCGTCTCTACACAATGGGCAACGACGGAACCAAGGACAACGAGGACAAGGCGAGAGACTTCGTCTATTGTCTCGACGCAAAGACGGGCAAAGAAATCTGGACTTTCGACTACCCATGTCTTCTCGAGCCGCGTCTGCACCCGGGCGGTCCCAGCTCCACGCCAACCATTCATGAGGGGAAGGTTTACACGCTCAGTAAGTTCGGCCACATCTTTTGTCTCGACGCCAAAACCGGACAGAAACTTTGGGAGGCATCAGCCCAGGAATATAAACCCAAACAGGCATGGTGGGGTTTCGCTGGCTCACCCACGGTCGTCGGCGACCTTGTCATCTACAACATTGGCGACAGAGGCATGGCGTTGAACAAAGATACGGGCCAGGTCGTCTGGAAGAGCGAGCAAAACGTCGTTGCCTACGCGACACCAAAGCCGCTGCCGGCGACAATGTTCGGTCGTCCCGCCGTGGCTGTTTTTACAAACCGGGACTTTCTCGTCCTCGACCCGGCGACCGGCCAATCCGTAGCGACTTACACAAAGACATGGCAGGAGAAGTCGAACTGCAATGCCATAACACCCTACATCCACGACGGCCACTTCTACCTCGTCCACAGCGCGCACGGCATGAGCCGTCTGTCGCTCGAAGGCGATACGTTCAAGCAGGATTGGCTGTCAGAGGATGCCAAATATCCGAACGAGTGGTTCGCCTTCAACGCCCATGTCATCCAAGGCGAGAATATCTACTTTCTGACCAAAGACCGCAATCCGGGCGCGACGGGATTGTGCTGCGTCAACGCCGAGACGGGCCAACGAAAATGGTTCGACGACAAATACGATTTCGGCAATCTGCTCGGCGTCGGCAACAAGATGATCATGCTCAGCGAGAAGGGTGAATTGATCTGGGGCGATTTGACCGAAGCAGGCTTCAGAGAAACCCACCGGCAGAAAATTCTGGACGGCCTATGCTGGGCAAAACCCGTTTTGCTCGGGGATTTTATCTATGGACGCGATGCAGAGGGTGCCGTCGTTTGCTTGAAACTCGAGTAGACTTTTGACACGACCCGGCAAAAAGTGATGTACAAAGTGATGTACAATTTGCCATTCCTGGCCATAAAAAAAGGACCCGCGATTTAACGCAAGTCCTTTATTTACAAGCAATAGCGGGGGCATCATATGGGGAACTGGAGATAGAATTGGGCCAAATTTGGCCGCAAAGGCTCAAATGAGTGGCGGATTTGTCGGTATTTTGAACCCGTCTTGTCCAAAAAACCACCTTCTTATATTGCACTCCGGGTACTCCAAACGTATGATAGAGAACACTTGTAGACATGGTTTTACCTTTCGGATTTTTCCATTAAGTGTAAGGCCATGTCTTTTTTTACGCAAGCCCGCCTACTCATTATTCGGAAGAACCAAATTTTGGTGTGGATAACGATGACGATTATTGTTGCCTTGATTTGTTTGGGGAAAGAGATTAGAATTGATAATGAAATGGTTTATACGATTAATCATGTTAAAAGGGGTTTACTTAAGTGAGTGTGCCGCCGGAAAAACTTGTCTTTGATTATTCAAAACCAAAAACACTTCTTATTAAACTAAGCGGAGACTGGCAGATTTCCGCCGGTCTTCTTTCGACAGATGAGGTCATTTCGCAACTTGATAGTCATCCGGATATCGCAGAAATTAATATTAGCGTTTCAAAAGCGTTAAAGTGGGACAGCGGGCTTATTTCTTTTTTACTTAAGCTGATTAGGGAGTGTGAGGATAAGAATATCCATGTCGCTCGCGAAGGGCTGCCGCAGGAATCGCAGAAACTGCTCTCGCTGGCTTTAAAGGTACCTGAAAAAGATATTTCGCCTCAAAAGGCAAGTGAGCCATTTCTTGAAAAATTCGGCGGGAGAGTTTTACAAATTATCGCAAGCTGGCGTTCAGGGCTTAATTTCTTAGGGGATATCGCTGTTTCTCTCGGCCGGGTGATTACAGGTAAATCATATTTTCGCTGGAATGATTTTATGTTAATCGTGCAGAGATGCGGGGTCGATACTTTGCTGCTCGTTTCTTTGATAAGTTTATTAGTAGGCATGATTCTTGCTTTTGTCGGGGCGATACAGCTTAAATTATTTGGGGCCCAAATATTTATCTCCGATATGGTCGGAATCGCCATGGTGCGCGTATTAGCAGCGGTGATGACAGGTATTATTGTGTCCGGCCGAATCGGGGCATCTTTTGCGGCGGAGATAGGGATGATGCAGACAAACGAGGAAATCGACGCGCTTAAAACGTTAGGTGTTTCTCCTGTTGAGTTTTTGGTTATACCGCGCGTTTTGGCATTGGTAATTATGATGCCAATCCTAACCATATACGCGGATCTTATGGGCATATTAGGCGGTTTTATTATCAGCGTGGGGATGCTTAATCTTAATCCGGTAGAATATTTGAATCATACCCAACATGCAGTAAAACTTAGCTATGTGTGGGTAGGGCTTATTCACAGTTTTGTTTTCGGCGTGATTGTTGCAGTTGCCGGGTGTCTGCGTGGTATTGAGTGCGAAAGAAGCGCGGCCGGCGTGGGAATCGCGACTACCTCGGCGGTGGTTACTGGGATAACCAGCATTGTAATCGCAACCGCAATTATCACATATATTTGTCAGATTTTGGGAATATAACTTATGGGTTCAGCAATGCCGGCGGTTATTGAAGTGCAAGATCTTGATTTGGGTTATGACGATTACGCTGTGATGCGTAATCTTAGCTTTAGCGTGAATAAAGGCGATATCTTTATTGTTATGGGGGTAAGCGGATGCGGCAAGAGCACTTTGCTTAAGAGTATGATCGGCCTTAAGGCGCCGACTAAGGGCAAGGTTTTGTACTACGGAAAGAGCTTTTGGGATGAAGATGAAACCGGGCAAAAAAGTATTATGCGGCGTTCCGGCGTTCTTTATCAAAGCGGAGCGTTATGGAGCTCTTTGACAGTAGGGGAGAATATCGCGCTTCCTTTACAGCTGTATACAAAGTTATCCAGGCAACAGATACAGGAAATGGTAGCGTTAAAACTTTCGCTGGTTGGGCTGGAAGGATATGAGGATTTTTTACCTTCGGGAATAAGCGGAGGGATGCGTAAAAGAGCCAGCCTTGCGCGGGCAATTGTGCTTGATCCTGACATCATTTTTTTTGATGAACCGTCGTCCGGGCTTGACCCAATAAACGCGAGAAAGCTTGATGATTTGATTCTTAAGCTAAGAGATGGTTTAGGCGCTACGGTAGTTGTTGTTACGCATTCGCTCGCCAGTATTTTTGCCATTGGGAATAATTCAGTGTTTCTTGATATGGATAGCAAAGCTATGATTGCTACAGGTGACCCCAATATTTTGTTGGCTGATTCCAAGGATAGCAGGGTTATCCAGTTTTTAACGAGAGCCGGAACGCAAGGAGCTTAAACTGTGAGTAGAAAAGCGAACAAAACAATGATTGGTTTATTCGTAATAGCGGCCCTGGTATTGCTGATAATAGGAATAGTGGTTTTGGGTTCGGAGACACTTTTCAAACAGACAAATAAATTTGTTTTGTACTTCGATGGTTCCGTTAAAGGCCTTTCCATAGGAGCCCCTGTTACGTTTCGTGGGGTCAATATCGGTGCCGTAAAAGACATCAGCCTGATATATGACTCAAAGGCAGGAACTATTATGCTTCCCGTGATTGTCGAGATCGAACAGGGGCGCATTGAGGGCGCCCCCAGTTTTGGGGAATTTGGCGGAGATAAGAAATTGATTGAGCTTGGCCTGCGGGGGAAACTCGAAGTGCAGAGTTTTTTGACCGGCCAGCTTATGATTTCATTTGATTTTTATCCGGATAAACCGGCCCAACTTCGCGCCATCCTGAATCAGTATCCAGAACTGCCGACGCTTCCGACCTCTCCGGATATTTTTGAGCTTATGAATGAAATGCAGATTAAAGAAATCGCGAAGAATATAGAGTCTATCACCAAAGAGATTAACAGATTGGTAAATTCAAGCGATTTACCAAGAAGCATTTACGAGCTGCGGGATACGCTCCAGGAGATGAGACTGACAATGCGATCATTGCGTTTACTTACCGAATATCTTGAGCAACATCCGGAGGCGATTTTAAAAGGAAAACCAGTTATTGAAGGAGAATAAAATGAAACAAATCCGGATTAATTCCTGTGCGGTTATGAGTGCGCTGTGTCTTGCCCTGGTTTTAAGCGGTTGCATATCTACGTCAAATAGTCCAATGCCTCGGTTTTATATGCTTCAGGCCATATGTGAAAAACAGGTAAGTAAAAAAATAAATATTGCTTCTGATGTGGTTATTGGCATCGGGCCGGTTAGAATTCCGGAATATCAGGACAGGCCGCAAATTGTTACCCAGGACAAGGAAAAGATGCTTAAATTTGCTCAATTCGACCGCTGGGGGGAATCTCTTGACCTTGGGATGGCGCGTCTGATTGGAGAGAATCTCGCAGTCATGCTTCCGGAGGCAAAATTTACTTCGTATCCGTGGAATTCATCTATTCCTGTTAAATACCAGGTTGTTGTAGAAATTGTTCAATTGGACAGCGAGCTTGATAAGGACCTGTTTCTTGTTGCGCAATGGTTGGTTATTGATACGGAAAATGCGAAAACTATGATTATAAAAAGATCAGAATTCCGGCAGTCGATCATCCCGCAGAATTACTCCGGTTTAGCCAAAACGTTAAGTATGGTTTGCGCGTCATTAAGCAGTGAAATCGCTGAATCGCTGGCAACGCTTGAAACTCCTTCTTAAAACAAAAAGAGGATGCTTCGGTATTAAGAGAGCGGTGTAAGGAGAGGCGGTTTCACCAAAGGAGAGCCAATACCACAAACACCACATATTGAACGCCACTTCAGGAGGCACGATTGTGCTGAAGGAAGCTGAATCATCTGGTTAAATTGTGTGATGAATTCAAAGACTGGTACAACACCTGGCGTCCACACATGACTTTGGATGGCCTCCGTCATGATAACGTTTACTACGGCATAAAGCCTGAAAAACCACGGCGTGACGCAAAAAAAGTACCCGGCAACATTGAGCAACATCGGTTCATAGAAGGCGGATTAACATGCGAAGTGCAACACAAGCGTTGCGGATCATGTTGAGCCGTCCGGTTGCACACTTTTAGTTCGAGTTCTGTTCTGGGGACTGAAGTCCCCAGAGCCCTGGGATTTTCCGCTTTGAGCCAGAGGCA